>NZ_JBXVVI010000011.1:0-103343 GCF_057219155.1 Roseovarius sp. YIN77
CCCGTACATTCCCGCGCTGAACCGGAAGATAAGGCTCAATCAACGCGTACTGCTTTTCTGTTATCTCATTCATAACAATGGTTTAGCAGAAGCGGGCATCAGACGGTAGTGTTAACAGGCCCTAGTATAAATTAATAATACGGACTTCTCCGCCACAAAATCATATCCTAGTGTTCTTGTGGCTTTTTCCCATATCCTTGAACCATTCTCCACATTTCGATCCGAAACATTCATCACAATAGCAGAGGCCGCACCAGCCACGAGGCAACTTTCCGGCACTTGGATGCAGATCACCCACATCATAGCAACAAGCAAGTTTCTTACCTGAATGCGCCCAAAAACGACGCAATCACGGTGATCTGGACCAATTTTGGGTCAGATTCCTGCCGTTGGGCGATATGTCACGTCGCAGAATTACCCATTTTGGCCGTCTACGTACTGTACCCACGAGTATTGGTGCGCTAGTGAACCCGTGACCTAAAATGAATGGATTCTACTATGAGCGATCTACTCTCTCAGCGCCAGTCCTCCATCGATGCCACGCAGGGCGGCGCGCCTGCGCGAACAATCAACCCGTTTTTTGGTGTTGGACCTATTACCGACGTCGTCCGTGATGAGGTCGAAGGCCGTGAAAACAGATTCAAGTTCGACCATTGGCTGGAATCCACTTATCGCAAGCTGGATGACAAGGGCAACGATCTGGGCCCGTTCACGACGGCAGAGCTTGGTCGCTCCATGCACCGCGGCTATCCTGCGGATGCGGTTCTGTTGGACATGATGCACCATATCCACCGGTATTTCGGGTTTCCGAAATCCAACCAAATGGCCGTTGGTCTGGGTGGCGGGCATAGCGGGTTTACCGTTGCGATCATGCACCTGATGAACCCGAACCTGGCGGGTCAGAAACTGTTCGTCGACACCCCTGCCCCGGAATCCGAGGCCGCAAAGGCAGGTGGCTTCTTCCGTCAAAGCTGGGGCACCCAGATTCTGGAGCTGCAACGCTATGCCGCGAATGGCAACGCCGACAAGATTGCCTTTGCTGGTGAGGAAGGCACGATCCCTTCTGCTGACGCGCTCGAAGAGATGGGCATCACGCTGTTCGTAGGTGTCGGCCATGAAACCACTGGCGCCACCACCTATACCGAGGCAGAGGTTAAATCCCTGCTGGAATGGCTGGCCCGCGATCCTGAAAACCGCCATGCGGTGATCGATGTGACATCGATGCTGGGCGGCATGCCCTGGGCCGATGATGTGGTGGCATCCTTCCTGCAGAACTGCTGTCTGTTCACCCCGTTCCAAAAGGCCATTGGCGGTGTATCTGGGTATTTCATCGCGTCGTTCACACCTGCGGCGATGCAGTTGATCGAAGACAACCAGAAAGATCCGGCATGGGCCATCGCGCGTCAGTTGAAACTGGTTGTTCCAACCGATGCCAAAAAACCGCTGACGGGTGAAAAGACCGTGGGTCTGGGCCCGTTCTATGATCCGGCTGCCAATAAAATGACTGGCGGGGTGATCAACACATTCTCCACCCTCGCCTTTGCGGAAACCACCTATTGCCTGCTGCGTGTGGAGGCCATGATCGGCTCTGTCGAGACGATGAACCAGCGGTCGGTGCGTAATCGCCAACAGATTCAGGACTGGCTGGCGGGTCAATCCCTGCTGGAAGCCGGCGTTGCAAACCCCGAAAAACGCGGTGCCGCCGTGACCCTGTTGCGGGTCAATGATCCGGACATCACCGATGCTGATATCCATGCCCGTATCGTGGCCCGTTCCAAGCAGCTTTTGGGGTATGAGGGTCTGACCCATCCCAATGGCGAATATGAGGCCGGTCTGGATGCGGCCCGCTATGTCAACGCCTTCCCGGGCACCCCGGGCGACTATCGCGCCTGGATCGGTGGCATTCGCGAATCCGAAGATATCGTCGCGCTGTTGGAAAACATCTCTTACGCCTATCACCGTGCAAAAATCGTGGTACTGGAGGAAGAACTTGCCGCCCAGGGCCACACATTTGAGGCCGGCGAAGGCGCAGGTGGTGACACCCGCAAGGACGACTCTACCCGTGCCTACCGCATCCTGATCGCAGATCTGATTGGTCTGAAGTTTGGTGCCGATGGTCAGCCTGACCCCTCTGCCGTTCAAACCCATATCGAGGCACAAGGCGGGACCTTCACACTGGGTGCCTGGGATGGCGCTGACCTGCCTGCGGGTCAGCACTTCTTCTATCAACCTGATCTCAGCACCCATGAGGAACTGTCTGCGGCCTGCTGTGACAACCAGTATGACGCGGTGATCGCGGCGGCGACCTTCTTCCCTGAAAATGCCACCTTCCCAGAGGGCGGGGTGCGTATCGGCGCTGGCACCGGCAACATGGCCTGCGCCTGTTGGGGCGGCGGCGGCGGCACTGGTGGCTCTGCACCACTGATGAACACGCCCAGCTTTAACAGCCGTGCGACCGCGCAAATGGCGATGAAGGCTCTGCTGCGCGTTCTGCCAGACCTGAATGTCGATGAAATGCACGACCGCGTGGTCAAGGGCGACTTTGACACCGGCAAGCATCTGAAAGACTACCCGACCGAGAAGGTCGAGGGCAAACGCATGGCCGTGATCGGTTATGGCAATATCGGTCGCGATGTCGCCCGTCTGGCGAAATCTTTTGGTATGAAAGTGTCCGTCTACGCCCGCGAGCGTCACAAGCAGTGGATCGAATCCGAAGGCTTCACCTATGCCGCAACGCCAGAAGAGGCCGCAGCGGGTGCCGACGTTCTGTCCCCCCACACCGGTTTGGGCGCACCCACCACTGATGGCTCTTTTGCCAATGCTGGCCTGATCGGCGCATCGGTTCTGAACGCCATGAACGATGGCGCGGTCATCGTGAACTATGACCGTGGCGAAGTGATCGACGCAGACGCCCTCCATGCCGCAATGGCCAGCGGCAAAATCCGCTTTGCCGCCATTGATGCGGATTTGTTCGTCAAAGACGACGGTAGCCTCTTTGGCCCAATGGTGCCTTATCGCCCGCTGATCGAGACCTTCCCCGGCCGTCTGGAACTATTGCCGCATGCTGCAGCGGATACCGAACACACCTCGCGTGTCGAAGGCGCCAAGCAGGCGGTGGATCAGATCCTGTCCGCGATCCGCTATCGCAAAGTCATCAACTGCAAGGGCGACATCCCCGAAGGCTACACCAGCGGCGGTCCACAAACCGTGCCGGGTGTTGGCAAAGTCTTCCCGGGCACCATCAGCCGTGCGGCCGACGACGCCGACGCATTGGTCCGTATCCGTAAGGCATCGGAAACCCTGGCCACCATATGGGGCGCGATTGAAAGCACCCGCGACGCGGGCCGCCGGGCCGAATTGATCGCCGATCATGGCGCGGCGTTGATGCTGGCGACCAACACGCTGTTGAACGATTGCGATGCCTTCGGCCTGAACGGCCCGTTTGACGGCAACGCCTGATCAAACAATTCGGGCCAGCATCACACGATGCTGGCCCGCTTTCCTTCTGACCGCGTCAGTAAAAACTCTGCGGGTCGATATCCACTGACAATCTGATTGTTCCCGGCAGTTTGAACTGTCCCACCCATAGGGCCACGGCCTTTTGGATTGGCACGGACTTGTCCGCTTTGATCAACATCCTGACCCGGTGGCGCCCCCTGATCCGGGCAATGGGCGCAGGTGCGGGCCCGTAGAGCTCCGCCCCCACCGCGCGCAACGGATCCTGGCGCCGCGCCATCGCATTGGCCATATCAAAGGTTTGCGCGGCCTCTGTTCCTGACAAGACAATCCCGACCAGACGCCCATAGGGCGGCACACCGGCAGCCTGTCGCGACCCTGCCTCCGCCCGCCAAAACGCCTCTTCTTCCCCCGACAGGATCGCGCGAATCACCGGGTGTTCCGGCTGATAGGTCTGCAACACCGCAACGCCGCGCTTTTCCGCCCGCCCGGCCCGTCCTGCGACCTGCCGGATTAGTTGAAATGTCCGTTCCGCCGCCCGCAGGTCAGACCCCTGCAGGCCCAGATCGGCATCAATAACCCCAACAAGCGTCAGCAGAGGAAAATTATGCCCCTTGGCCACCAGCTGCGTGCCGATGATAATATCTCCGGCACCATTGGCAATGTCGACGACCGCCTCTTTCAAGGCGCGGGCCGAATGAAACAGATCAGAAGACAAGACCTTGACCCGCGCATCGGGGAACTGATCCACCACCTCTTCGGCCAACCGTTCCACCCCGGGGCCGATAGGGGCCAATTTGCCCTCCACCTGGCAGCTGGGGCAGACCTCTGGCATTGGTTTCGTCTCGCCGCATTGATGGCACATCAGCCGTTTCAGAAAACGGTGCTCCACCATCCGTGCATCGCAGTGATCACAGGCGATCTGGTTGCCGCAGGCCCGGCACAGGGTGGTCGGTGCATAGCCGCGTCGGTTCAGAAACAACAGCGACTGTTCGCCATCCCTTATCCGCTGGGTGATTTCGCCGCGCAACGTGGGCGACAGCCATCGGCCCGAGGGCAGTTCCTCTAGCCGCATGTCAATCGCGCGCATATCCGGCAGCTCCGCCACACCAAATCGGCTGCTAAGATCAAGGCGCTGGTACTTTCCGCTTTCTGCATTGGCCCAGCTTTCCAATGCGGGCGTGGCCGAGGCCAACACCACCTGGGCAGAGGCGCAAGTGGCGCGCAGCACCGCCATATCACGGGCGTTATACAGCACGCCGTCCTCTTGTTTATAGGAACTGTCATGCTCCTCATCGACCACGATCAGCCCCAGATCACGAAATGGCAGATACAAAGCTGACCGCGCACCCACGACCAGATCAACGCCACCTTGGCCCGCCATGCGCCAGATTCGGCGGCGTTCGGTCATGGTGACGCCCGAATGCCATTCAGCGGGCCGCGCGCCAAATCGCGCCTCAACCCGGGTCAGAAACTCCGCCGTCAGAGCAATTTCCGGCAACAAGACCAGCGCTTGGCGCCCTTGGCGCAAACATTCGGAGACTGCCTCCAGATAGACCTCTGTCTTGCCCGATCCGGTGACCCCTTTCAAAAGCGTCGTGCGGTACTGACCGCTGCGCATATCGGCGCGCAACACATCCGCCGCCTGCGCCTGATCGGTGTTCAGCTCTTTACCGCCATAGTCTGGATCAAGACTGGCAAAGGGCCTGTCTCGCGGCGTGGCCTCTTCTCGCATCGCACCTTGGGCCACCAGCCCCTTGATGACGCTGGCACTGGTTCCAGCCATTTCTGCCAGCTCGCGCTGGGTGAAGCTCAGGCCCGCATAATCACGCAAGACCGACAGGACACGGCGGCGTGCATCGGTCAGCCGATCCGGTTCACTATCGCCCAGCCGATAAATTTTCTGCATCGACGGCGGGTCGCTCAACCCCGGGGCACGGGTCGCCAGCCGTAGCATGGTGGTCATCGGGGTCAGGGTATAATCGCTGGCCCGGGTCAGAAAGGCGCGCATTTCCTCGCGCATCGGGGCCACATCAAGCACCCGGTGGGCCGCGCGAATTTTTGATCGGTCAAATGTTCCCTGCCCAGGCCCCCAGACCACGCCCAGAACCTTGCGCGGGCCCAAGGGCACCTCGACAAACGCCCCCTGATGGCAGCCACCCTCTGGCGCGCGGTAGTCCAGCAACCGATCCAACGGCTGCGTGGTCAGCACCGAGATCAGCGCCTCGTGATCATAAAATCCAGGGTTTGTGTGATCGGACATCTTGCGCCTGCGCCGCCTCAGGAACGCCCATATTCACGCCACAGATGGCGCGGGTCAACAGGGATAACGGCCCGGATCCAAAAACAGGGTTATCCGTCGAGCAGACCGGAAATACCCCTGATTGCGGCCTGCAGAACGCTGTCCAAACCGACCCGCAACGCGTTGATGACCGCGACATAGCCAGACAGAATTCCTTCTGCCCTGGGGATCATATTGGCGATCGTCGGGGCAAGGGCATAAATCACAACACAGGTCGCAAAGACCACCAGCGCCAGGATGAAGCCTGCACGATAGCGGCTGCGTTCACGCAGCAGTTCCGCCTCTTCGGCGCCATAGCCGGCCTCTCCATCCTGATCAGCATCCGACCGCAGCGACGAATTGATCTCTTCGATATCCGGCAAAAGGTTGCGGCGATTGGGCTGTTCGGGAACACCGTCGTCTTCGTTCGCCAACAGGGCAGAGATCGCACTGTCCAGCGCATTTGGGTCAGCGTCGTCCTGTTTGGGTTTTGTCGGCCGTTCGGGAACTGGTGCCACGGCAGATACTGATACATCCGTGTCGTCATCCTCGCGCCAGATGCGACCTTCAGCCTGCCGGGCTTGGGCCTCTCTGTCCGCCTCTTCGCGCAGCACGTTCTGGACCACGGGATCAAGGGGGCGGCGCCGGGGTTCCGGGGACGGGGCTGGGGACAACTCCTCTGGCTCTGGCTCTGGCTCTGGCTCTGGCTCTGGCTCTGGCTCTGGCTCTGGCTCTGGCTCTGGCTCTGGCTCTGGCTCTGGCTCTGGCTCTGGCTCTGGCTCTGGCTCTGGCTCTGGCTCTGAAGCCACATCATCATATGGCGCCGCTGACAACCCTTCTTCGGCCGGCTCGTCAGACTGCACCTCTTCATAGGTCTCTGCAGGATCGTTCCAGATCTGATCCGATGCGGGCGCTTCTTGATCTTCATCGGATGCGGTCACGGGCTCATCGGCCACGGGTGGTACTATTGAGTCTTCGTCTGACGCGGCAATTGCGTCTTGGGTCGCTTCAGCCCCAGTTTCGGCCTCCTCGGCCAGCATCGCAGCGCTTTTCTGAAACCAGGTATGTCCGCAATTTGAACATTGAACATCGCGCCCATCATCGGGGATGACGCGGTCATCGACTTCGTAATTGGCCTCACAGCTCGGACAAATCAGTCGCATTAATCTAATCCTGTTTCGCCCGCGTTGGTCGCGGTTCGTTGCCTCAATTGTTTCCACTTGTAGCAAGCCTTTGGTCTTTGTCCAAGTTTAGTGATGCCCAGTCATTGAAAGATCACGTTCTCTGGGGCAAAACTGTCACCATCAAGCCAACCGCCAAATGACGAAAGGGGCGCGCATTGATCGAGCTGAACGCTGCCTCTTTCAGTTATGGCGGGCAGGCCATCCTGAACGACATGACCACAACCCTGGCCCCCGGATCGTTTCATTTTCTGACCGGCCCGTCGGGGGCAGGCAAATCCACGTTTTTGAAACTGTGTCATGGCGCGCTGAAACCAACCGCTGGTCACATCAGCATTTTTGGCAAACAAACCAACAGTATGGCCCGGGACGATATCGCCAGGACCCGGCAACGCATCGGCGTGGTGCATCAGGATTGTCAGTTTCTGGATCACCTAAGCCTGACCGAAAATATCCTGCTCCCGCTGACGGTGGCGGGTCAGCTCAGCGATCATCACACAGGCGACCTGCGAGAGCTGATGGCCTGGGTCGGCCTGTCGGATCGCGCAAACGCCCTGCCCCCATCACTATCCGGTGGCGAACGTCAGCGCGCGGCCCTGGCCCGCGCTGTCATCCAATCGCCAGAGGTTATTTTGGCCGATGAACCCACAGGCAATGTTGATTGGGAGATGTCGCAGCGGCTCTTGTCGCTGCTTGCAGAGCTCAACCGCATGGGCAAAACCATCGTGATCGCCACCCATGATCTGCAATTGATCCGGGCGGCAAAGACCCAGGTCAATGCCCGGGTGCTGCGCATCAGCGATCGTACCATCCAAAATGCCGGGGCTGATTTGTGAAGAGCGTCAAAATGATACGCGCCGGTGAACTGGGCGGCTTTCTGGGCGGTGAGCAGAAGGACCGGGTCGTCCCGCCCACTGGTAACACCGCCGGGCTGACGGTCTTTACCTCTGCGGCGATGGCATTTCTGTGTGTCTTTGCCATTGCCTTGTCACTGGCCGCCGGGCGTTTGGCAGATCGCTGGCATTCCGAGCTGACACAATCCATCACCATCCGAATCTCGGCCCCTGCAGGACAGGCCGACCGGCAGGTTCAACGTACATTGCAAATTTTGGATACAACGCCCGGTGTGACCTCTGCGGCAGCCCTGAGCAAAGAGGAACATCAGGCATTGCTAAGCCCCTGGTTCGGGCCGGACCTGCCCGTTCACGATCTGCCCATTCCGCAACTGATCAACATCACCACGGATCAGACCCGGTTTGACACCGAAGGCCTGCGCCAAAGGCTGTCTGGTGAAGTGCCCGGCGCGGTGCTGGATGACCACATGCGCTGGCGCACCCCGCTGGTGCGCGCGGCAGAACGGTTGCGCCTGTTTGGGATGATCTCGATCCTTCTGATCGCCGCAACGACCGCGGCAATTATTACGCTTGCCGCCAACGCCGCCCTGGCCGCCAATAGTCAGGTCATTCAGGTCCTGCGAACGGTCGGAGCGATGGATAGCTATATCGCCCGCGCCTTTGTCCGGCGATTCACTTTGCGGGCCTTTTATGGTGCCTTTGTGGGCATGATCGCTGGCAGTATTGCGGTCGCACTTCTGCCTGCCGGTCAGGACCCTGGAAACTTTCTCACTGGCCTCGGTTTCGCCGGTTGGCATTGGCTTTGGCCCTTGGTTATCGCCCCGCTGGCCGCTACTGTCGCCTTTGTCGCCACCCGATTTGCCGCCCACGGAATTTTGAAAGACACGCCATGATACGCCACGCATTTCAGTGGGTTCGGTCCCTGCTCTTTATTGTCCAGATGTATCTGATGCTGGCCATCATCGGATTTGGTGGTATCCCCATTGCCCTGATCCGGCGCGAGGCGGTCTATGGCATCATCCGCGCCTATTGCAACTGGGTCCGTTGGACGGCGTCATGGATGGTCGGGTTAAAAACCGAAATCCGGGGGGAAATCCCCTCTGGCCCGGTGATCGTCGCAGCCAAGCACCAGTCGTTTCTGGACATTTTGATGATTGCCGGCACGGTCCCCAGAATGCGCTTCATCATGAAAAAAGAGCTGCGCTGGGCGCCGGTGATCGGAATGTACGCGAACTGGACCCATACCATCCCCGTTGACCGTGGCAAAAAAGGACAGGCGATCAAGGATATGGTCAAGGCCGTGGTCGACGGACCGAAAGAACCCAGCCAACTGGTGATCTTTCCACAAGGCACCCGTGTCGCCGCAGGCGTCAAAAAACCCTACAAGATTGGCACAGCAGTGCTTTACGAAAAGACCGGCCAAACTGTCATTCCAGCCGCCACCAATGTTGGCATGTTCTGGCCACGCCGCAGCCTGCTGCGTAAACCCGGTTTGGCCGTGGTCGAGTTTATGCCCGCCTTAGAGCCGGGCAAAGGCACCCGCGCCTTCATGCAACAGCTTGAAGCATCCATCGAAACCGCCTCTGACCGGTTGATGGCAGAGGCCCGATTGGCCAGGAACAAAGGTCATGCGCAAGATTGATACGATCCAAGAGTTGGAGGCTCTTTACAGTACGCCCGGTGAGGCTTCGCTGATAAAAGTCACGGATCAACTGATCCCGACCTATCGCGACTGGATTTCCCGCAGCCGGTTTTGCGTGCTCAGCACCATCGGGCCGGAAGGCACAGATGGCAGCCCGCGCGGGGACGATGGCCCCGTCGTGAAGATTTTGGACGACAAGACTTTGTCTCTGCCCGACTGGCGCGGCAACCAGCGGCTGGACACCCTGCGCAATATCGTGCACGACGCCCGCGTTTCCTTGATGTTTTTTATTGCCGGGTCAAACAATGTGATCCGCGTGAATGGTCATGCCATCCTGACCGACGATGATGACCTGCGCCGCAACTTTGAACAGGGCGGGCATCATCCGGCAACGATCATCGTGGTCAGCATCGAAGAGGTCTATTCGCAATGCGCCCGTGCCCTGATGCGCGCAGGCCTTTGGACCATGGGCGATCAGTCACACGGCTTGCCAACGGTCGGGGAAATGTTGCGCGACGCCAAGAACGGCGCGTTCGACGCCGACGCCTATGATCGCGACTGGCAGTCACGCGTGGAGGCAACATTGTGGTCGAATTGACGCTCGTCCGCCACGGACAGGCCCAGACCGGCGCCCGGGATGAGGCCAGCTATGATCAGCTCAGCGATCTGGGCCATCAACAGGCACGCTGGCTGGGTGAAGTTTTGCGGCAGGATCACCCTTATGACCGCATCATCTCTGGTGCCATGACCCGACAGGTGGAAACCGCGCAGTCGCTTGGCCTGCCAAAATTGCCCCATAAGATAGACCCGCGTTTGAATGAGCTGGACTATTTCGGGCTCGCCGAAAGCTTGCGCCAGAACGAAGGCATCGACATCCCCTATGACATGCAAAGTTTCGCCCTGCATGTGCCACAGGTCCTGGATGCCTGGCGCAACCGACGGGTTCACGATCATCTGGAAAGTTATGACGATTTTCGCACCCGCATTCGCGCTGCTGTCGCTGACGCGGCCGGGCTGGGGGGGCGCAGCCTTCTGGTGACTTCAACCGGGGTCATTGCAACACTGACGGCCATGGCTTTGGATCTGGACATCGCCATGAAAACCCGGATTTTTCTACGCATCCGAAATACGTCGGTCCACCGCTTCGTCTGGCAAAATGATGAACTGCATCTCAGTCAGTACGGGGCAACCCCGCATCTGGACCACGCCTCCCGCAACCACGCGCTGACCTACGGGTAGGCGCAAAAGGGGCGCTGCCCCTCGCGGGCAAAGCCCACTCACCCCGAGGTGTTTCATGCGAAAGGAAAAGCGGGCGGGTTTTACAGCCTCTGCGCGCGAATGTTTCGATTGAACCCGGGATTTCTTTTTGGCCGCAATACTCCCGCCAGAGGCCACAGCGCCGCCCAAAAGGCGGCGCAACTTATGGTGTGACGCAGAACGCGTCGCTATTTAATTGGGTGGCGAAACCTGTCAGGCTGCGAGCCCCTTGGAGCCAAGCCCAAGGTATTTCTTGCGCCGCTCTTGAACCAGTTCTGCGGGTTTTTTCTTGGCCAGCCGGGCCAGCTCTTCTTCTAGCGCTTTGCCCACCGCGGCAATCGCGGCGGGTTTGTTGCGCTGCGCACCGCCCATTGGTTCTGGGATCACGATATCAGCCACGCCCAACTTGTTCAGGTCCTGCGCCGTTAGGCGCAAGGCCTCTGCCGCTTCGCGCATCTTTTCGGCGTCTTTCCACAGGATAGAGGCACAGCCCTCTGGCGAAATCACCGAATAGATCGAATGTTCCAACATCATCAGCGTGTTGCCGGTGGCAAAGGCCACCGCCCCGCCGGAGCCGCCCTCGCCAATGATGACGGAGATCAAGGGCACTTTGACCTGCAGGCATTTTTCGGTCGACCGGGCAATCGCCTCTGACTGACCGCGCTCTTCGGCCCCTTTGCCCGGATAGGCGCCGGGTGTGTCGACCAAAGTGATGATCGGGATGCCAAAACGGTCGGCCATTTCCATCAAACGGATGGCTTTGCGGTAGCCTTCCGGACGCGCCATGCCGAAATTGCGTTCGATCCGCGATTTGGTGTCATTGCCCTTCTCATGGCCGATTACCATGACGGGGACACCATCCAACCGGGCCAAGCCGCCCATGACCGCATGGTCATCGGCAAAATTCCGATCCCCGGCAAGCGGCGTGTATTCGTCAAACAAAGCCTCGATATAATCTTTGCAATGGGGCCGATCTGGGTGGCGGGCAACCTGACATTTGCGCCACGGCGTCAGGCTCGCATAGAGATCTTTCAGAAGATCCCTGGCTTTTTTATCCAGCGCCTTGGCTTCCGACTCGACATCCATTTCTTCATTTGCCCGCGCCAGAGATCGCAACTCGGCAGCCTTGCCTTCGATTTCAGCCAGCGGTTTCTCAAATTCAAGATAATGGGTCACGAAGCTCTCCTGCATAATCTAACTGTCGTATATGGCCTGAGATACGAGCCAATGCAACATAGCACCGAACAGCTTTGGGCACACGCGCGTTGCGATATCTCACAAATTTTCATTGCCCTGGACATTTGTCGGCCTCTACCCATGATTTCTGGCGGTATTGTCGCCGCATTGCTGTCAATCCCGCATAAAAGCAGCTTTGTTTCCCCAATATTCGAAGGCTGCTGAAATTCGGACAAAAAATCCCCGTATCCGCCCCTAAATGCTGTGGAGAATACCGTTCAAACCGGCGGATTGATCACGGATTTTCACTGAATTTCGACGTTATCGTTTCGCATTTGGTGTATGCGGCCCATCTTCAACCCGCTTTGTTCCTGTGTGCCGAACAATCGCGGTTTCGACTGATCCTTTTAGACAGGTTGGTCGCTTAACCCCGGCCCGTGTAGGCAGAGATAACGGAAAGCGGCAACTTGGTCATTCGCTTGGGTGGGGCATCCGCATTGACCATCACCGCTCGCAACGCCGCTTTCCGTTTTGTTAAACAGTAATGGCTTCGGCCGAAATGTAATAAGTATGGTGAAGTAATGAGTGCTCAGGTTCAAAATGGTCAGGCCAGGAGAGAGACCCACAGACCGATCGCGGACAGTCAGACGCTGGACATTGACAATCTGATCGAACGGATTGCCACGCAGCCGTCTGCACCGTTGAAATCTGTGACGCCACCCCGTCTCTCTCCTGCCGCCACGCCCGTCGCACGTCCGGCATGGGCGATTGACGGAATTGCCGATAACACCCGGATCACCTCATCCTTTGGCGAGGTGCCCGCCCAGTTGCTGCGTAAAAACGACATGCTGCGCACCCGCGATGGATCCTATCGCCGTATTATTTGGATCAACCACCTGCGGTTTGACGAAGAATTCCTAGCGCAACACCCAGAGGCCGCGCCGATCCGCATCCGTGCCGGGGCCCTTGGTCGCAATCTGCCAGAACGGGATGTCGAACTGTCGCCCAGCAATGCGATCAGCCTGACAACCGGCGCAGGTCGCGCGACATTTAAGGCCAAAGACCTGCTCAACCGCTCCGGTGTTCTGCAAATGCCACGCAGGATGTTGAGCTATACCCAAATACGCTGCGAGGGCGGCGATACCGAGATCTGTTCCGAAGGTGTATGGATTCACCTGAACGGGTAAGTGAAACGCTCTTTTCACAAAAGAAATGCCGCCTGACCACAGGCGGCATTTTCGATTCTGGCTGTATGATCAAGACTTAATCAGCGATCATTTCGGCCTGACGCACGATCACCTCTGCCTGCTTGATCGAGGCGATATCGACCAGACGGCCCTTATAGGTCGTGGCGCCCTGCCCGGCGGCTTTGGCGGCCTCCATTGCGTCCAGAATTTCGCGGGCTTCCTGCACCTGCGCATCCGACGGGGTGAAGACCTCATTCGCCAGCGCGATCTGTTTCGGGTGGATCGCCCATTTGCCGACCATGCCCAAGGTCGCACATCGACGTGCCTGGGCCAGAAACCCTTCGTCATCCGAAAAGTCCCCAAACGGCCCATCGACGGGCAGCAACCCGTGGGTCCGGCAGGCCGCAACAATGGCTGCTGTTGCCCAATGCCACGGGTCTGACCAATGCTTTTCCCCGTTGCGGTGCATGTAGTAGTTTTCCTGCGTCCCGCCGATTCCGGTGGTCTGCATCCCCATCGATGCGGCAAAATCGGCCGCGCCAAGGCTCAGCGCCTGCATCCGTGGGCTGGCGGCGGCGATCTCCTCAACATGGGAAATCCCGGCCGACGTTTCGATAATCGCCTCGAAACTGATACGCTTCTTACGGCCCTTTGCGGCCTCAATCGAGGTGACCAGCGCATCCACCGCATAGATATCAGCCGCGCATCCGGCCTTGGGGATCATGATCTGATCCAGCGCATCACCGGCCTGTTCCAGCAGATCAACAACGTCCTTGTACCAATACGGGCTATCCAGACCATTGATCCGCACCGACAGGTATTTGTTGCCCCAATCAATGTCGTGGGTGGCTGCAATCGCGTTCTTGCGGGCCTCATCCTTGTCATTGGGGGCAACGGAATCTTCCAGATCGATATTGATCACATCCGCCGCGCTGGCGGCCATTTTTTCAAACAAGGCCGGACGCGAAGCGGGGCCAAATAATTGGCAACGGTTGGGGCGGGCCAGGGCGGCAGGCTGGAGACGAAAGCTCATTGATGATTCCTCTCGCAAGAATATTGCATTTCAGTTGTGCCGGTTGGTATAAAATTACGCTGCGCTGCGCAAGAAGGTTTTGCATGTGCAGCATAAGAGGATCGCGACCCTCATGTCGGAAACGGATGCGCCGTCACAATCGCAATTTGGTAGCTGGGCAATATCGTTAAGATTCAAACGGCTGGAATTTGGATTGCCTAACCTGTTCACCCCCATCCGTATCGGGCCGCATGATCTGGATCATAGGGTCGTTTTGGCCCCCATGACCCGAATCCGGGCGGATGAGGCCACGCTGGCCCCAACCCGGCAAACCGAAGATTATTACGCTCAACGGGCAAGCCAGGGTGGTCTGCTGATCACAGAGGCGGTGCATATCTCACCCGAGGCGACGCCGGTGTGGAAAATCTACCCCCGGGTATTGGCCAAGGGCGGCCATGTGCCGGGGCTGTGGACCGAAACCCAGATGCTGGCTTGGCGCCGCGTCGTGGACCGTGTTCATGCCAAGGGCGCAAAGATCTTTTGCCAACTGCTGCATACCGGGCGGGTGGCACAACCCGATATTGGTGCGCATCCCCTGATCGCGGGGACAGACCGGCCATTGCCACCTGTGTCATCTTCTGCAACCCCCATTCTTGCCAGCCAGGAAACCGGCAATCAGTACAATTGGGACGCCAATGCAGCGCGCCCGCGGGCATTGCAGACGGCTGAAATTCCGCGCGTCATATCAGATTACACCCACGCGGCAGAACTGGCGAAAGCCGCGGGTTTTGACGGGGTGGAACTGCACGCGGCACACGGCTATCTGATTGAACAGTTTCTCAACGACGGTGTAAATCACCGCTCTGATGCTTATGGCGGATCCATTGAAAACCGCTGTCGCCTTTTATTCGAACTGGTGGAGGCGCTACAGGCCGTGATGGGAGAGGGCCGATTGGCGGTGCGCCTGTCCCCAACCCACTTGGACCCCGAAACCGGGCGATCCAGACAGGTTTACTTCGATGTCCATGACAGCGACCCGGGTGCGCTCTACCGCCACGCGGTTCAGGGGTTAAATACCTATCCACTGGCCTACCTGCTGCTGACGGAACCCCGGGTCGGTGGATTGTCGCAACGGCCAGAGGACGAAAATGCCTATTCCCAACCAATCGCCAATCGGCCCTATCGGGATCTGTATGATGGGGTTTTGATCGGTGCGGGCGGTTTTACCCCGACCACGGCGGCACAGGCGGTTGCCCGCGGAGATTACGACCTGATCGCATTTGGCCGCTGGTTTCTGGCCAACCCTGACCTACCGGAACGGCTTCGCCAAAACGCTCGATTGAATGTCTATGATCGGGCCACATTCTACGGGGCCGGTGCTGAAGGCTATATCGACTACCCGACGCTGTCAGAGCCTTTGGGCAGATACCGCACAATGGCGCCTGATACGATCGGGGCCAGCCTGACATCCCCGAACAAAAGACCAAAATAAAGCGCGGCCAACCTACGACAACTGATCGAACAGTCTGAACCAATCCGCACCTCAAAGGAGGAAGCCGCGACAACGCTCAACTTAACGCATGATAATTCGATAAATATGTCAATACATCGAATATTCTTTCGATATATCTTTCACAACGCCTGAAATCAGTATGTTTTCGCAGGTAATTCGTAGGAAACTGCGCGCAAACTGATTCTGTGGGGGTACGCACCATGATTGAAACGCCATATCTTCTGTTCCTCGGTGATGCGCCAGACATGCTGGCCGCCAAAGTGGCCATCGGCATTCGCGACTGGCGCCCGGAAAATGCACTGGGTCAAATCAGGCTGGAAGGCTGCGGCGCTGATCTTGGGCTGAAGGATCTGACCCTGGCCGAAGCGCAGGAAGCCGGTGCCAAAACCCTCGTGATTGGCGTGGCCAACCGGGGCGGCGTGATTTCCCCTGCCTGGAAAAAAGTGCTGATCGAAGCGCTGGAAATGGGCTATGATATCGCCTCTGGCCTGCACAATCTGCTAAGGGATGAGGGCGACCTGGTCGCAGCGGCACAGACCTTTGGCGGCACCCTGCACGACGTGCGCGTCCCAACAGTTGGCTATCCGATTGCAAACGGCAAAAAGCGCACTGGCAAACGCTGTCTGGCCGTCGGCACCGATTGTTCCGTGGGCAAGATGTATACCGCCATGTGCATGGACGCCGAGTTGCGCAATCGCGGTATGAAGTCGACCTTCCGCGCAACCGGCCAGACCGGCATCCTGATCACCGGCCACGGCGTCCCGCTTGACGCGGTCATCGCCGATTTCATGGCCGGGTCGATCGAGTATCTGACCCCTGACAATGACGACGATCACTGGGATCATATCGAGGGGCAAGGTTCGCTGTTCCATGTGTCCTATTCCGGCGTCACCATGGCGTTGATCCATGGCGGCCAGCCTGATGCGCTGGTGCTGGCCCATGAACCGACCCGCGCCCATATGCGCGGCCTGCCGGATTATGCGTTACCGTCACTGGAACAACTTCGCGATACCGTTCTGCCCATTGCCCGCGTTGCAAACCCCAACTGCCAAGTGGTTGGCATTTCGATCAACACGCAGCACATGTCAGAAGACGAGGCCAAAGCCTATATCGCCGAGGTTGAAACCCGCATGGGCCTACCCGCCACGGACCCGTTCCGTTTTGGCGCTGGCAAGTTGGTGGACGCTCTGGCAGCGATCTGATCTAAGGATCCCGCTGGCGGCAACATTACATGCCTCCGGCGGGAGTATTTTCACCAAAAGAAGGGCCACATGATGCAGGTCACCGTTACCCGCGACGTGTTCAAACTGGCACAAGCCTTCACCATTTCCCGTGGGTCGCGGACAGAGGCAAAGGTGCTGACCGCGACCATCCGCGATGGCGCCCATCAGGGCTGGGGCGAATGCGTCCCCTATGCGCGCTACAATGAAACACTGGACAGCGTGAGCGCCCAGATCGAAAGCCTGCCTGATGGACTCAGCCGCGCGGCGCTTTACGACCTTCTACCTGCCGGGGCGGCCCGCTTTGCAGTCGACGCTGCGCTATGGGATCTGGAGGCCAAGAAAGCCGGCAAGCGCGCCTGGCAATTGGCTGGACTGTCCGCACCAAAGCCCGAAATCACAGCCTATACCCTCTCGCTCGACACGCCGGAAAACATGCGGGCGCAGGCCCAGAAAAACGCCCACCGACCGCTGTTGAAAATCAAGCTGGGCACCCCCGACGACATGCCCCGGCTGGAGGCCGTGCGCGCCGGTGCGCCAAAATCCACCATAATCGTTGATGCGAACGAGGGCTGGACGGCAGAGGTCTATTCCGATCTGGCCCCCCATATGGTGCGCATGGGCGTCGCGCTGGTCGAACAACCCCTGCCCGCCGGACAGGATGATATTCTGGCCGAGATTGCGCGCCCCCTGCCCGTCTGCGCGGATGAAAGCTGCCATGGCCGCGCCAGCCTGCCTGACCTCAAGGGCAAATATGATGTGATCAACATAAAGCTGGATAAAACCGGCGGCCTGACCGAAGCGCTGGCCCTGAAACAGGCCGCTCTGGCAGAGGGATACAAGATCATGGTCGGCTGTATGGTCGGCTCATCCCTGGCGATGGCCCCTGCCGTTTTGGTTGCACAAGGGGCTATGGTGACAGACCTTGACGGACCACTTCTATTGGCCGAAGACCGTGCAAACCCATTGACCTTTGACACCGCCGGGGTACACCCGCCAGAGGCCGCGCTCTGGGGATAAGGAGACACAACATGACCCGCACCGTTTATGTAAATGGCGAATACATGCCAGAAACCGAAGCCACAGTATCGATCTTTGACCGATCCTTCCTGATGGCGGATGGCGTTTACGAGGTCACCAGCGTGCTGGACGGCAAGCTGATCGACTTTGACGGCCATATCAAACGGCTGGAACGCTCCCTGAATGAACTCGACATGCCGCATCCGCCGGAGCTGGGCGATCTGCTGGACATCCACCGCGAACTGGTGCGCGCCAATGACATCACCGATGGCCTGATCTATTTGCAAGTCTCCCGCGGATCAGATGGCGATCGTGATTTCGTCTTCCCCAACCCCGAAACCACCCGGCCGACCGTGGTGCTGTTTACGCAAAACAAGCCCGGGCTCGCCAACTCCCCGACCGCCCAAAAGGGGCTGAAAGTGGTCGCGGTCGATGACATCCGCTGGGGTCGTCGCGATATCAAAACCGTGCAGCTTCTGTTCCCGTCAATGTGCAAGATGATCGCCAAAAAGGCCGGGTGTGATGATGCCTGGTTGGTTGAAGACGGGTTCGTGACCGAAGGTTCCTCCAACAACGCCTATATCGTCAAAGGCAACAAGATCATCACCTGTGCCCTGTCCAATGACATTCTGCACGGCATCACCCGCGCCGCCGTTCTGCGCTTTGCCCGCGAGGCGCAGATGGAGGTCGAAGAGCGCAACTTCACCATCGCCGAGGCGCAAGCTGCGGATGAGGCTTTCATCACCTCTGCCTCCACCTTTGTCATGCCAGTGGTAGAGGTTGATGGGGCAAAAATCGGCGACGGCACTGTCGGATCGGTGGTCCCCCGCCTTCGCGAAATTTACCTGGATGAGATGCGGAAACGGGCGGTTTAACTTGAATTCAGCTGCGCATATAAAGGGCCGGTTCGCCGGCCTTTTTTTGTTGTGGTGAATATTAGCAAAGCGGGACGGAGTAGCCGCCAAACTGATATCACAAGCCGCGCTTCTTTTGAAGCAGCGATACGACAAGTACACCCAATACGGGCACTATAATCGTGCGGATAAAATCTAACCCACTTTCGCGCCAGCGCCATATTCCGAAAGATTGCAAATCATCTCTCATGTCCAAAAATTCCATTGCGGCACCCAAGAGACAAGCAACCGTTAGCGCCCCTAAATACGGTGGTAAGCGCATTGATTTTCGGGCGAACACAACTGCAATTGCAGTCAACGTAATACCGATCAGAACATGAAGAATATCCCTATCAATGGGTACATATTCAGCGAGTAGGATTTTCAACGATTGATAGGCTGATGAGCTTTGTTCCATAGCTTAAAAATAGGAGCATCGAAGTAGTCGGCAAAGGGGAAAGTTGGGCGACTAGCAGACCGATCCACCCCTGTTGCAACTATCGACACTCCATTGCATTTCATGGAGTCTGGCTTGTCACATCCCCCCAACACCTTGACCCCACCTGCCCTTTCATGGCTATGCTTCACCGTGGCACAGAAGAGCAGCAAGAAACCCGCCCGCAGGAAAAAACCGGCAAAGGGCAGATTATATGCCCTGCGGCATCCGATCTTGTGGATTCGCAGATGGCTGGGGCGTGGTATCTTGGCGCTGGCCGCTTTGGCTGTTTTCCTCACTATCCTCTACACGTTCGTCGCGCCGCCGACGACGCCCTATATGCTGGCAGAGGCTTACCGGCTGGAAGGGTTGAAAAAGCAATGGATTGATCTGGAGGATCTCCCACCTCACGTTCCGGCCTCAGTGGTGGCGTCAGAGGATGCGAATTTCTGTCTGCACTGGGGGTTTGACATGTCGGCCATTCGCGACGCGGTGGCCGATGGGGCGAAACGGGGTGGGTCGACCCTGTCTCAGCAAACCGCAAAGAATGTATTTCTGTGGCAGGGGCGCAGTTGGTTTCGCAAATTGCTGGAGGCCAGCCTGACTCCGGTGATCGAACTTGTCTGGACCAAGCGCCGAATTGTCGAGGTCTACCTGAACGTTGCAGAGTTTGACGAAGGCGTGTTTGGGATAGAGGCCGCAGCGCAGCATTATTTCGGCAAACCTGCGGCCAAATTATCCACCACGCAGGCCGCGCGATTGGCCGCCGTTCTGCCCAACCCCAAGGGCCGATCTGCGTCAAACCCCACCCAATTCGTGCAGGGCCGCGCTCGGGCGGCCCGGGACGGGGCAGAAACGATCCGCGCAGATGGGCGGGCAGACTGTTTCCAAGGTTGATCTTGGGCTTTGAACGCGTCAATTAGGGTTATCCCTGTTTCAAGGCCGCATTCCGATGAACCGTTTATATCACGTTCCGCTTTCCCCGTTTTGCCGCAAGGTCAGGCTAAGCCTTGCCGAGAAAAAGATAGAGGTGGAACTGGTCGAGGAAAAATACTGGGAACGCGACCCGGATTTCCTGCGCCGCAATCCGGCAGGCAAGGTGCCGGTTCTGCGCATGGATGGCATGACCATGTCGGAAAGCTCGGCCATCTGCGAGTATCTGGAGGAGAAATATCCAGAACCGAGCCTGATGCCCTCCTCGCCCGCCTCCCGGTTCGAAGTGCGGCGCCTGATCAGCTGGTTTGACGACAAATTCCACAGCGAGGTCACGTCAAAGCTGCTGTATGAACGGGTGAACCGCAAGCTGATGGGCAATGGCTATCCCGACAGCGCGAATGTGAAGGCCGGCGCCAAGGCGATCAAATATCATCTGGATTACATGATCTGGCTCTTGGATCAGCGCCGCTGGTTGGCCGGCGATGTGATGACATTGGCGGATTTCGCCGCTGCGGCCCATCTGTCATCGCTAGATTACATATCAGATGTGGATTGGAACCGGTCGGACACGCTGCGCGACTGGTATGCCAAGATCAAATCCCGCCCGGCATTTCGGTCCATTCTGGCCGATCAGGTGGCGGGCTTCCCACCGCCCCGCCACTATGCGGATCTGGATTTTTGAGCGCCGCGCTCAGAACATCCCTTATTCAGAAAGCCCATAACGAAGGCTTCGCCAGCGTCGGCATCTGCCAGCCTGACGCTGTTCCCGAAATCTCGGACCGGTTGGACCAGTTTGTGGCAGAGGGGCGTCACGGTCAGATGGGTTGGATGGCCGAACGCATGCATTGGCGCGGCAACCCCGCGGCGCTGTGGCCGCAGGCTAAATCGGTGATCATGCTGGCCGAACCCTACACGCCGGATCATGACCCGCTGGAGGTTTTGGATCATAAGGACCGCGCGGCAATCTCTGTCTATGCGAAAAATCGCGACTACCACGATATCGTCAAAAAACGTCTGAAACGGGTTGGGCGCTGGCTGATCGAGCAGGCCCCGGGAGCAGAGATCAAGGTCTTTGTCGACACCGCCCCAGTGATGGAAAAACCGCTGGCCGCCGCCGCAGGTCTGGGCTGGCAGGGTAAACACACCAACCTGCTCAGCCGCGAACTGGGGAATTGGTTTTTTCTGGGGGCAATCTTCACAACCATCGATCTGCCCACCAACCCGCCCGCACGGGAAAACTGCGGCTCCTGCCGCGCCTGTCTGGATATCTGCCCCACCGATGCCTTCCCAGCCCCGTTCCAGTTGGATGCGCGGCGCTGCATTTCCTACCTAACCATCGAACATCACGGCCCGGTAGATAAAGAGCTACGTTCCAAACTGGGCAACCACATCTATGGTTGCGATGACTGCTTGGCCGCCTGTCCCTGGAACAAATTTGCCCAAACCGCCCGGGACATTCGATATGCCGCCCGCGACGATCTGCGCGCGCCGAAACTGGCGGAACTTGCCCAGCTGGACGATGCGGGCTTTCGCGAAAAATTCTCTGGCTCCCCCATCAAACGCATTGGCCGCAACCGGTTTATCCGCAACGTTCTTTACGCCATCGGAAATTCCGGACAAGCTGACCTGATCCAAGTGGCGCAAGCCCTGACAAACGATCCAGATGACACCGTGTCAGAGGCCGCTCGATGGGCGGTGGCAAGACTGAAGGACCAGACCCAATGAACCCGACCAAAGGCATTTTGATGAAACTGGCAGCGGTGACGCTGTTTTTCTTCATGGCCGTGTTGATCAAGGCCTCTTCGGAACATGTACCTCCCGGACAGGCAGTGTTTTTCCGGTCCTTCTTTGCGCTTCCGGTGATTGTCGGCTGGCTGATCTGGCAGAAAGAACTGGCAACGGGCCTTAAAGTCAAAAATCCGATGGCCCATTTCTGGCGTGGCCTTGTCGGAACCACCGGCATGGCCTGCGGCTTTGCCGCGCTTGGCATGTTGCCGCTGCCAGAGGTCACAGCGCTGGAATATGCTGCCCCGCTTTTGACCGTCATCTTTGCCGCGATGTTTCTGGGCGAAGAGGTGCGTATTTATCGCCTCTCTGCTGTTGCCTTGGGGTTGGTCGGGGTGTTCATCGTGCTGTCACCCCGTTTGACGCTGTTTCAGCAAGGCACGGTGGAAACCGTTGCCGCCTTTGGTGCGATGATCGCGCTTCTGGGCGCTGTGTTCAAGGCGCTGGCCCAGATCCATATCCGCAATATGGTGCGCACAGAACGGACTGCGGCCATCGTCTTTTACTTCTCTGTCACATCGACGGCACTGTCCCTGACGACCATCCCCTTTGGCTGGGTCTGGCCCACATGGTCAGAGGCCGCGATGCTGATCGGCGCCGGGGTTCTGGGCGGCTTTGGCCAATTGTTCCTGACCTCCTGCTACCGCTACGCCGATGCCTCTGTCGTGGCACCGTTTGACTATGCCTCGATGGTGCTGGCACTGGTCTTTGGCTATCTGTTGTTTTCCGAGGTCCCGACATCAACCATGCTGGCCGGGGCGTCGCTGGTCATTCTCGCCGGTCTGATCATCCTGTTCCGCGAACGCAAATTGGGCCTGTTGCAACAAGAAGAACGCACCAAGGCACGGCGCGGGATCACCCCGCAGGGTTAAGGGTTGCGCAAGGTTCTGCCCTACCATTTTGCGCAGATGGAAATATCATGCTATGGTTGTGACCCGGTCATTAAGGGAGGCATGACATGACACGGCATATCCTCGACCATCCGGCAGCAGATGAGAACGTTTCCGAGCTGAAGCGCTTTACTGATCTGGAACGCGCGAAAGGCGTCAAAGGACCACACCCTGCGACAGCCAGCTTGCAGCAACGTCCGCATGAACACAGTTCTGACAGCGCCCGGATGCGTGCCTATATGAAGATCGAGCGCGAAAACCAGTAGAGTTTCTGCGCAACTCATGAAACATGGGGCAACTTTGATATCTCCGGTCGCCCTGATGCGTCTTATTGAATTTCTGGCAATCTACCTGATTGCCCCGGTCCTGATGGCCGTGTTTCTGCCCAGCGGAATGTTGTTTCCGGCGCTGATCGGGTTCAGTGCGTTTGTACTGATTTTGCTGTTCGTGACCAAAGAATTTCAGTGGCGCAGCCTGCTTCACGGGGCCTCTCAGATTAACATGCGAACCATCGCTATTGCTGGTGCTCTAACCGCGACGGTAGGCGCCGTGATCGTGCAGATCACGCAGCCCGAGGCCCTGTTTTTCCTGTTGCGGGAACGGCCGGGGCTGATGTTGATGATCGCGCTTCTCTACCCGATCTTGTCGGTCTTGCCGCAGGAACTGATCTATCGCCCCCTGTATTTCCGCCGCTACGGGCACCTGTTGCCGGGGGATAAAACGGGGCTGGTTTTGAACGCCGCGCTGTTTGCCTTTGCCCATCTGATGTACTGGAGCTGGATCGTCGCGATGCTCACCTTCATCGGCGGCCTGGCCTTTGCCTGGGCCTATGAGATCCGGCGCAGTTTCCCCCTGACGGTTGCGCTCCATTCCGTGGCTGGGATCATCTTTTTCGCGGTCGGGATGGGGATCTATTTCTATTCCGGCAATGTGGTGCGGCCGTTTTAGATCCGACTTTAGATCCGGCGCCGCTTCACCTTGGTTTTGACCCAGGCATTGAACCGATGAACAAGCGGGTTGTTGGTACCCGCGGGTGTCACGATGTAATAGGCATTGTCAGACGGCAGTGGCGTATCGGACAACACAACCAAAGCGCCTTGGGACAGCTCATCCTCGATCAGATACTGCGGCACCAATCCAACCCCCAGACCGGCCGCTGCTGCCGCGATGACCATCGACCACTGATCATAGATTTTCCCGCGCGGTGCAGATGGGACATCCTCCCCGATCAGACTTAGCCAATTTCCCCACTGACCCAACCGGGTTTCCAGATGCAAAAGCGGCGCATCAGTCAGGGCGGACAGGTCGTCCAACCCGTGCCTGTCCCGAAAAGCGGGCGCACAGACAGGCAAAATCTCTTCGCGACACAGCAAACTCATTTGGGTGTCGGGCCAATCGTCCGTGCCATGATGGATGGCCAGATCGAACCGCTCTTCCTCAAAATTAAACGGATGCAGGCGCGCGGCCAGGCTGATTTCGATATCCGGGTGCTTGGCCTCGAAATCCGGCAGGCGCGGGATCAGCCATCGACAGGCAAAGGTCGACAGGGTCGCGATGCGCAAAACTGTCTTGTCATTTCCAGCTGCCACTGCCCGGGTCACGGTCTGTTTCAGTCGATCCAGATCGACGGACAGGTCCTGCGCAAATCGCGACCCGGCATCGGTCAACGCCACCCGGCGACCGTTGCGACGAAACAGCGTAAAGCCCAGCCCGCCTTCCAATTCCTTGATCTGCCGGCTCACCGCACTTTGTGTCAGGTGCAGCTCTTCAGCCGCCAGGGTAAAACTTCCATGCCGGGCCGCGCATTCAAAGGCGCGCAATGCCGCGAGGGACGGCATGATTTGGGATGAACGAGAGGCTGGTTTCATAATCTACATTCCCAATTCTCATGGATAACTGCGATTTATGTGATTTTTACACCTATCGGCAACTGCTAGTATTGCGCCAATCAAGATTCTTTATTGGGGCGGAACATGCAGCGCATCGTTGTTTTGGGTTTGGGTAAGGTTGGAAAACTGGCAGCGACATTGCTGCACGAGGCGGAATTTGACGTCACCGGCGTCGATCTGGCCCCGCCCAGCGGCACCCTGCCCTTTGCCGTGACATCTGCAGATATCGGGTCCTCGGAAGTTCTGGCAGATCTTTTTTCCAAAACCGATGCCGTCCTGTCCTGCCTGCCCTATCACCTGAATATTGGTGTGGCCAATGCTGCCCATGCGGCTGGCATCCATTATTTTGACCTGACAGAGGATGTTCCGACAACCAAGCATATTCAGGAACTTGCCAAATCTTCCAAGGGGTTGATGGCGCCGCAATGCGGGCTGGCCCCGGGTTTTGTCGGAATCGTTGGCGCCGATCTGATCAGCAAATTCGATGAATGCCGGTCGTGTAAGATGCGCGTCGGGGCCCTGCCACAAAACCCGACCGGATTGATGGGCTATGCCTTCAACTGGTCACCCGAAGGCGTCGTGAACGAATACCTGAACGATTGCGAGGTGATTGAGGAAGGCCAGCGCAAATGGGTCAGCCCGATGGAATGGCACGAAACCCTCTACATCGATGGGGTGAAACTCGAGGCATTCACCACCTCCGGGGGCCTGGGCACCATGTGCGACAGCTATTTGGGCACGGTCGCCAATATCGACTATAAAACCATGCGCTATCCCGGCCATATGGAACTGATGAATTTCTTCTTCCACGAACTGTTGATGCGTGAACGTCGCGAAGAGGCCGGGCAAATCCTCGTCAATGCCAAACCCCCCGTATCTGACGATGTGGTCTATGTGCACATCGCCGCCGAGGGCTTGATAGATGGGCGCCTGACCCGCGAAGAGTTCGTGCGCGGCTACCGCCCGGTTAACGTCGCCGGCGAATCCCGCACCGCCATCGCCTGGACCACAGCCGGATCAGTGGTAGGCGTGATCGAGATGGTCAAGGCCGGCGCCCTGCCCAGCCACGGCTTCCTGAAACAAGAAGACATCCCGCTGGACGCTTTCCTGAAAACTCGCACCGGATCGCTTTACAACGGGTAAGGGTTGAAGAATGTTCGGGCGAATTGACATCACTGTTTGGGATCAAAAATGACCACCTCTGCCCCCTTTCGCCGTTCCGACCGCGCCAGCAATCTGAAACTGTCAGAAATTGTACGCATATCCGAGGCTGCCCGTGCCAGAAAGGCAAAGGGTCATGATGTCCTGAGCTTTGGCACCGGGGAGCCTGATTTCCCGACCCCGCCCCATGTGATCGACGCAGCGATGCAGGCGGCGCGCGCGGGGCAGACCACCTATCCGCCGACCGCCGGCACCCCGGCGCTGCGGCAGGCCGTGGCCGATCTAAATGGGGTGGACATAGCGCAGGTGATCATTTCGACCGGCGCAAAACAGGTTTTGAACAACGCCTTTCAATGCTCGCTCAATCCTGGCGATCAGGTTATCACCCCAGCGCCCTATTGGACCAGCTATTCCGATATTGTCGAAATGTGCGAAGCCGAAATGGTGCTGGTGCCTTGCGGGGCTGACACCGGATTTTGCCTGACGCCGGATGCCCTGCGTGCCGCGATCACGGATAAAACCCGTTGGCTGCTTCTGAACACGCCTGGCAACCCATCAGGCGCCATGTATTCGGGTGATGATCTGGCCGCGCTCGCCGATGTGCTGCGCGACCACCCGCATGTCTGGATCATCTCGGATGAGATTTACGAACACATCGCTTATGCACCCTTCACCTCTTTCCGCACAGTCGCACCCGATCTGGCCGACCGGATGCTAATTGTGAACGGCGCCTCCAAAGCCTATGCCATGACCGGTTGGCGGCTGGGCTGGGGAACCGGCCCGGTGGAGTTGATCAAGGCGATGACCGCCGTTCAGGGGCAATGCACGTCTGGCGCATCGTCGATTTCTCAGGCCGCAGCATTGGCCGCCCTACAAGGGCCGCAGGATTTTCTTTCAGAACGTTGTGCCGAATTTAAATCCCGCCGTGACCACGTTGTTGGCGCGCTGAACGCAATCGATGGCATGTCCTGCCCCACCCCCGGCGGCGCGTTCTATGTCTTCCCGGATTGCACCGGCTGCCTGGGCAAACGCACGCCAGAGGGCCACATGTTGGAATCTGACGCCGATCTTTGTGATTATATCCTGTCCGAGGGCAATGTCGCATTGGTCCCCGGCCGCGCCTTTGGCCTGCCCGGACATTTCCGCCTGTCATACGCCTACGCGATGGAAGATCTGGTCGAGGGATGCAATCGCATCGCCACAGCCATCGCCACACTTGAAGGAGCCTGAGATGGCCAAAGACCTATCCCCCCAATCCCAACCGGGCCTCAGCAGCTTCAATTGGGAAGATGCCTTCCGGATTGAGGATCAGTTGACCGAAGAGGAACGGATGATCCGCGATTCCGCGCAATCTTACGCGCAAGAGCGACTGATGCCGCGGGTGATGGCAGCCTATGAGCGCGAGGAAACCGACCCTGAAATTTTTCGCGAAATGGGGGAGATGGGCCTGCTGGGCGTCACCATCCCCGAGGCTTATGGCGGGATTGGTGCGGGCTATGTCAGCTATGGTCTCGTGGCACGAGAGGTCGAGCGTGTGGATAGCGGCTATCGGTCGATGATGTCTGTGCAAAGCTCGCTGGTCATGTACCCGATCCATGCCTACGGAACAGAGGATCAGCGCAACAAATACCTGCCGAAACTGGCCTCTGGTGAATGGATCGGCTGTTTCGGGCTGACCGAACCCAATGCGGGATCGGACCCTGCGGGCATGAAAACCGTCGCGAAGAAAACCGATGGCGGCTACGTCCTGAACGGCAGCAAAATGTGGATTTCAAACGCCCCCATCGCCGATGTCTTTGTCGTCTGGGCCAAGTCCGACGCCCATGGCGGCAAGATCAAGGGCTTTGTCCTGGACAAGGGTACACCCGGGCTCTCCGCCCCCAAGATCGGCAACAAGCTCAGCTTGCGCGCCTCGATCACTGGCGAGATCGTGATGAAGGATGTCGAGGTGGGCGAGGACGCACTTTTGCCCGATGTTGAGGGGCTGAAAGGCCCGTTCGGCTGCCTGAACCGCGCGCGTTATGGCATCAGTTGGGGCGTTCTGGGCGCGGCAGAGTTTTGCTGGCACGCGGCCCGGCAATATGGGATGGATCGCAAACAGTTCGACAAGCCACTGGCGGGCACGCAGCTTTTCCAGAAAAAACTGGCCGATATGCAGACCGAAATCACCCTGGGCCTACAGGGCAGCCTGCGCGTGGGCCGATTGATGGACGAGGGCAACGCCGCCCCGGAAATGATCAGCCTGATGAAACGCAACAATTGCGGCAAGGCGCTGGATGTGGCGCGTCACGCCCGTGACATGCATGGCGGTAATGGAATTTCCGGCGAATTTCACGTGATCCGGCATATGGTGAACCTGGAAACCGTGAACACTTATGAGGGCACCCATGATGTGCATGCCCTGATCCTAGGCCGCGCCCAAACTGGGCTGCAGGCGTTTTTCTGAGGGGGACGGGGGCTGTCTGCCCCCTCTTGACCCTGACGGGCCAATTCACCCCCGAAGGTATTTCGGGCGAAAGGAAGATGAGGCGTTTTGATGGACCGCGCGGATATTGTTCATGAGGCTTTCCTGAAGCGGGTGACAGGGGGCGATCTGCCCACGGGTGCGGCACCATCTGGGCCGCTGACACCCGAGGAGGCCGTGGCGATTTTCCGTGCCCAATGCCTCAGCCGGAACCTTGATCGCCGCTCGCGCAAGATGCAGGCGGCGGGTCAGGGGTTTTATACCATCGGATCATCAGGGCACGAGGGCATGGCGGCAGTGGCCTCCGCGCTTCGCCCAGATGACATGGCCTTTCTTCACTACCGCGACGGGGCCTTTCAGACCCGACGCTCGGCCATGGTGCCGGGGGTCAGCGCCGCCTGGGATATGCTGCTCAGTTTTGCCACGTCATCAGAGGACCCGATTTCTGGCGGGCGGCACAAGGTTCTGGGATCCAAGCGCCTGAACATCCCACCGCAGACCTCCACCATCGCCAGCCATCTGCCCAAGGCCGTGGGCGCTGCCTATTCCATTGGTCTGGCAAAGCGGCGGGCACCGGAACACAAGGCGTTGTCCGATGACAGCATCGTCATGTGTTCCTTTGGTGATGCCTCATCCAACCATTCAACCGCACAGGGCGCGATCAACACCGCCTGCTGGACCTCGTTCCAATCGGTGCCGCTACCGCTCTTGTTCGTCTGCGAGGATAACGGCATCGGCATTTCCGTGCGCACGCCCAAGGGCTGGGTGGCGGCGAATTACGCGGGCAAACCGGGGCTAAAATATTTCCACGCCGATGGGCTCGATATCTTTGACACCTACCGCGTGGCGGCGGAGGCGGCAGAATACGTCCGCACCCGTAAGAAACCCGCTTTTCTGCATCTGAACCTTGTGCGGCTTTACGGCCATGCCGGATCGGACATGCAGCAAACCTATCTGTCCAAACAGGTGTTTGAAGGGTGGGAGGCCGACGATCCATTACTGCATTCCGCGCGGCTGCTGATCGAGACGGGCGCGCTGAGCGCCGACGAGGCGCTGGCGATTTACACGGAGACAGAGGCCCAATGCGCCCGCGTCGCGGAAGAGGTCATCAAACGCCCGTGCCTGAAAACCGCCAGCGACGTGATGGCGAGCATCATCCCGCCAAAGCGCGACTGCGCCCCCACCAATGGGCCGGATGCGGTAAAACGCGCAGAGGTTTTTGGCACCGATATGCGCGCCATGGCAGATCCGCAGCCCATGTCACGGCTGATCAACTGGGCGCTGACCGATCTGATGCTGGAACATGGCGAAATCGCCGTGATGGGCGAGGATGTCGGGCAAAAGGGCGGCGTTTACGGCGTCACGCAAAAACTGTGTGATCGCTTTGGGCCTGACCGCGTGATCGACACGCTTTTGGATGAACAAAGCATTCTGGGCCTCGCCATTGGCATGGCGCATAACGGTTTCATCCCGATGCCGGAAATTCAGTTCCTGGCCTATCTGCACAATGCCGAGGATCAGATCCGGGGGGAGGCGGCGACATTGTCCTTCTTCTCTAACGGTCAGTTCACCAACCCGATGGTCCTGCGGATAGCCGGGCTGGGCTATCAAAAGGGGTTTGGCGGGCATTTCCACAATGACAACTCGCTGGGCGTGCTGCGCGACATCCCCGGCGTGATCGTCGCGGTTCCCAGTCACGGGGCCGATGCCGCCCGAATGCTGCGTGAATGTGTGCGATTGGCACGAGAGGAACAACGTGTGGTGGTCTTTGTCGAACCCATCGCGCTCTACCCGATGCGCGATTTGCACGAGGACAAGGATGCAGGCTGGATGCGCACTTACCCGGCCCCGGATGAGCGTATCGGGTTGGGTGAGGTCGGCGTGACAGGCGATGGGCCTCTGGCCATCGTCACCTATGGCAATGGCCATTACTTCAGCCAGCAGGCCACGAAAGAACTGGCCGCCAAGGGGATCGAAACCCGCATCATCGACATCCGCTGGATTGCTCCGGTTCCCGAAGAAGGGATCATCTCGGCGTTGAACGGCGCCAAAAAAGTTCTGGTCGTCGATGAATGCCGCCGGTCCGGCAATGTGGCAGAGGCGCTGATGACCCTGATCGGCGAACGCACCACCCTGCACCACGCACGCGAGGTCGCCCAAGACAGCTTCATCGCCACCGGCCCCGCCTATGCCGCAACCATGCCGTCGAAAGACAGCATCATCGCCGCGGCAGAACAACTATGGGGGGCGACATGAAACAGACCGCCATTGTCATCGCCCCCGGACGCGGGACCTATAACCGCGAGGAGTTGGGATATCTCTCCCGCCACCACGCGGACAAGACCGATCTGATTGCCAGCTTTGACGCCTATCGCAGTGCGCAAGGTCAACCGACGCTCAGCACGCTGGATGGCGCAGAACGGTTTTCCGGCGCGACACATATCCGGGGCGACAATGCCTCCGCCCTGATCCATGCCTGTGCCTATGCTGATTTTCTGTCCATCGACCCCGACCGGTTCGACATTCTGGGCGTCACCGGCAATTCCATGGGCTGGTATATCGCCCTTGCCTGCGCTGGTGCACTGGGGCCGCAAGAGGGCCTGACTGTCGTCAACACCATGGGCACACTGATGCACAATCATGCGCCGGGCGGGCAGACGATTTACCCTTATGTCGATGACACATGGCGCGCCATCCCCGGTCGGCGGGGCGAAATCCTGACCAAAGCCGCAGAAATCAACGCGGGCGACGCCACGCTTGGCCTGTCCGTAGACCTTGGCGGGATGCTGGTTCTGGCGGGGGATGAGGCCGGATTGGCAATGTTCGAGGCCGCCATGCCCCGCGTGCATGATCGTTTCCCCCTGCGCCTGCCGGGCCACGCGGCCTTTCACACCCCGATGATGGCGGATGTCGCCACGATGGGACAATTTCACCTGGGGCCTGACCTCTTTCAGCAACCACACCTGCCCCTGATCGACGGGTGCGGGGGGATGTGGCACCCGAAGGCCACCAACCTGACCCGACTGCGCGACTACACGCTGGGCCATCAGGTGACGGAGTCCTACGATTTTGCCATCGCCATTCGCCTGACCGCGCGCGAATTCATGCCCGATGTGTTTATCATTCTGGGCCCCGGCACCACGCTGGGCGGATCAGTGGCGCAATCCCTAATCGCCGCCGATTGGCGCGGAATGAACAGCAAAGCCACCTTCCAGCAGATGCAGAAAGTCGCCCCGCGCCTGTTGTCTATGGGGATGGAAGATCAGCGCGCCATCGTCACCGGCCGCTAACCGGTCGGATTTTTCGCAGGCATCCGGTTTTGATCCCGGCTATACCCGGATCAGGAACGATGTGACGGGCGAATCTCTTGGGCGAGCCACAGATATTTTTTGATCAGGGACCCGAAGGCCGGGCCTGCCGCTTTGGTGGGGCCAAGCGTCTGATCGTGGCTGAAACACCCGCAGAGGTCCCCGAAGCGCTTGATCAAATCGCGCAGGCACAGGCACAGGGCCATTGGATCGCGGGCTATGCCAGCTATGAATTGGGCTATGTCCTGATGCCGAAATTGGGCCACCTGATGCCCGGTGATCGGGATACACCGCTTCTGGCCTTTGGCGTCTTTGATGCGCCAACGGACGGGACGCCCCCAGCCAATGGCCCCGCCAACCTGACCCTGCCGCAACCCCGCTGGGACCGCGACCACTACCGCGCCGCCTTTGACCGTCTCAAGGCCTATATCGGTGCAGGCGACACCTATCAGATCAACCTGACCTTCCCCATGGCCGCACAAATGACGGGTGATCCCGGCGCGCTCTACGCGCTGCTTGCCCAGCGCCAACCGGTGGAACACGGGGCCTATGTGGATTTCGGCATTGGTCCCTTGATCCTGTCCCGCTCTCCCGAACTCTTCTTTCGCACCACTGCCGACGGGGTGATCGAAACCCTGCCGATGAAAGGCACCATCGCCCGTGGCTTGACACCGGAGGAGGACGAGGCCCGCAAGGCGTGGCTGCACAATGACACCAAGAACCGGGCCGAAAACCTGATGATCGTGGACCTCTTGCGCAATGATATCAGCATGATTGCCAAGATCGGATCGGTGAAAGTGCCAGAACTGTTCAAGGTTCAGACCTTCGCCACCGTTCATCAGATGGTCAGCCGTGTGCAGGCCCAGTTGCTGCCCAATATTGGCCTGCCCGATATCCTGCGCGCGCTCTTTCCTTGCGGATCAATCACCGGTGCGCCAAAGCACCGCGCCATGGAGATCATTGATGAGCTGGAATCCGAGCCACGCGGCATCTATTGCGGTGCGATCGGCTGGATGGCCCCGGATGGGCGGTCATCCTTCAACGTGGCAATCCGTACCCTCTGCATGTTTGAAAATGGCCGCGTGCGTCTGAATGTCGGCGGCGGGGTGGTCTGGGACAGCACAGCGCCCTCGGAATACGAAGAGGCTTTGCTAAAATCCCGCTATGCTAGGCTGCCGCAAGATGGATGATACTTTTCGCATCATCGAGACCTTCGGTTGGCACTCCGGTGAAGGGGCGCGGCGGATCGACCGGCATCTGGCGCGCATGGCTCGCACGGCGGAAACGTTGGGAATCACCTTCGTGATTGAGGGCGCGCAGACCCTGATTTCTGGCATCACCAACGAAACTCCACTGCGCTGCCGCCTGACGCTGGACCGGGCGGGCGGGTTTGATCTGACAACCGCCCCGCTGGGTGATGCCCCGCCAAAATGGCGCATCGCCATCGCCCCTGACCGCTTGCATTCGACCGACCGCTGGCTGGGGATGAAAACCACCAACCGGGCGATTTATGATCAGGCCCGCGCCGCCCTGCCCGATGGGGTGGATGAACTGATCTTTGTGAATGAACTTGGCCATCTGTGCGAAGGCACGATCACCAATCTCTTTGCCGATCTGGGTGACGGGTTGGTCACGCCCCCGCTATCTGACGGGCTCTTGCCCGGCATCCTGCGCGAAGAGATGTTGGAGAGCGGCAAAGCCCAAGAGGCCACCCTAACCCCCGCTGACCTGATCCGCGCACAGCGCCTTTATGTCGGAAATTCGTTGCGCGGGCTGATCCCGGCCACGCTCATCAGCACGTAAATCCACACCGTCGTAATACCGACGCAATACCGACGTGCTGCAGACACCTGTTTTGACCAGCCAAACGACCTGCGCTTACTCCGCCGCATCCCTGACCTGCCGTTCCTCTGGCAGATACAAATAGTCCCGGGTCAGGGGCACCGCGTCCTGCTGGCGGGTCAACTGAAACTGGAACACCACCTGCCGATGCAGGCGGAAGGTCAGCTCCGCCGAGATCAGATAGAACCGCCACATACGGATGAAGCGTTCGTCATAGATCTCTCGCACCTTGTCGAGATTGGCCATGAACCGTTCATACCAGACCTTCAGCGTTTCGGCATAATGCAGCCGCCAGACCTCTATATCCGTGGTCCAAAGCTGTTCCTTTTCAATCGCTTTTGCGGTTTCTGACAGCGACGGGATGTAACCGCCGGGGAAAATATACTTGTCAATCCAAGGGCTTGTGCGGCTTGGCACATCGCAGCGCCCGATCGTGTGGATCAGGGCCACGCCATCGGATGTCAGCATCCGGCGGATATTGCGGAAATACTCCCGGTAATGCGGCACGCCCACGTGTTCGAACATGCCGACCGAAACAATGCGATCGAACCGGTCAGCAACCCGGCGATAATCCTGCAGGCGAATGTCGATCTGATCTTGCAGCCCGGCCGCATGCACCCGTTCTGTCGCCACCTTGTGCTGTTCTTCCGACAAGGTCACGCCCGTCACCCTAACCCCGAAATCGCGGGCCAAAGTGATCGCCATCCCACCCCATCCGCAACCAATATCCAGTACCCTCACCCCCGGCTCCAGACAAAGTTTCCGGGCGATATGGGCCTTTTTCGCAACCTGCGCCTCTTCCAAGGACATGTCAGAATCTTTGAAATAAGCGCAGGAATATTGCTTGTCCGCGTCCAAAAACAGATCATACAACGCACCTGACAGATCATAATGATGGGCCACATTGCGTTGCGCCCGCCCGATCGGGTTGATCTGTTTGAACCGACCAACAATGCGCCCAAACAACCGTTCCAGCCCGTGACCCTTGCCAATTGAAAAATTGCGGATGCCGATGCTGATCAGGCCGTAAAGATCATCATCCTCTATGGTCAGCGTCTCATCCATATAGGCCTCACCCGCGGCCAGTTCGGGGCTGATCACAAATTTCCTTGGCATCTGCGGGTCTGTTATCGTCACCCGAACCGGTACACCGCTGCCGTCACCAAAGGTGCTTGATGTGCCGTCAGGCATTATGATGGTCAGGCTGCCGTCTTTCACGATCCGCCCAAGCATCGTTAGAAAGATTTTATCCCACATCGCACACCCCCAAATTCTCAGTTCGTGCGTTCCAGCATTGTCTTTCGCAGGAAGAATTTGACCAATTTCAGCGTAACTTGTCCAGTTTGTTGTGTTTTCAGTCTACTTCTGGGCGAAATCCGCGTGACAATCCTTTGGCAATGGGCGTTCTGTCCTTGACTTCCGGGCCCGCGCAAGGTGTATCGGCGCGGATGTATGAACTTCCCTGACGAGGACCCGCGATGCACGCCTTTCGCAGCCATAATTGCGCCGATCTGAACAAATCCAATGTCGGTGAAACCGTTCGCCTGTCCGGCTGGGTTCACCGGGTGCGCGATCATGGTGGTATCCTGTTCATCGACCTGCGCGATCACTACGGCATGACGCAAGTGCTGGCCGATCCGGACAGCCCGGCCTTTGCCGATGTGGAAAAGGTTCGTTCCGAATGGTGCATCCGAATTGATGGCGAGGTCAAAGCCCGCGATCCCGAACTGGTAAACTCGAAACTGCCCACCGGTGAGGTTGAGGTGTTCGTGCGTGAACTGGAGGTTCTGGGCGCCGCGGATGAATTGCCGCTGATGGTCTTTGGCGATCAGGAATACCCCGAAGAAACCCGCTTGCGCTATCGTTACCTCGACCTGCGCCGGGAAAAGCTACAGCGCAACATGACCCTGCGCTCTGACGTTGTATCCTCTATGCGCAAGCGCATGTGGGATATTGGTTTCCGCGAATTTCAGACCCCGATCATCACCGCCTCCAGCCCCGAAGGGGCGCGCGATTTTCTGGTGCCTTCGCGCCTGCATCCGGGCAAGTTTTATGCCCTGCCTCAGGCCCCGCAGCAGTTCAAACAGCTGATCATGGTCTCTGGCTTTGACAAATACTTCCAGATCGCGCCGTGTTTCAGGGACGAAGACCCCCGCGCCGACCGTTCCCCCACCGATTTCTACCAGTTGGATTTAGAGATGTCTTTTGTCGAACAAAAGGACGTCTTCGACACCATTCAACCGGTTCTTCGGGGCGTGTTCGAAGAATTCGGTGGCGGCCGCAAGGTCGATACCGATTGGCCGCTGATCTCGTATAAAGATGCAGCGCTGAAATTTGGCACGGACAAACCCGACCTCAGAAACCCGATCGAAATGCAGGATGTCTCTGATCATTTCCGCGGCTCCGGCTTTGCCATTTTTGCCAAGCTTTTGGAAAACGAAGGCACGGAAATCAGGGCTATCCCCGCCCCCACCGGCGGCAGCCGCAAATTCTGTGATCGCATGAATGCCTTTGCCCAGAAAGAGGGCCTGCCGGGCATGGGGTATATCTTCTGGCGCAAACAATCGGCTGACACCATTGCCCAAGAACGTGGAATCAAGGTGAAAGAGGTGAATGCCCTGATCAATTCCGGCGAGATTGTTCTGGGAACCGAAGCCGCCGGTCCTCTGGCCAAAAACATCGGTCCCGAACGGACAGAGGCGATCCGCCAACAACTGGGTTTAGAGGTCGGCGATGCGGCCTTCTTCCTGGGCGGCAAGCCATCCGCCTTTGAAACCGTCGCCGGCAAAGCCCGGGTCGTGATCGGGGATGAGCTTGGCCTGACGGACAAAGACCGCTTTGCCTTTGCCTGGATTGTCGATTTCCCGATGTACGAGGCGGACGAGGAAACCGGACGCGTAGAATTCAGCCATAACCCGTTTTCCATGCCCCAGGGCGGGCTGGAAGCACTGGATGGCGATCCGCTGGAGGTTCTGGGCTATCAATATGACCTCGCCTGCAACGGCTATGAACTGGTGTCGGGTGCCATTCGGAACCACAAGCCAGAAATCATGTTCAAGGCCTTTGAACTGGCAGGTTACGGCGAGGACGAAGTGCGCAAGCGGTTCGGTGGCATGGTCAATGCCTTTAAATTTGGCGCCCCTCCACACGGTGGCTGCGCGGCAGGGATCGATCGGATCGTCATGCTCTTGGCCGATGAGGCCAACATCCGCGAGGTCATCATGTTCCCGATGAACCAACGCGCCGAGGATCTGATGATGGAAGCGCCCAGTGATCCAACCAACGAACAGTTACGTGAACTGTCTCTGCGGGTCATCGAACAGGACTAATCCCCTGAACCCGAACAGAAGGGCGCGATGTAACAAGCGCGCCTTTTCGTTTTGGTCCAAATACTCTGGCGATCCGCTGAACGGGGCAAATCCTTTATTTTACCTCGTCGGCCAACAGCCAGCCAAAAACCACTGTGGCGACCACGGCTGCAAACAGTTGCACCAGCACAAAGCCCAACACATGGGCCGGGTCAATTCCCGCAAATGTATCCGAAAACCCACGCGCAATTGTCACCGCCGGATTGGCGAAAGACGTGGATGACGTGAACCAATAGGCCGCCGTAATGTAGAGCCCGACAGCCATTGGCACAAAGCTTGGCCGCGATTTTAGGCAAGCCAGAATGGTTCCGACCAAACCAAACGTCGCAACAAACTCCCCGGCCCATTGTCCGACACCTGTGCGCGACGTGGTGGACGGGTCAATAATCGCATTGTCAAACATCAGATGGGCGGCAAATACGCCGAGTATCCCACCCAGAATCTGAACCAACACATAAGACCCCGCCAGGCGCGGCGCGATCTCTTTTCGGATCAGAAAGGCCAGTGTCACAGCCGGGTTGAAATGCGCGCCGGAAATCGGCCCAAACATCGTGATCAGCACCACCAGAATCGCGCCGGTCGGGATCGTATTGCCCATCAATGCGATGGCGATATTACCCCCCGCCAGACGTTCTGCCATGATCCCAGATCCAACAACGGTGGCCAAAAGGAAAAAGGTTCCCAATGCTTCGGCAGCAAGTCTTCGCATGATAAATTTCGTCCCCTCTGCTCTTCACGTCTCAGCGCGAATTTCACCAGTCGCGCCAGATCGGCGGCTCATAGCATCAAATTGTCATCGCTTTAAGACACTACATCCTGCGGAGGTTAACCAGTGGAAATATCCATGTCTTCGACCTCTTTCGCAAGCCAATCTCCAAACGCCACAATTTTGGGATCGGGAACCGTGGTTTTCGGCCAAACCAAATATGTGCCGTTAACTCCGGTAACGGTGTCCGGGTGCAGACGCACCAGATGCCCGTTTCCCAACTCTTGCGCGGCAAAGCGCTGATCGACCAATGCAACACCCCCGCCCGTTAGAAGAAAATCCAAAACCACAGCACGATTCTCCAGTTTGATCGGTGCGGGCCGGGCGGGATTGTTCAGCCCCACGTTGCGACACCACAGTTGCCAGTCTTTTTGGGCCCCTGGGGACACTGCATAGGGCATTGCTGCGATTTCTGACGGATTAAGCGGCAGATCTTTGCCCGCAACCCGTTCCGGGGCGCAGACCGGTGCCGACCGGTCCTGAGAGATCAGCCGTGCCTCCACGCCTGACCAATCACCTGACCCGTACCTGATAGCCACGTCAAAGGCTCCTTGAGTCAAATCCACAAGGCCAGCATGCAGATCGAGTTCAACATCGATTTGGGGATTCTGTTTCTGGAACTCTGAAAGTCGGGGCAGCACAAATCGATACCCGAATGCCGGAACCGATGAAATTCTAAGCGCCCCGACTGTTTTTGCTTTGCGGATATCATCCGCCGCATCGGCAATCTCAGCAAAACTCTGGGTCAACTTTCCGGCCAGCGCTGCGGCCTCGGGCAGCAGTTCCACCTTGCGCGTCAGGCGGCGAAACAACGGTCGGCCAAAATCCTCTTCCAACGCTTTGATCTGGTGACTGATCGCTGCATGGGTGACATGCAGCTCCTCTGCCGCACTCTTAAAGCTGCCCAACCTTGCGGCGGCCTCAAAGGCGCGCAGTTGCTTCAGCGATGGCAGCGAACGAGTCATAACTCCTATAGGTTAGATCAATTCACCTATGCTGTGAATTCTTATCGTTTGTCGCGATGGTTCTGGAAATTCTATGGTCAATACAGGCGCCGATCGAACGAAACATCATCAAAGATTGGAATAGAACATGACCAAGAACGCACATCATAAACTGTCCGAGATTGAAATCGCTCAACTGCACCACGGATGGCCCCAACTGCCGGCCGAATTGGCAAAAGTCCACGTTGCCCAGCGCAAGACGCAAGAGCAGACCAATGACCGCGCCAGCTTCAGATGCGCCGTCTGCACCCGTATCGCCACGGCCCTCATCGCCACCGGTGAATGGTTCCAAGTCCGGGCGAAAGCGCAGATGCCAGTGTAAGAAAACACATGTGAACAAACGAAAACGGGAGGCTTTAACGCCTCCCTTTTCATCTTGCCCACAACTTACTTATTCCGGGTCAGCCGCGAAAATCAGCCGCTCAGAACAGGGCGCCACCCGCAGAATATTGGTGGTCCCGGGCACATTGAATGGCACCCCTGCCGTCACCACGATCTGGTCGTCCTCTCCGGCAATATTCAGCTTTCTGGCCGCTTTTGCCGCATCCACCACAGCGAATTTAAACCGTTCCAGGATTTCGGTTTGCACACATTGTGCACCCCAAGTCAGGCACAGACGTCGCGCGGTTTTCTGAAGCGGCGTCAACGCCAGGATCGACACGCTGGGCCGTTCGCGGGCGACCAGCAAGGCCGTTCCACCAGATTGCGTGAAACAGCAGATCGCCTTGATGTCTGTGGTTTCTGCAATCTCTCGCGCAGCAGCCACGATGCCGTCAGCAACCGAGGTGCGGTCCGCTTTGCGGCTAGCATCAATCACCTGGCGGTAGGTCGAATCACTTTCGACCTCTATCGCCACGTTGTTCATTGTGGTCACCGCCTCAACCGGATAGCTGCCTGCCGCCGATTCCGCCGACAACATGATGGCATCGGTGCCCTCGTAGATCGCTGTCGCCACATCAGACACCTCGGCCCGTGTCGGGACCGGGCTTTCGATCATCGATTCCAGCATCTGAGTGGCAACGATCACCGGCTTTGCCGCCCGCCGGCAAGCCCGGATCAAACGTTTTTGGATTGGTGGCACGTTTTGAACCGGCAATTCCACACCCAGATCGCCGCGGGCCACCATGATGCCATCAGACACCGCAAGGATGTCATCAAAGCTTTTGACGGCAGCGGGCTTTTCAATCTTCGACAGCACCGCGGCCCGTCCTTGGGCCAGCTCGCGTGCCTCTTTAACATCAGAAGGGCGCTGGACGAAAGAAAGTGCCAGCCAATCGACCCCTAAATCGCAGACAAATTCCAGGTCACGACGGTCCTTTTCGGACAGCGCCGCCAACGGCAACACCACATCGGGCACATTCACGCCCTTGCGGTTTGAAATCGTCCCGCCGACCTCGACCACGCAATCGGCAAAATCATTGCCGCATTCCGTCACCTTCAACCGGATCTTGCCATCATTGACCAGAAGCGTCGCACCCGGTTCAAGCGCGGCAAAGATTTCCTCATGCGGCAGTTGAACCCGGTTTTCATCCCCAGGTTCTGCGACCAGATCCAGCCGGAATGACTGCCCCTCTGCCAGATCTTCGGCGCCGTTGGCAAAAACACCGCAACGCAGCTTTGGCCCCTGAAGATCGGCCAGAATCGCAATCGGATAGCCCAGATCCTCTTCGATCTGGCGAATAATCTGGTGACGTTTCCTGATCTCTTCGTGATCACCATGGCTCATGTTCAGGCGGAACACATCGGCCCCTGCCTCTGTCAGGGCTCGGATCGTTTCATAGTCATCTGATGCCGGACCGAGCGTCGCGACGATCTTTACATTGCGCTGGCGTCTCATCCTGCGTCATCCTTTGCAGTCAATTGGGGCTGAACCAGATGCTCTTATCGCGCATTTCGTTAGCGCTGACAACTGGCGCTTCGCCGCAGTCTTGGTTAGGGATATATCGTTGGGAATCATGACATGCAGATGACAATTCAATCAACGGATACACATCACCCCTTTCACGTGTTCGGGGCAGAGCGCACAGGCCGTTGGGTGATCACTTGCGATCACGCCACAAATGCGGTGCCGCGGGACATCAACAACGGCGATCTAGGGATCAGTGCCGAAGATATGGCACGCCACATCGCCTATGACGTCGGTGCAGCGGGGGTCAGCCTGGCCCTGGCCGAACGGCTGAACAGCCCGGCCATCCTATCCAATTTCTCACGCCTTGTGGTCGATCCCAATCGGGGCGAAGACGACCCGACCGTGTTGATGAAGCTCTACGACGGCACCATCATCCCGGCAAACCGTCACGCCGATACGGCAGAGAAAGAGCGTCGTCTGGCTGCCTATCACCGGCCCTATCACAACGCGGTTGCGGAACTTCTGCAACAACGGCAAGATCCCGTTATCATTGCCATGCACAGCTTTACCCCAAAACTGGCCGGACGCCCCCCGCGCCCTTGGCATATCGCTCTGCTTTACGCTGATGACACAAGGTTGGCGCTGCCGCTCTTGGATCGTTTGCGGGCTGAACACGATTTGTGCGTCGGGGCCAACGAACCCTATGGCGGCCATCTGGAAGGTGATTCCATCGACAGGCACGCTATCCGCAATGATCACCCCAATGTTTTGATTGAGATTAGAAACGATCTGATCAAAACAGAGGACCAGCAACTGGCCTGGGCGGATCGTCTGGCCCCGATCCTGTCTGACGTGCTGGCGGAAACCCAGATCTAGCCCCCATATTGCGATCAGGCACTGCAATCCCTATCTTTGATTCACGCGCGGATCTGAAAGGAGACTGCGATGACATTGGATATGCTGACGGCATTCTTTGGTTGGATGGCTTTGATAAACATAGCTTTTCTGACCATATCGTCCCTTATGCTGATGATGATGAAGGATTGGGTCGCTGAGCTGCATAGTCGGCTCTTTGGGGTCGACGCCGAAAAAGTGAAACATACGATCTATGGTTGGCTTGGGGCTTACAAAATCATGCTCCTGATCTTTTCGCTGGTGCCCTACATCGCGCTGCGCATTATCGGGTAATTGCCCTTTGCGCTTGTGGCTGCTAGGCGAAGCTATTCTTGGAAGACAGGTGAGCTATGGACGACCAAACCAAAATCGAACTCGAAGCCGCAGCCTTTCGCCGCCTGCGGGAACATTTGGCCGAACGCACCGATGCCCAAAACATCGATATGATGAATCTGGCCGGGTTTTGCCGAAACTGCCTGTCGCGCTGGTATCAAGAGGCCGCCGTTGAACGCGGTCTTGATATGACCAAAGATGAAGGGCGAGAAGCCTTCTACGGCATGCCTTATGATCAGTGGAAAGACCGCTATCAGACCGAGGCGACAGAGGAACAAAAGGCCGCTTTTACCAAATCTCACGGTTAACCCGCACGATACTCACCACCCCGCTCAGAGTCCGGTTTTTACACAGGAGCAGAGGTGAATTCCCCTCCCCAACCCTGGCCCATATTTGGAAGTTATTTACCGTTTTAGGCGTAACTGGCAGAGCCCGTCGCACGGAGGCTGATTGCCTAGCGACGGGCGAAGGAATGTCTTGTGTCAGGCGGGGGCCCGTACAATATGGAACATGCAGGGTTCACCAATGGCCTTCTGACTGGTATTTCCAAAGCCTGCCGATTGTCTTCATATTCGACGGTCTATGCCGTTCTGTCGCTGAAATCCGCGATCACGAAATTCAAATCCTTGGGCAAGCGCCCGACAATCCATTTTGAACGGTCTTATGATGACCGGCCGATCCTGCTGCTGGCGCTCTATCAAAAGGGTGTTTTGCGACCCGATACGATCCGCCTGCTGAACGCTGCCAAGGCGGCAGGCATGTATGTGCTGGCGGTCAACACTCTGAAATTGTCGGACCCAATCCGATATGAAGATCTGATCGATTGCTACATCGAACGCTTCAACTTCGGTCGCGACTTCGGCAGCTATAAACTGGGCTTCCTCCATCTGTTCAAAACTGGTTCTGATCAAACCTGTCCCAGACTTGTTCTGCTGAACGACAGCGTCTTTTTTACTGAGAGCCGGATGCCAGCGTTTCTGACACAGATGCTGAAGCGGGATGTGGAAATTCTGGGGGCAACTGAGAACTTTGAAATCGAGTATCATCTGGGGTCGTTCTGCATTGCCATGTCAGGTCATGTCCTGCGTCAACCGCGTTTCCAACGGTACTGGCGTCGATATCGAAATTCAGATGTTCGACCGGCGGTTATCTATCGTGGGGAAATGGGTCTGTCTCGTGTGTTAAGACGCTGCATTTCCGCACCAGATCAGTTGCGGGCGTTGTTTTCATCCTCACAGTATTTGGCGCAGCTCGACTCCGACGATCAACTGGTCGATTTTGCGATCAAAAATGCGCGCGTTTCTTCTCTGACGGGGTGGAAGAGGTTTTCCAGACAGCAGGTTCTGCAAAGGTTTCAGGACATGTTTCAAACGGACGTGTTCAGCAAACACGGGGTCGAGGTCAACATTGATGCCGACCCTGTAGTGGTGAATGAAAAACATCATCTGAATTCATTGAGCGAACTTGCCCAGGCCGCCAAACGCCACCTGACCAACAACAGCACGGATGTGGACCGGACCCTGCACCGAACCCTGTTGGCCGAGCTGGTCGCCGTGTTCATGCAGGGAAGCCAAATTCATCAGAACGCCGCCATTTTGGTGCAGATGGGATTGCCGATCGTTAAATTGGATGGGTTCTATCGGGGTATGTTCGCGGTCGAGGATATTCAGGCCATTTCCGGACAGTTGGAACCTGTAGAGCGCGGAGAATTGCAATCCCTGCTTATGGAGCGCCCTTACGGCGGTGACACGCTGATCGCCTGGAAACGTGTTGCCTTTATGCGAGGTCTGATTTGATGAACACTATCAGGTCAACCGACAGAGCCAATGTGTTTTTGGACGATGCACCGCAAAAGCATGTGTTCATCCACATTCCCAAAACCGCGGGATCCTTCGTACGGTCAGTACTGGAACATCACTATGGCAAGCTTGGTTGTGCCTATCCCACACCACCGTTTCATCGCTTATCGGACATGACCGACAAAACTCTGGTACGGTTTTTGTCAAACAAAGTTCTGATCGGTCATGAGGATTACTTTAGCTTCCACAAACTGGTTGGCGGCTCGGCCTGCTACACCACAATTCTGCGCAACCCGGTGGACCGGGTGATCTCGCTGTACAATCACGCACAAACCCATTTTGACACGTTCCGCGACCAAAAGGTCTCAATGCTCAAGTTCCTGACCCGAAATGCCAGCATCGAGCTTGATAATCTGCAAGTCCGCTATCTGTGCGGAAAACCCAAGGAACAGCCCGTCACCACAGATGATGTCGCCTGTGCCATCGACCTTATTCAGGCGGGCGACCTGCAGGTTGGCATTCAGGAACGGCTGCCCAAGAGTTTCGCCAAACTGAACCTGTTTCAGGAAATCAAGTTGGAACATCACCCCAACAGGGTGAACAGCTCCTCCTTTGGCTTTGATCGCACCTCTTTTTCACAAGGAGAGATTGATACGGTCCGGCAGATGAATGTTCTTGATTTTCAATTGTATAGCTTTTGTCTAGAACGCTTGAAAGCGTTGTAGGTTTCAAACTTTTCTCGATTGTTGTTCCTTAAACCAGTCCCATCTTCCAAGCCCCCCACATAATCGTGGTCTCTGCCCTGCTTTGCCGGTGCAGACCCAGCGCGGCAATGTCACGAACATGGCGCGCAGCCGCTTGTGATCGCAGCGCGGCAAACCGCTGCAACAGGTCCCTGTTTTCGGGTGTCAACCAGTCCTCGGATGTCATGAGTGCAGCAATATTGTCATCCATCCAATGGCGATATCGCTCGCCAAAAATTGATTTAAACCGGTACAGCCGCGCGCGCATGCTCCGGTTTTCACCGACCAGATTTGTGGCGTGCTGGCGATATAACAGCCCCGGTTTAGGGTCATGGATCACCACGCCCCCAGCCCCGCTGATGATCTGGTAAATCCACCAGTCATGCGAGACGATGTTCTTCGCCTGACAACTGGCCGCCTGCACCAGATCCAGCGCCGCCCGATTTAGAACCATCGTGTTGCCACCAGAGATATTCTGCACAAGCGCATTCTTGAAACTGGGTGCCCTCCTGAAATCCGGGGACATTTTGATGGCGTTTTTCTGGGGGGTCCAAATCCAACTGCGGCTGCCATAAAGCGCGGGCGTATCCTCTGGCGTGTGCCGCAAAACATCCAATGCTCGTGACAGCTTTCCCGACAGCCAGATATCATCCTGATCGGAAAGCGCCGCATATCGACAATTCGTGGGAATTTGCCGTAAAAGATGTAGGTAATTCTGGGCAAATCCACGTCGCGACCCGTCGATCAACCTGATGTCATGATTTTGGCAACGCCGCGCGAACCTTGTGGTAAGATCAGGGCCATGGTCAACAGATCCATCATCACTGACAATCAACGACCAGTTCCGGTAGGTTTGCCGTCTAAAGCTATCCAATTGCTCCGGCAAGGTACGCGCCCCATTGCATAACCCCATCACAATCGCGACTTGGGGTGAACCTTTCGCCGGGTCCGTTTCAGAAGATGAAATCATCAGCGCTCAGATCATCGATCAGCGTGTTCGACAGCGTCAAACTGTCGGTGCCGGATGTGATGACCACATCTGCGCCATCCTGCACCATGTGATTGTCGATCAGATCGGTGAAACTGGTAATGTCATCGAGTTGACTGAAATTGATCAACTCATTGGCCGCGACAGGATCGAAATCTGTGATTGTGTCCTGCCCGAACCCGTCATCGAATATGAACTGATCGCCACCATCACCCCCCGTCATTGTGTCGTCGCCTGCGCCACCGGTCAGGAAATCATTCGCGTCCCCGCCATCTAGGATATCGTTGCCTTCCCCACCCTCCAACGTGACCATGCCGACATCGCCGATCAGGGTGTCATTTCCCGCCCCACCATAAAGCAAATCCCGATACCCTTCGCCCTCCAGCATGTCATCGCCATCTCCGCCATAGATGACATCGCGGCCCCCGCCCCCCGACATCGTGTCATTCCCGGCCCCTCCGTGAATTTCGTCATTTCCGCCACCACCAACAATCGAATCGTTGCCATCCTCCCCATACAGAAAATCACGCCCTGCATGGCCCACCAGCCGATCATTCCCGTTGCCGCCAAAAAGTTTGTCACCGGCCGCATTGCCATTCAGGATGTCATCGCCATCTTCCCCATAGATTTCATCCTGGCCGGGATTCCCGATCAGATGATCATTTCCCGCCTCCCCATACATCCGGTCCCCGTTTGAGCTGCCCTCCATCGCGTCATCGCCCATTCCACCCAGAATGATGCCATCTGTCAGGGACGCATCGATGGGACTGCGCGGGTGGTTAAGGACTGACGCCGTTGTAAAGTCATCAGCCGTAAGTGGCTGTCCATCAGCGCTGAAAATCTCAATTGTTTCATCCTGATAGGTGATGATTGCGCCAGTGGTCGTGGGCGTGATGTGGAGCTGATCAACACTGTTCAACATCGGAAAGGCTGACAGATCCAATTGATCGACGCCAGGTTGGAAGTCCATGATCTGATCGGTGCTGCCATCCGCGGACAGCACGAAAACATCGACCCCGCCCCCCCCGGTCAACTGATCCTGCCCGGGCCCATCCATCAAGATGTCATCACCCCCTGCCCCCGACAGGATATCATTACCAATGCCTCCGCTCAGCACATCATCAAGGCCAGCGCCCGTCAGAATATCGTTGCCGGTGGTTCCCTCGATCACGTTGCCCAGAGTACGAATGTCATAGCTGAACTGGCTGATTCCGTGTTCGCTTTCACTGGTGACGAACAGTTGCAATTCACCGTCCAGCGCGACCAGTTCCAAGGCCTGCACATTGACCATGGCGGTCTCTGGCGTGTCGGCAACCGTATCCAACAGAAACAATCGCCCCCCGGGCAACAAGGTAAACAGGCTGATGCCGTCATCACCACCACCAACCGCGACAAAAACCGTGTCACCGACGGCGACCACCGACAAAGCCGTCGCCCCCTGAAATCGCGTATCCAGCGTATCAACGACATGATCGGTCGGCAAAAATTGACCCTCGCCGAAAACGCGAAGAGCACTGAGCGATGAACTCCCCGCCCCTGCCACCAGCACATAGTCCAATCCGTTCATGGTCACGTGTTCTATGTCGGATGGGGCATCCAGGCCAAACCCGTCATCGGCCCCCAGACTGCCTGTCACCACATGCGTGCCATCCTCCTCTACCCGCACGGCAACAATCGTGTCCTCAGATATGCTGGCCATCATCACGACAGGGCGTTGATCCCGAACCGTCTGTGTAAACTCTGTCACATATTGAATGCCCAACTCTTCGGTCGTGGCCCCAGACCCCAACCGAGTTAAGCCCAGATCATCGGTCATCACGAAGACTGAATATCCCGTCTCCCCGGTTTCACTGGCAAAAAGCCAATGTTCGCCATCAACCTCCACCTGCAAGGCAAGGGACAAATCCGGGGCTGGTTCCGTCTCCAGTGGCTCCGCCACGCCCAGCATACTTTGTGTATCCAGCTGATAGGCCATCGGGGCACCGGAATAGACCCCGACCGGCAGGATAAAGGCCCCGTTTGACGTTGTAAGCGTGGTGAGCGTCATCCCCCCCAAAGCCGGCGGCAGGTCCAGAACTTGATGTTCAGCCAGATCAATTGGCGCCCCGCTCAGCAGTTGAAACGTCGTCAACCCGCCGGTTCGCGACAAGGCCACCAACGTCGGCACACCATCGACGACAACGACCTCCAGATCGCGGATCCCGAAATCCCAAATCGCATCATTATCCAGCGTGGTCGACATGTAAGTCAGTTCTGGCAAATCTCGCCCATCCTGCAGCGGTTATTTACCAATAATTAGAGGCGCATAATTAAAAATTAGTGTGAATTCTTTGGGGTAGGCCCAAACCATCACCCAGACAGGAGCCTTGCCTGACATGTCTTTGACTTGCCATCTGCATATTGGCATGCCCAAAACCGGGACAAGTGCCATACAAGAGGCATTTCAAAGAAACCTGGGGGCGCCATACACCTATCTGTCGCTTGGTTCGGCCAATCAATCAGGTGCCTTTGTCACCATGTTCGAAGATCACCCCGAACGTCATATGAGCAACCGGATACTTGGTCGTAGCAAGGCCGCAATACAATTACGGCGGCGGCAATTGCTCTGCAAATTAAATGATTTGCTCTTCACTGCGTCAACATCGAAAAACTTCTCTGACATCATGTTTTCAGCCGAACGCATGTCTGCACCGCGCGACCCCCAAGCAGTCAGACGAATGAAACACGTTCTATCGAACTATTGTTCCGCCTTTCGGGTCTATGCCTATCTTCGGCCACCGCGCGCCTTTATCACCAGCGCCTTTCAACAGCAGATACGGCTGGGCGGGGGCAATCTTGATCTGGAACTTGACCAGATCCTGCCCCGTTACCGGGCGCGATTTGAACCTTTCGATCAATTGTTTGGATCCGAAGCTGTTTCGCTTCGGATATACGACCGACAAAGGCTTCGTAGCGAGGACGTGGTTCAAGACTTCTAATCGCAATTGGGGATCGATCAGGCATGGTGCGGTTCACAACAGCACAATCGGGCGCTTTGTCTGGACGCAGTCGCGATTTTGTGGGCGATCCACCGTTCCGGCCACCTACGCCTATTGGGGGCGGCGGGATTACAACTTGCGCAAGAGATTTCAAATGCCTTGGCAAACCTAACTGGGCCTAGGCTTGAATTTTCCAATGAGCTTCTTTCTGCAACCCTGAATCAGAAGGGCAAAGATATCGAATGGGCAGAAAACCGGCTAGGGACCAGTTTCAACGAATCCATGGTGAAAAGGGGCATTCAAATCTCTGGCGTCAAGGACATGGCCGAGGCCGCCATATCAGCCCGTGCACGATTGCCGGAAATTTCGAACGACTTGACCATTCGCGGATTGAAAGACCCCGACGGCAATCCGATCACGCCTGCCCGATTGACATCATGGGTGAACGACGGGCTACGCTACTAATCCCTTCCCAAATCCCCTTGCTCCAACACATCAATGCGGTGACGCAGGCGCAACGCCTGCTCTTGCAAGGCAAAGACACTTCTGGCCAGAAACTGAATCATTTCCCACTCTGATGGGATATGCTGGCGCACCGCCGCCTGGTCAGTGTCAAACTCTGGTTGGCCCTTCTCGCGCAGAATGGAATTGACAAAACTCAGATCCTCTGCGGCATCTTCCAAGACCATTTCAAGATCAGCATCGGTCGCAAATAGGCGATCGCATTCCGAAAGGGGCGCAGTCCCGTTTGCTGGTTGTGTCAAGCTCAACAATCGCTGAAATCGCGCGGGCAGTACGGGTTGGACAAATTGTGAGTTGTAAATCGCCCAGGCCGCCAATGTTTCTGTGGATGGGGTTTCGTAAACCCGTGTCCCAGCACATCCAGCAACACCCAGAATATCCGCAACATCCGCCGTGACATCCGCCGTCTGGTCAAAATTTCGCAAATCCAGAGATTGCCCAAATTCCTCCTGCCAGTACCGCAGAGTCTGCGCAAACCGCACCGGGCGTTTTTGCACCCAATCTGAAAATGGCATGACCGGGCCGGGGTAGGTTTTGTGTTTGATCCCCCACTGGGCATAGGCACTTTTCGCCCAGTGATCATGCCGACGCAGATAACACAGGATGTGAATATCCACCCCGTCGTCCTGCAAACGCTTTAACGCGTCGCCCACGCCCTGCTTGCGGGTGAAAATCGCTTCGTGGCTCCAAACCGCGTAGCGCACGGGCATAGTGGACAGATGTTCCAGCCCTTGCCTCAGTGCCCGGTAAATCTGATCACTGGCCGCATCGGGGGCGATCCCTTCGAACAGCAGGGCCGGTTGCAGGCCGCTTTGCCAGTCATATTGTGGCTGGTTCGGGCAGTGTTCCAACATCATACCCAGCCAGACAACACCCCTGTCGCGCAGCTTTTCCTGCTCCGCCGACAGCATACGCTGGATCGATGTTGACCCGGTTTTGCCCGGGCCAATATGCACCAGAAGCTTAGGAAATCTCGTCATATCACCCCTGCTCTCACCTGCTTGAACAGATCCAGATGCTGCGCGGCGCTCGCCCCAACACTCAGCGGCACCGGCAATCCATCCCTCAACCGCGCCCACAAGCCCGTATCACCCGCAACCTGCCCCATCGTTTCGGCCCAGCACGCACTGTCCCCCGGGGGCAGTGTCAATCCGTTCGCCCCATGTGCGACCTTCTCTGCCATTCCGCCAATGTTGGATGCGATAACAGGGCGGCCGTGGGCGAAGGCCTCCTGGATGACCAAGGGTGAATTCTCATACCAGACCGATGGTACCATCACCCAATCCACCCCCCGCATTCGGACCACCAGTTCAGATGGATCATAAGGCCCACAATCGCGAACCACCCCTTCAGCAATCAGTGGGGCGGCCAAGGCGCTGATCCGCTCCCGATACTCTCGGGGCTGAAATTCCAAGTTTGCGCCATGCACCTCCAACCGCAATTTCCGTCGTGTCTTTTTGGGCAGGGATGACAGGCCCGCCAACAACACATCCAGCCCCTTAAAGGGGTTGATCTGGCCGAAATATCCGAACCGGTTGCGCGGCTCCCCCTCGACAACCCCTCGGGGCGGCTCTGGAATGGTTTGGGGTTGTCCATTTTCCAACAGGCTGATCCGTTCCGGGGCGAGGCCCCATTCAACATATCGCTGCCGCAAAAACTCTGACGGCGCGATGAAGTGATCGACATGGTCGAAGTAGCGTTCAAACCGGTGCTTGCGCAGCCACATTTCCTCTGCCGAACGGCCCGGGGCACAACGTTGATGTGTTTCATAGCTACCGTCGCGACATCGTTCATTGCGTTTGGGGGCAAGCATCAAGCCTTGATTGGGGCAGATCGCCATGTACTCATGCAGGGTCAGAACGGTTCTGATGCTCGGATCGACCCGTTTTATGGCACGCAGATATTCCAACCCGAACTGAAAATAATGATGCGTATGAACGATTGTGGGCTTCAACTGTTCCAACAGCTCTGCGAAATAACCCGAAATTTCTGACCAATTGGCCGCCTTCATCCAGAACAGATCTGCAAGATGTTGGTCCCACAGATACTCTGCCGTCCGGTGGCGACTGATGCGCCCGCTGGCCCCGGTGCCATGATCCGTTGCCGCCAAAAACCAGGCCGCGTTGACATCTGCGTGCTGCCGGTAGGTCTGAAACAGGTTATAGGCTGCAATCTCTCCACCGCCGCGTCGTATATCCGGATGACCATGCGCCATCACCAAGATGCGTTGCCCTGTCATACTTCAGCCATCCGATCCAACGTGGCACCCCAACGCATATTGTAGCGAACCGCATTCAGCATGGTCGTCGCCCGGCGTTGGTCGCAATCCGTTTCCAACCCAAAGGATTGCCGCTCTAGGTGCAACAGTTCGGTCTTGGGGAGGTAAAGAGAACGCAATCCAATCTCTCGCAGTTTCAGGCACAGATCGGAATCTTCGAAATCACCGATCAGATAGCCACTATCCCACCCCCCGACACGTTCGAAATCACATCGACGCATTGCAAGACAAGCGCCGGTCAAAAGCGGTACGCAAGTTGGATCCTGCGCTGGATCAAAGGCCGCATCCATCCCCATCAGCGGATGCCGATTGGTCCACAGCCCCAGCGGCGCCTGCCAATGGGGTACCATCCCCGCGTGTTGCAGCGTGCCATCAGGAAAGTGCAGACGGGGACCCACAAGCCCGACATCCGGGCGTTCGTCCAACGCCGCCACCATGTCATCAATCCATCCGGGCCGAAGCGGGAATACGTCGCTGTTCACAAAGATCAGCTTGTCCGCCTCTGCCACCTCTGCCCCCAGATTGTTGGCCCCGGAAAATCCCCGATTTTGCCCGGCACTGATCCATTGGAACGGAACCCCTAACAAGTCATGCAGATGCGGTGCCAAACGATACATCTCACCAATCAGGGCCGGGTCATCGATCACATAGATCAGCTCTGCCTGCCGTGAAAAATCCGGGTCCGTATGAAACTCCAATAGCTGATGTTCAATCAGGTCCAACCGGCCATAAACCGGAACGATCACAGAAACCCGTGGCTCGGACACCTGCGACCCAAACGCGAGCTTGGTGACCTCGGCATCCATCCAAGTCGCCTGCTGTCGTGCAAGAGATGCCCCGAGCAAGGGCCAATCCACATGCCGGCATCGTTCTGGAAACATGCTCCAAGGCGTGGGGATTTCCATCAATTGACGCAAAACCGCCTTTGGTTCCGCAGGCAACAGCTCTACCTCAACAGGCGCACCCATCGTTTTTCCGAAAGGTCCGCAAGCGCACAAGCGCAACGCCTGTAAGGCGTGGTCGGCGCGCAGCACACAGGCAAACCCGGTCTTCGCACCGACATCCCCCAATTCGACAACGGCAGAGGCCACATCTTCTCGACACCACCGAAAACCGTGATTGATATCCCAACACCTGCCCTTGTTATCCTGCACCCAAACCATCGCACCCGGGGCGTGGCTTTCCCAACCGCTGCAATATCCCAACCCCCGCCGCATGGCGGCAAGGTCGATCATCCCGATCTGTTGCCTGTCCGGCTGGGGATGATCCGGCATCAGGCCGATTAATCGGCGCCATTGGTCCGATCCAATCGGCAAAGAACTTAACAGCGCAAAGACGCCGTCATTGATCAGCCGCTGTGCGTGCAGTGGCACTCGGTCATCATAGTCGAGCGGTAGGTGGTACGGCTCCCCCTCAGGATCATTCTGGACGATCAACAGAGTATCAGGTGGTTCAGGTGCGGCAGCAATAAAGACAAAGCCCGGGAACTCCACCTCTCCCGCTGGCACATCATCCCGCGCCAAACGGCACAAATTCAAACAGGTGTTTGCCCCATCTGCTGACAAATTCAGTGTCAGATTTGCATATGTACTCCACCCCGCCGCAACAACCAGCCCGCCGATCTGCACCGCCGCGTCTACCTTGAACAGGCCGGGCCTGTCGCCGATTGACACCGGGCGCTGCTGGCAGTCCGCCAACACAAGATCAGGGCGACCGGTTTCAGGCGGCGGGGTGCAGGGATCAGTCATTCAGGATCACCAGAATATGGCGTCGCAACAACATTAGACCAAATCCAAGCCCGATCAGACTGATCGCCCAGACGTAAGACGGGCTGATATAGGGGCCGTCGTAGACCGGATAAAATCCGCGGCGCATCTCGCCCAGAATATGCAGCAGTGGGTTGTACCACATGACATCCTGCGCCTGACCCGGCAAATCCTCATACAGGAAAAAGATCCCCGAAATCAAAAACAGCGGGCGAGTCAAAATTTGCCAGATCCGTTCCCATACCGGGTAAAAGCTCATCAGAAAGCAGTTTGTCACGCCAATCCCGATCGCCACCCCCCCGGCCATGGCAAGGGCATGCAATATATGGGGAATATCCAGCACTGCAGAGGTTTCTGAGAACATGAAAATCCCGGATAGAACGGCGCAAAACACCACCAGATGCGTCAGCAAGTTCAGAACGAACCTGGCCAAAATAGCATCAACAAAATTCACCCGTGGATAGGCCAGCAATGGCCGCGAAAACCGGATCGACATCGCCGTTTTCCCCGCCAGATCAAAAAACATCATAAAGGGCAGATACCCGGTGGCATAAAATAGCGGAAAACTCGTCCCCAGTGACGGCGCGTGAAGGGCCAGCGACAGCACCACCGAAGACAGCGCTATCGCTGCAACAGGTTCCAAAACAGCCCAGGCATATCCCCCCGGCGACCGCCCATAACTGGTCGCCATTTCCCGCAGCATCAGGGCTGCAACCGTCCGGCATCCACTGCCGCGACGGGGTGGCAAGGGTAAGGTTATGGTATTGCCCGAAACAGCGGTCATTCGGCCCCCTACAGGTGGTCAGCGTTCCTTCCGATTAAACTTGTCTTGGTTTACATGGGGTTAACCAGAGAGGGTCAAACTGGGGCCGCCGGGGCCTTAAGCTCCATAACAAATGTGAACCCATGTCCTCTGACTTGACCACCTCTCCAAGGCCCGCTGCATTGCCTGCCGAAAAATTGGCGCCTGAACCGGCGTCAGCCCCCAAATTAGCATCCGTGCAGGTTTTGCCGCCGCCGTTGCCCACGCGCAGATCGATACGCTGGGGCCTGATAATCAGCTTCATAGCAATGGTCATCCTGCCCACTATGATGGCGGCACTGTATCTGACCTATTTCGCGGCAGATCAGTTCGCCTCTCGCGTGGGGTTTGTGGTACGACAGGAAGAGGCCGCCAATCCCATGGATTTTGTTGGCGGTTTCGTTGGGTTTTCAGCCAGTTCCAGCTCTGACACCGATATTCTCTATGAATACATCCAAAGCCCGGAAATGGTGGCAATCGTAGACCGTCAGCTTGATCTGCATCGCATCTGGTCGGAGCCAGAAACAGACCTTGTCTTTCGGTTCGACCCCGATGGATCATCGGAGGATCTTCAGGATTACTGGAACCGGATGGTCAGGATTTCCTATGATCAGGGCACCGGGCTGATTGAGCTTAGGGTTCTGGCCTTTGCAGCAGCGGATGCCCGCAATATCGCCACCGCCGTTTTGGGCGAAAGCAGTCGCATTATCAACGAACTGTCGGCCATCGCGCGCCAGGATACGACCCGACTTGCGCGGCACGAACTGGACCTGTCCATTGAGCGATTGAAAACCGCACGCGAGGCGATGACCGCATTTCGCATGCGCACCCAGATCGTTGACCCAGAGGCCGATATAAACGGACAAATGGGAATACTCGGCACATTACAGCAGCAATTAACCGAGGCGTTGATCGATCATGACTTGTTGCTAGAGGTCACGCGGACCGGCGATACGCGTCTGGATCAGGCACAACGCCGGATCAAGGTGATCGAAGCGCGCATTTCAGATGAGCGCAACAAATTCAGCTCTGATGCCAGTACCGAGGGCGGGCAGGCCTATGCGATGCTTATCGCGGAATATGAAAGATTGGCGGTGGATCGCCGCTATGCCGAAGAGGCCTACACCGTCGCGCTCGCAGCGCTGGATATGGCGCTGGCAGACTCCCGACGGCAAAGCCGCTATCTGGCAACCTATATGCAACCAACTCTGCCCAGCACTGCCCAATATCCGGAACGCATCATCCTGACAGCGATCATTGCGGGCTTTTTGTTGCTGATCTGGTCGGTTCTGTCCCTGATCTATTACAGCATGCAGGACCGGCGCTAGATGATCCAACTGATCAATCTATCAAAATTTTACACGGTTCAGGGTGTGCAAAAACCCGTGGCCGATCACATCAACATCACCTTTCCCACCGGGATGGCGGTGGCGCTTTTGGGGCGCAACGGGGCCGGAAAATCCAGCCTGCTGCGCATGATATCTGGCACCATGCGGCCAGATGGCGGACGGATCACCAGCGATGGGTCCGTGTCTTGGCCGGTGGGCTTTGCGGGCAGCTTTCACCCGGATCTAACCGGGGCGCAGAACACACGGTTTGTGGCCCGCATCTATGGCGTCGACGTCGACCAGCTCTGTGCCTTTGTTGCCGGGTTTGCCGAACTTGGTGGTCATTTTCATCTGCCGTTCCGAACCTATTCCTCCGGCATGCGATCCCGGCTTGCCTTTGGCATCTCCATGGGCATCGGATTTGATACCTATCTGATTGACGAGGTGACCAGCGTGGGCGATGCAAACTTCCGCACCAAGAGCGAGACGATCCTCCGCGATCGCCTGCGCAACAGCGGGGCGATCGTTGTGTCCCATGGTCTGGGATTGCTGCGCAACCTGTGTCAGGCCGGTGTGGTTTTGGAAAATGGAACACTTGTCTGGCATGATGGTATCGAGGACGCGATCCGTCATCATCAGGATATCATGAAGGCTGGGTAAGGCACGGTCAGGCTCCGGTTTATTGCATTTTCCCGCTCTCCATCTGTTGCACGACAGTTGCAGCATCTGCCGGATTTCCCTACAATCGCACATAACATGGGGCAATTCGCAGGCATAATCCCTATAAAAGCTGCGAAAAGAAAAAAAGGGCAGTGAAGTGGAAAAACACGTTTCACAGGACGATGATCAGCAGCAGGCAGTGCTGCGCGGCACCATTCTGAACAATCCTGAACTGGTGTTAGAAGACCCCGAAATCATGCGCATTCTGACGACAACTCCGGCCGTGGGTCCGGCCGACAACATCGTCGATCTGCGCAGTGTGGCGCTGGATCGGATGGAAATGCGGCTGGGCCGTTTGGAAGACACGCACCGCTCTGTCGTGGCTGCCGCCTATGAAAATCTGGCAGGCATGAATCAGGTGCATCGCGCCATATTGCGTATGCTAGATCCGGTCACATTTGAAAGCTTCCTGCACAATCTGGGTGCCGATGTGGCAGAGATTTTGCGCGTCGATTGCCTGCGTCTGGTATTGGAAAGCGTCCAGTCAGAGGATGATCCTGTCGTCCAGCGCCTATCCGATGTGCTTAGCGTGGCCGAACCCGGATTTGCCAAAGCCTATATGACCGGGGGGCGCGGGTCTGTGCGCCGTTCTGTTATCCTGCGCCAGATCCATCCTGATGACGCGCTGATCTTTGGTAACAAGGCCGCTGATATGCGATCAGAGGCCGTACTTTATCTGGATCTGGGCAATGGCCGTCTGCCCGGGATGCTGGTCATGGGGTCTGAGGACCCGAACAAGTTTCATCCCAGCCACGGCACCGATCTGTTGGTGTTTTTTGCTTCCGTCTTTGAACGCACCATGCGGCGCTGGCTGACATGACACTGGCCTTATCCCCAGCGGTTCGCGACGCGCTGGAGGATTGGCTTCAGACCTGCAAGGCCTTGCGCAATCTTGCCGACAACACGGTAGAGGCCTACCGCGCGGATCTGACGGCGCATCTCAACTTCATGGCAAATCACTTGGGCGGGGAAACCGGGCTCGGCCCACTTAGAACGCTGCGCGTCGCCGATATGCGGGCCTGGATGGCTCATGAACGCGCACGCGGCGTGTCGGCCCGGACTTTGGCGCGGTCACTGTCGGCGGTGAAAAATTTCTACGGCTGGCTGTCAGAACGCGACGGGTTTGATGCAACGGCTGTTCTATCTGTTCGCACCCCAAAAACACCGGCACGACTGCCCCGGCCGCTGGATGTATCAGCAGCCTCTCAACTGATCGATACCGCAGGCGATATGGCCACCACCGACTGGGTCGCCGCCCGCGATATTGCGGTTCTGACCCTGCTTTATGGCTGCGGGCTTCGGGTGTCAGAGGCGCTGGCGCTTAATCAATCTGACGCCCCCCTGCCAGAGGTCATGCGCATTACCGGCAAGGGCGGCAAAACCCGTCTGGTCCCGGTGATCGCGCCCGCCCGATCTGCCGTCGACCGCTATGTCACCCTGATGCCTTTTGCCCCGCAACTCGAGGGCCCGCTCTTTCGCGGTGTCCGGGGGCGGCGCTTGGCCCCGCGGCAGGTTCAGAAAACCATGGAACAGGTGCGTCTGATGCTGGGGCTTCCCAAAACCGCGACGCCCCATGCACTGCGCCACAGCTTCGCCACGCACTTGCTGAATGCAGGCGGTGATCTGCGCGCTATTCAGGATTTGTTGGGACATGCCAGCCTGTCAACCACCCAGATCTATACCGCAGTGGACGAAACGCATCTGATGCAGGTCTATGACAAGGCCCATCCCCGCGCCCAAACGCGTGGGTCGGACTGAGGGTCAACAAATTGGCAGCACCCTTTGCATGAGTGTTTGCACTTTGCCCGATTATCCGTCATGACCCTGCCATGACCGATCAGATGAAAGCTTATTCCGTTCACCTTTTGACCGCGAGCGGAGCCGTGTTCGCCATTTTGGCCATGCTCGCCGCTGTCGAGGCCAACTGGAGCCTGATGTTCCTGTGGCTGGTGGTGGCCTTTGCCGTTGACGGTATCGATGGTCCCCTGGCCCGCAGATATCATGTCAAGAAAAACGCCCCGATCTATGATGGCGTGTTGCTGGATCTGATCATCGATTATCTGACTTATGTGTTCGTGCCCGCCTATGCGCTCTTTAAATCGGGGCTTCTGACCGGCTGGACCGGCTGGCTGGCGATCATTGTGATCACCTATGCCAGCGCGCTTTACTTTGCCGATACGCGGATGAAAACAAAGGATAATTCCTTTTCCGGCTTCCCCGGATGCTGGAACATGCTGGTGCTGGTTCTTTTTGCCGTGCCGATGAATCACTGGGTGATGCTGTTTATCGTCTGTGCCGTGGCGGTGTCGATGTTCCTGCCATTGAAATTTATTCACCCTGTGCGCACTGAACGCTGGCGCGGCTTGTCATTGCCCATCGCCATCGCGTGGACTGGGTTCGCCGCTTGGGCGGCCTGGGTGAACTTCAATCCCGAAAGTTGGGCGCTATGGGGATTGGTGGTCAGCTCTTGCTATCTGATGCTGGTGGGAATTGTGCAGCAGATGGTACCGGAACAACAGGGCGAATAACACCTGTTCGCACACGCGCCCTGAACATAGGCGCGCGAAGTTCACACCCGCGTCAGGATCACACCCATCACGATCATCGCGGCAGATATCGCCTTGCCCCGATCCAGACGCTCCCCAAACAAAAACACCCCTAAAAGCACCGCAAACAGGATCGAGGTTTCGCGCAAGGCCGTGACCAATGCTATCGGGGCCACGATCATCGCCCAGACCGCAATCCAATACGCGCCAAGCGAGGCCCCACCCGCCAGCGTTCCCCGCCCCCATTCGGACAATTTGCGCGGCATCACCCCGCCCCGGGAAAAATATACCAGGGCGAAAATCACACCATCGATGGCAAACATCCAGGCCACAAACTGGCCAGCATCCCCACCGATGCGCGCGCCCACCCCATCAACCAGCGAATAGCCCGCCGTCGCGCAGGCAGAGGCCAGCGCCCAGGGCAGCATGCGTTGCGACTCGCCGTTGGTAAATATTCCGCGCGCCATCAGGATAATCCCGCACCCGATGGCAATGACGCCAAGATAATCCATCACCGCCAGCTCATCTGCCAGGAATAGCCCCCCAACGACCAGAACGATCATCGGCGCCGCCCCCCGGGCAATCGGATAGACCCGGCTCAGATCCCCATGTTCATAGGCCGAGGTCAGAAAGAATTTATAGGCTGAATGGATCAGGCCAGAGGCGATCAGCCAAAACCACACTTCAGCCTTTGGCAAGGGGAAGAAGCACAGCATCACCAGCCCCATCAGCCCTTGCGCTGTCGACATCATGAACATCGCCTGAAACCGGTTCCCGCCGGTCTTAACAATGGCGTTCCAGCTGGCGTGCAGAAAGGCCGCGAACAATACCGCCAGAAAGACCCCAATACTCATGGCTGCCTCATATCAACAAACCTGCTGCCCCTTCGTGACGCAGCAATGTCACTTTCATCTCGACTCCGCCAGCCCCGGAAAACCCGCCCAGTCCATTGGCCCCCAAAACCCTGTGACACGGGATGATCACCGGGATCGGATTGCCGCCACAGGCTCCACCCACAGCTTGCGCTGGTACACCCAATTCACGGGCCAGATCGCCATAGGTCCGGGTTTCGCCAAAGGGGATGGCCGACATTGCATCACAAACCTGCTGTTGAAACTCCGACCCATTGACCTGCAATGGCAGATCAAAAACCTCCAACGTTCCGACAAAATAACGTTCCAATTGACGCGCCCCTTCGACCAGCACATCCGTCATGTCGCCAGAGGCCTCGGCATCCCACAACAAACGGGTGATCCGGCCGTCCTCTTCGACCAGTCCAAGCCGCCCTATTAAGGTCTCTGTCACACCGATATTCATGGCCCGACCATGGCCGGGATTGTTCGCCGCCACAACCCGGATCGCGGCCCGGTTCTTGTGCAAAATTTGCGAACTCACCTAACCGCGTGCTGCATTTGATGAATTTCAGTGTTTACGGTATGGTAAACCTCTGATCATTCGCACGATCAAGATCACAACTTCGGGGTAATTCTGATGAGTTTCAATTTGCACCATTCTATTCGCAACACCGTGTTGGCGGGTTCGCTCGCCCTTATGCTGCCCTTCGCCGCTGCCGCCCACGACACCGAAACCACACAAGCCGTGTTGGACAATCATTTAGCGGCCTTCGGGACGGCCGATATGGAACGCATCCTGTCGGATTATACCGACGAGTCGGTCATATTCTTCAATGGCCTACGGATGACCGGCCATGCAGAGATCGAACCTTTGTTTCAGGCCCTGTTTGATGAATTTGGCAAACCCGGCATGACATTTGAAATGCTGAACATGCAGGTGGACGGACCCGTCGCCTATATCGTCTGGACGGCAGAAACCGCAGACAATCACTACGAGGTCGCATCCGATACTTTGGTCATCGATGATGGCAAGATTGCCTATCAGACCATCGCTGGAAAAATCACACCGAAATAAACGAAAAGGCCGGATCAAATCGATCCGACCTTTTGATTTCTTAACCCAATGCCGCGCTACAACGACCGCAGGTTCCAGAGTGGCTGTGCGTGCCAACATCAGGCAGAATTTTCCAGCAGCGCTGGCATTTTTTGCCCTCGGCTTTTTCAAACACCACACCGACGCCCTCGACCTCTGGCAGGCGGAAGGCCTCTGCCGGGCTCGGATCGCCGCTCAGGATCACGTCAGAGGTGATGCACACATCCTCGAAATCCACCGTTTTCAACGCAGCCAACGTCTCCGCATCGCGCACATGTACGACAGGGGCGGCTTCCAATGACGCGCCGATCACCTTATCCGTGCGCTGCACCTCCAACGCGGCGGTCACCACCCGGCGCACACGGCGGATCGCGGCCCATTTCGCGGCCAGCGGTTCATCCAGCCAATCGGCAGGGGTTTCGGGCATGTCGGTCAGGTGGATCGAGCTACCCTCGCCCGGGTTCCGTTCCAGCCAGACCTCTTCCATTGTGAAGGTCAGGATCGGGGCCAACCACGCGGTCAGGCGGTGATAAAGGATATCCAGAACCGTGCGCGCCGCCCGGCGGCGTTCATTGTCACCATCGCAATAGAGCGCGTCCTTGCGGATATCGAAATAAAAGCTCGACAAATCCACCGTGGCAAAGGTGAAGATCGCCTGGAAAACACCCTGAAAATCATACTTGGCATAGCCTGTCCGAACCGTGTGATCCAGCTCTGCCAGACGATGCAGAACCCAGCGCTCCAGTTCCGGCATATCCGCAGGATCCACCCGGTCAGCGTCCGAGAACTGCGCCAATGATCCCAACATAAACCGCATGGTGTTGCGTAGGCGGCGATAGCTGTCGGCCACACCTTTCAGGATTTCGTCGCCGATGCGCAGATCCGACGTGTAATCCGACTGGGCCACCCATAGGCGCAGGATATCAGCGCCGTATTGTTTGACAACCTGCTCTGGCGCGATGGTGTTGCCCAGCGACTTGGACATCTTGTTGCCCTTGCCATCCAGCGTAAAGCCGTGGGTCAGAACGCCCCGATAAGGCGCACGGCCACGGGTGCCACAAGATTGCAGCATGGATGAATGGAACCAGCCGCGGTGTTGGTCGGTGCCTTCCAGATACAGATCGGCAAGACCATCCGCAGACCCATCTTCACGGTCGCGAAGGACAAATGCATGGGTGGACCCGGAATCAAACCACACATCCAGAATGTCAAAAACCTGATCATAGTCATCCGCGTTGTAGTCATTGCCGAGGAACCGTTCCTTGGCCCCGTCCACATACCAGACATCTGCGCCCTCGGCCTCAAACGCCTCAACAATCCGAGCGTTGACAGCTGGATCACGCAACAGGAAATCGGGATCAGTTGGCAGCGCACCTTTCTTGGTAAAACATGTCAGCGGCACGCCCCAGGCACGCTGGCGGCTTAGCACCCAATCCGGCCGCGCCTCGATCATCGAATACAGGCGATTGCGCCCAGTTTTCGGCGTCCATGTCACCAGCTCGTCAATCGACCGTAACGCCCGCTCGCGGATCGTGGTGCCATAGTCATCCTGCCAGTCGCCAACCGCGCGGTCGATGGCCGCAAACCACTGCGGCGTGTTGCGGAAAATGACCGGCGCTTTAGAGCGCCATGAATGCGGATAGCTGTGGGTCACGCGGCCCCGGGCGATGATCCCCCCGGCCTCCACCAGTTTGGTGATGACAGCGTTGTTGGCCTTGCCTTCCTTGCCCTTGCGGTCAAAGACCTGCAGACCTGCAAAGAATGGCACATGCGGCAGAAACTCGGATTCCTCGCCCACATTATGGGTCATCCGGTCGATCCAGTTGCGTTTCACAAACGCCTCATAGTCATCAGCACCGTGGCTGGGCGCGGTATGCACAAAGCCCGTGCCCGCATCATCGGTGACATGCTCCCCGTCGATCATCGGCACCTCGTAATCCCAGAAGCCATCCGCCCCGTCGAGGCCGTGGAAGGGGTGAGCGAGGGTCATGCTTCGAAAGGCCGATGCTTTTACATCGCGAACACGAGTAAACTTGGTCACGCGCGATTTACCCAACGCATCCTCGGCCAATGCATCGGCAAACAGATATAGATCACCCGGCTTGGTCCAGCTTTCGTCTTCGGTCGTATCAACGCGATACAGCCCGTATGAGATCAACGGGTTATAAGCCACGGCCTTGTTCGAGGGGATGGTCCAGGGGGTGGTGGTCCAGATGACAACACGCGCACCTATAAGCGGCTCGGGTGCCGACACCGCCGGTTCAATGTCTTCAACGGCCATCGTGACTTTAAACGGAACCCAAATCGTATGACTCTTGTGATCGTGATACTCGATCTCTGCCTCGGCCAGCGCGGTCTTTTCGACCGGCGACCACATCACAGGTTTCGACCCCTGATAGAGCGTCCCGGTCATCAGGAACTTCATAAATTCCTCGGCAATCACCCGCTCGGCATGGAAGTCCATGGTCAGATAGGGGCGCTCCCACTTGCCGGTCACGCCAAGGCGCTTGAATTCCTCGCGCTGGATATCAATCCAGCCCTCAGCGAACTTCCGGCATTCCTGACGGAAATCGACGACGTTAACCTCGTCCTTGTTGCGGCCCTTCTTGCGGTATTGTTCCTCAATCTTCCACTCAATCGGCAGACCGTGGCAATCCCAGCCAGGGATATAACGCGCGTCCTTGCCCATCATCTGTTGCGACCGCACGACCATGTCCTTCAGGATCTTATTCAGCGCGTGGCCGATATGCAGATGCCCGTTGGCATAGGGCGGGCCGTCATGGAGGGTGAAACTGTCGCGCCCCTCGGCCCGTTCGCGCAGGCGATCATAAATACCGATCTCGGACCAACGGCTCAGCCATTCAGGCTCGCGTTTCGGCAGTCCCGCGCGCATCGGAAAATCGGTTTTCGGCAGGTTCAGAGTGTCTTTGTAGTCAGGCGTCTCGGCACACATCATCGTGGTCCTTGAAAGGGGGATCAGATTGTTCAAAAAGGATCGGCGCGGCAGCCCATACGCCTTGACCCGGCGGCTCAAACGTCAGAGCGCCGGGCATATAATTCGAATAATGATCGCGCTGCGGGTCATCATGATCCGCCTTATAAGCCGGGGAAATCGTGGCGTCCAGAGCACATGGCCAGACGGGATAAAATGCCGCCTTCGCCCCAAGTGACAAAGCCGCTACACTCTGATCGTTGGGTGGTGAAAGAGTACGAATGCAACAGTTGGAAATCGGCATTGCGGGGGCCGGGATTGGTGGATTGTGTGCCGGGTCCGCCATGGCCGACGCGGGACATTCGGTAACCATTTACGATCAGTTCGAAACACCCCGGCCTCTCGGCTCGGGTTTGGTGATTCAGCCCGTTGGGCAGGCGGTTCTGGATCTGGTCGGCGCGGGCGATCAGGCCAGGGCATTCGGGAATCGCATCAATCGTCTGTCAGGGTATGAGGCCAACCATGGACGGAAGGTTTTGTCAGTTGACTATGACCGCGGCAGCAAGTCTGGCCGATATGGGCTGGCCATTCACCGCGCCGCCCTATTTCATTGCCTGATGCGGGCCGCACAAACGTCAGGGGCTCAGATTCAATCCGACCACCAGATTGCAAGAGTCACCAAGGATAAAAAGCGCAGGTTGAATTTTGAGGATGGCAGTCAAAGCCAGCCATTTGACCTGATCATTGATGCCACAGGTGCAAATTCCCCGCTGTCTCCGCTAAAATCTCGCGCCGTTTCCTTTGGAGCCCTATGGGGTACCGTCAACTGGCCGACAGACACCACCTTGCCCAAGGACCAACTTAGCCAATGCTACCGTGCATCAAACAAGATGCTGGGCGTGTTACCTATCGGCCAGATCCCAGACGAGGCAGGTGAAAAAACCGCGATATTCTGGTCTCTGCCTCGCGGCAACATCGATGGATGGAAACAAGGTTACCTTTCACATTGGCAGGGAGAGGCGATTGAGATTTGGCCGGACTTCGCGGATTTTCTGGACGAGATCGACGATCATGATCAAATGACTCCCGCCATCTACAGCCATGGTCACCTGCGCAAGCCTTATCGCAGGGGATTGATCCATATTGGTGATGCCGCCCACCGTGCCAGCCCACAACTGGGCCAAGGGGCCAATATGGCGCTTTTGGATGCTTATGCCCTGTCATTGGCTCTGGAAAACTCCGTCTCCATCCCCGATGCGCAGGTGCTATACCATTCCCTCCGCAAACGACACCTATGGATCTATCAAATGATGAGCTTTTTGTTCACACCGCTCTATCAATCTGACAGCCGCCACCTGCCGCGGATACGCGATCGCATCCTAACGCCCCTGACCACCCTGCCGATCGCACAATCCATTCTGTCACGGATAGTCTGTGGCGATCTGGTATCGCCGATTAAAGGCCGCCAGGCCGGCTAAGCCTAGGACACAGATTGCACACCTAATCCTTGAGGTTTCGGTCGAAACTCCAAAAGGCGAACATCCGATCAGCCACCAACGTTAACCTGTATCGCAATCCCATTTCCAATACCGACGTAATGCCGACGTTACACCGACGCTCCACCGCCACTGAAAATCCCGGTTAACGCGCCCTTGACCAACCCCGTTACAGAGGGCCGCTTGCGCGCAACAAAGGGCAGTGGGCGGCAGACCTCTATCGCCGCGATACCCACCCGAGCGGTCAGGGCGCCATTGACGACACCCTCGCCAAAACGCCTTGAAATCTTTGACACCAAACCGCCCCCCGCGACAGAGCTGATCAGGTCATCACCCACGGCCACGGCCCCTGTGGCCACCAGATGCCCCAGTACCGTGCGTGTCAGCCGCCAGTTTCCCAAAGGCCCGGCCCGACCGCCATAGATTTCCGCAATCCGCCGGATCATGCGCAAATTGGCGATCAACGCTGCCGCCAAATCGGCCAAAGCCAGCGGTACGATCGCCGTAACCGTTGCGACTTGTCGGGCGGCTGCTTTGACCTCATCCTCCGCAGCCCGATCCAGCGGCGTCATAACCTCTTGTTCAAAAAGAGATAACAAAGAGTCTGCGTCCATACAGTCATCTGATAGTTCGCGCCAACGCTGACGCCCCCATGTCAGATCCTTTCGGTCCCGGTAGAGCGTATCGATTTCGCGAACAACGCCTTGCGTTGCGGGCAAATCATTCGCCGCGCGCACAGTCATCGCGCGATCCTTCAGCCGATCCAGACGCCGCATTCTGGACAGGCCAGCCAGTTCTTTCAGCCCATAGATCCCAATGCACAGCACAATCACCCCGCTTAGCCCCAGTGACAGATAGCCCAGCAGTGCATTCCGCGCCAACAATCCGGTCACAAAGTCCCAAGCCCACATGGACACCGAGAGCGATATCAGCCCGACAATGGCAGTCAGAAAGAACCGAAGCAGCACCGAAGGCCTGCGCGATGCAAGCGTGATCGCGCTGCGCATTCCCCGCCCTTCAGGTCGCGCCAAAACCTCTTCCACAACCGGTGCATCCGCTGGCGACGGCATCACCTCATCATCGGAAATATCAAATATTATCGGGCCCTTAGGCTCAGTCATCTTGTCGCCCTCGCCTGCCAGATATATCGGATATCTGGCAGCTTTTCATCATTGCCCGATCCATCTGATCGCTCCGCCTCTACAAACCCGTGTTGATGATAAAACGCCTGTGCTGGCAGGTTCTTTTCAAACACCCACAAGGTCAGATCAACCCGCGCAGCCTGTGCATCACCGATCAACGCCGACCCAACACCACGCCCACGCGCCCCATCCGCAACATAGAGCGAATGGATCATCGCCCCATCACACGCAATAAAACCGCGCACTTGTTCATCTTGAACCACCCGGACCCACCCTTTGCCAATCATCAACCGGGCGAAATCGACTGTTTCCTCAAGACTGTGCAGCTTTGGCATCCAGTGGGTTGAGAGATTCCAGCCGTGCAGAATGGATGCGATGTCCTCAGATTGGATCAGGCTTGCATCTTCAACGCACCACATCAAAGCCGATCCCCCAACAAAAATCTGGCCGCATGATCCAATCGGATATGGGGCGGGCCATCGCCTTGGGCCAATGACAGAACAGGGGGCAAAAATCGCATCACCTGATAATCGGCCTGCAGCCACGATGAACCGCGGTCTTGGGTTTGATCGAAAATCTCGCGCGGGTCCTTGGGCAAGTTGCCGGGGTAATAAACAGCCTGACCACCTCCATCCAGCCGATTGCCGCGCACGCATCCCAGTCGTTCCCCATCACGATCGCGCCACTCTTCAACAGTTGCGCGGAACGACGCTAGGGCCATCGCCTCAACCTCTGCACCCTGAAACTGGGCACGGTCGGCTGCCTCTCGCAACAGGGTGCGGGCAATCGCCACTAATCGAGGATGCTGGCTGTGATGCAGATGATCAGCTTTGGTTGCCGCAAATAGGATCCGGTCAATGCGACGTCCGCGCAGCAATTGACCAAGCCAGCTGTTTTGCCCCGGGCGAAAGGCTTTCAAAATACCCGCCATCGCCTCGCGCATATCGGCCACGGCCGCCGGTCCATCATGGATGGCCCCTAAAACGTCGGCCAATACAATCTGTCGATCAATGCGCGCAAAATGATTACGGAAAAATGGCTTTACCACCTGGGCCTTGTAGGCGTCATAGCGGCGCTCCATTTCCCGCCACAGGGATTGGCGGTTGACCTTGGCCGGGCGCTGCAATGGCGCAAAGCTGACCACTGGCGCACCTTCCAGATCACCCGGCAAAAGAAACCGGCCAGGCCCGCAATTTGAATAGCCCTGCGCCCGCGCAACATGCAGGTGTTCTGTGTAAAGCTTCGAGAGTTTCTGTGCAGCGGCTTCCTCAAATTTTACGCCACTATCAATGCCTTGTACGACCTGCAGATAAGGCTCTGCGCCTTTTCGCAACGCCAAACTGCGCAGTACATTTTCGCACCATTGCCCATAGCTCTGGTCCATGAGTGCCAGATCAAGCAGCCATTCCCCGGGATAATCGACGATGTCCACATGAACCGTTCGCGCGCCAGAGAGTCCCGACAGAACACCGGATGGCTGCACACGCAATGACAATCGCAATTGACTGACTGATCGTGTGCTTTCCGGCCAATGCGGTTTTCGTCCCGTCAGTGCCGCCAGATGGGTTTCATAGTCAAACCGGGGTACCGTATCGTCCGGCTGTGGTTGCAGATAGGCCGCCGTGATCCGGCCTGACGGATCAAGGGCACCCATACGCCCGCGATCCAGCAGATTGGCAACGAGGGATGTGATAAACACCGTTTTTCCGGCTCGTGACAAACCGGTTACGCCCAGCCGGATAGTGGGCTCAAACAGGGCACTCACCCCGTCCCCCATCCGTTCTGTCTGACGTAAAACCAGATCAGCCAAATCACCCATTATCGGCACTCGGAACCCTTTCACATTCTTTCCGCAAAGATAGGCATGCACAGACGCATGTACCAGCCCGCATTGCAAAAGCCCGTGCATCGCGCTATCGGGTCGCATGCCCAGATTTGCGCTTAAAATCGAATATCACGGTGCGCCCTTCTCCGGCTGGCAACGGCAGCGCGAACACCCGTCTGTACAGCAGGCGGTCGAGGAGGCACTGCGAATACTGGAACCCGAAACCGGATCCATTGCCGCCGCCGGGCGGACAGATGCGGGCGTTCACGCCACGGCACAGGTTGCACATTGCGATGTGGAAAAGGACTGGGATCCGTTCAAGCTGGCTGGTGCTCTGAACTATCACCTGCGCCCCAACCCCATTGCAATTATCGAGGCCGCGCGCGTGCCTGATGACTTTCACGCCCGGTTTTCCGCCACGGAACGACGCTATCTGTTTCGCCTGATCAGCCGCCGCGCCCCTGTCACCCACGATCATGGCCTCGTCTGGCAAGTCGCCCACCCGCTGGACACGGACAGAATGCAGGACGCCGCTCAACGCTTGATCGGCCTTCATGATTTCACCACCTTCCGATCGGTGATGTGCCAATCCGCCTCTCCGGTGAAATCACTGGATGAGATCAGGATCGAACGGATCAACATTCCCCACGGGACAGAGCACCGGTTTCACCTGCGTGCGCGTAGTTTTCTGCACAACCAAGTTCGCAGCATTGTCGGCACGCTCGAACGTGTTGGCGCTGGCAGTTGGTCGGCCGATGATGTCACCGCCGCGCTAGAGGCTCGCAATCGCGCCGCCTGCGGACCGGTCTGCCCACCGCAAGGTTTGTATCTGTGTGGCGTCAGCTATCCTGACAATCCGTTCACCGAATAGTCGCTTCGTTTTGTGCAGACACGTCCGCGATCAAATCACGATACATGACGTGCGCGAAACGTCTCGATCTCTGCTTGCGTCGGATAAGTGCCGGTAAATGTCTCAACATAGTCCGGCATTCGTTCGATCCGAAGGTTTTTCGGCTCTTCCAGCATCATCGAAATGTAGCCAACCTGAACAAAATACACAGTAGAGCCGCGTGCATAGGCAGCCTCTGGGTCATACCCGAACCGCACATACATAGCGGCCAAGGCATCCATACGTTTCAGATCCGACGCCCTGACCTGCTTCATCAGATCGTCATCCGCCTTGGCCCAGCTACGGATGGCAAAATCCAGCTTGGCATCAAAAAGATCATCATCCAGCCAGCAATCAAACAAATGGAATATTGCGGCCTCTATGGTCTGTGCTGTTTTTTCGGTTTGTGCGATCAAATTTGCAGTGTTTTTCTGCTGCCACTTGTCAATCAGTGCATCCAGCAACGCCTGACGATCCGCGAAATGCCAGTAAAAACTTGGTCGCGACATTCCCACGGCACGGGCCAGCGGCTGCACGCGTACTGCATCAATGCCTTGCCGGATCAGAATGTCATACGCCGCGTTCAGCCACAGCTCTGCCGATCCACGCCAACCTTTGGGTTTTTCTGTCATGATCATTCCCTACGATCTGACAGGCTGCAGGGCAAGGGCAGTGCGCTTTGCAGGATCAATTCAGCCGTGAAATCATGGTCATGAAGTGATTTTTGACCGCATCTGCATCAACCCGCATCGCGACTTTTGCCAAAGGTCTGTCGGAGGCGGGGTCAACCACGGTTCGCCCGATTTCCGGGCCATCACAAACAACCCGCACCGGCACGTGATCATAACCAAACAAATCGGGCCGCTCACAGGCAATCACCGCGGCAGGATCATGCAGACTGCATCCGTCAAACTTGCCAACGGTTTCATAAAAATGCAGGTAGAAAATACTCATTTCCTTCAGCATTCCACCCAGATCAGGGGCCGACACAGCAAGCGCATCAAAATCATCAGCCGTACAAAGAATTTCATGCGTGACGTCCAGACCAATCATCTCGACCCTTGCACCAGAGGCAAAGAGCACCTCTGCCGAATGGGGATCGTGATAGATATTGGCCTCGGCAAATTCGGTGACATTGCCGCCTTTGATTCCGCCGCCCATGATCACGATCCGCGCGACATTGCGGACAAACTCTAGATCCATCTGGATCGCCTGCGCAATATTGGTCAGGGGGCCGACGGGACACAGCACAAGATCGCCTGCGTGTTCACGCGCCATGCGGATCAGAAATTCCGCTGCAGATTCATCGATTGGCTGGCCTTTGGGGGTTTCAGCCGGAATATCACCGAACCCCTCTTCCCCATGCACATGGGTGGATGGCGTAATCGGTGGCAGCGCCATTGGCTGCGCCGCGCCCTGCGCCACCGGGATATCCAACCCGGCTGCCTCGATCAATCGCAACGCGTTGCGCGTGGCGGTTTCAACCGTCACATTACCAAAAATCGTGGTCAGGCCCAAAATCTCGATATCAGGTGACACGGCAGCGTGAAAAATCGCCATTGCATCGTCAATGCCCGGATCGGTATCTATGATCAGTTTTACCATGGCTAGATATCAGGCGTTGAAGAGGAAGTGCAAAACGTCACCATCTTTGACCAGATAGCTTTTGCCCTCCACCCGCATTTTGCCGGCCTCTTTTGATCCCTGTTCGCCATTATTGGCGACAAAATCATCATAGGCGATGGTTTCAGCCCGGATAAATCCACGTTCAAAATCCGTATGGATCACACCGGCGGCTTGCGGGGCCAACATGCCCTGCCGAATGGTCCAGGCACGCGCTTCTTTCGGGCCGACGGTAAAATAGGTTTGCAGGTGCAACAGATCATAACCCGCTTTGATCAGGCGATCCAAACCCGCTTCTTCCAGCCCCATTTCGCCCAGAAACATTTCGGCCTCTTCATCATCCAGCTGGCTGATTTCCTCTTCGATTTGGGCAGAGATTACCACATGTGCAGCGCCCTGTTTTGCGGCCATTTCGACCACTTTGGCGGAATGCTCATTGCCTTCTGCTGCTGATCCTTCATCTACATTACAGACATAGAGGATTGGCTTGGTGGTCAAGAGTTGCAAACCCTTCCAGGTCTTCTTGTCATCCTCGGCAACCTCGACCACACGGGCGGGGCGCCCCTCTTCCAGCACAGCCTTTGCCTCGCGCAGCAAACGATCCTGATCTTTGGCTTCCTTGTCGCCGCCCTTCAATTTGCGCACCAGATTTTGCAAGCGCTTTTCGATGGATTCCAGATCGGCCAGCATCAGTTCAGTCTCGATGGTTTCGGCATCCGCCACCGGATCCACGCGGCCGTCGACATGGGTCACGTCACCATCTTCAAAGCAGCGCAACACATGGGCGATGGCATCGACCTCGCGAATGTTGGCCAAAAACTGGTTGCCCAGCCCCTCGCCTTTGGATGCGCCCTTCACCAGACCTGCGATATCGACAAAGGTCATCCGCGTCGGGATGGTCTGCTTTGATTTGGCGATCTCTGCCAATGTATGCAACCGAGCATCTGGAACAGCGACCTCGCCCACATTGGGTTCAATCGTGCAAAACGGGAAGTTTGCCGCCTGTGCCGCGGCGGTTTTTGTCAATGCGTTGAACAAGGTCGATTTGCCCACATTCGGCAATCCGACAATCCCCATTTTGAAACCCATCTCGCGCTCCTGTCACATACAGCCCAACAATCGCGCAGCTTCTATGCCGGGACGCGCCTAGGCGCAAGGTCAGCAATCAACGACAATCCACACTGCAGGCATTGATTTTCCCGTAAAGTTTCTGCACATCGGGACATACTCTACCCAAAGGGATGCCCATGACTCGTATCAACGCCAAATTCGCCGATCTGAATTCACAGGGCAAAAAGGCCTTTGTCGCCTATGTCATGGCAGGGGATCCGGATTTCGACACGTCACTGAAGCTGGTCAAGGGCCTGCCGGGTGCCGGAGTTGATGTAATCGAACTGGGTCTTCCGTTTACCGATCCGATGGCCGATGGCCCGACGATCCAGCTGGCCGGACAGCGCGCGTTAGAGGCTGGCATGACCTTGCCACGCACTCTGGAACTGGCGACCGAATTTCGCAAGACCGATGATACCACCCCGATTGTGCTGATGGGATACTACAACCCAATCTACAGCCGTGGGGTGGAGCGGTTTTTGGAAGAGGCCAAAGCCGCCGGCATCGATGGTCTGATTATCGTTGACCTGCCACCGGAGGAAGACGAAGAACTGTGCATCCCGGCGCAAAAAGCGGGACTAAACTTCATCCGCCTCGCCACACCCACCACCGATGACAGACGCCTACCCAAAGTGCTTCAAAACACCTCGGGCTTTGTCTATTACGTCTCGATCACCGGGATCACTGGCGCGGCAGAGGCCGAAGCCGGTGATGTCGGCCCCGAAGTTGCACGGATCAAATCCGCGACTGATCTGCCCGTGATCGTGGGCTTTGGCATCAACACGCCGGAAAAATCACAAGCCATCGCAAGCATCGCTGATGGGGCTGTTGTGGGATCAGCCATCGTCAAGCAAATCGGCGAAGGTCGCCCTGTGGGGGATGTGTTGAGCTTTGTCAAATCTCTGTCAGACGGGGCGCATCGGGCGTAATCTGGTCAAGAGCCGATTGCCCTACGTCACCTGAAACACAAAAATCTGAGCGCCCAGATCCGGCTCTGACAAAAGATAGGGGCGGAAGATGGGTGAATGCTCAACCTCCCGCCACCTTCCATCCCCTGTCAGGGAATCAATCTTGGCCTTATGCCCCTGTTCCTCATAGGTTTCCGGCCGCACATTCAGGATGACATGCCCACCCGGGCGTGTGACACGCGCAAACTCTTCAAGACAATTGGATGGTGCATGACCCGGTCCAAGCGAGCCGAAACATGTAACTGCGGCGTAGCTTTCATCTGGCTCCGGCAAGGGCTGGCCTAAATCATGTTCGTAAAACCGCGCATATACACCCAGAGTTTCCGCACGCGCCATCATGGCCGGGGAGATGTCGGTTCCGATGATCTGGGTGTACCCCAGAATAGACATCGCCTCTCCGACCAGGCCTGTACCACAGCCGGCATCCAGGATTTGTCCAGCACCCGAGGCCACATGGCGTGCAACGAATGCCGCCCCCAGTTGCGGCAGGCGAAACCCGCCAGAGATATTTTCGGCATCATAATTGCTGGCCCAATCCTGATAAGTCTGCCGGATCGCATCCGCGTCTTCTGCGCCATAAACGTGGTCTAAGCTCTCGGTCATATCAGATCTCCAGCCTCTCTTGGTTCAATCCCAAAGATCGATGCATGGTCGCCTCAATCAGGACGCCGCCGTTAGCAATGTTGCCGCCTTTTTCGACTCGACCAGATGATGGTTCAGCCGTTCTGCCAGCCGCGTGTTTTCCACCATCAGGGCCTGACAGATTTCATGTTCCAACCGATTACGAAGAACCGCCAAAACTTGCACGGCCTCTTCGACCTGTTTTGATTTCACCTTGACCATGTCGTAATTCCTAAAGCAATAACCGTATTCGCGGCCCCTTGCTATTCAGGCTATCCGACCCAACCCAGATCAATCCATTGACATAACGTGGGTGGATCGTTGAATCTCTGCGTAGTCCAAGGGGAAATGGCGTGACGCATTGGGTATTGGATCAGACGGACGGAACCCTGTCGTCGGGCTCTGCCACGGCACGGCTGACCCCAAAATCTGCCGCCGTTCTGGCCTGTTTGATCCAACACTCAAGTCAGGTCGTCCCTCGTGCGCAAATTCTGGACGAAGTCTGGGGTGATATTCATGTCAGCCCAGATCTGGTGCGTGAATATATCCACGAATTGCGCCGTGCCCTTGGCGATGACGCCCGTGCGCCACGATATATTGAAACGGTCGGGCGACAGGGATTTCGCCTGATTGGCCCTGTTGCGGCTAGGGCGGACAGCGCTTTGCCAAACTCCTCTCCAGGGCGCCGCAAGCCTGATCCGATGCCGGAAGTAAACTATTGCAGCTCGCATGACGGGGCCAAGATCGCCCATGCGATCTCTGGCAAGGGTTATCCGCTTCTGTTTTCCGGAAGTTGGATGACCCATCTGGAACTGGACTGGGACAGCCCCTCTTATGGGGATTACCTGCGCCATCTCTCGGATCGATTTCAGGTCATCCGCTATGACCAACGTGGCAATGGCCTGTCGCAATGGCACGATCTGGCACTGGATTTTGAGCCGATGGTCGATGACATGGAAGTGGTCATGGATGCTTACGGCTTTGATAAAGTTGCCATTCTGGGCATGTCCCAAGGGGCGTCGGTCTCCATCGCCTATGCTATCCGTCATCCAGATCGGGTCTCGCACCTGATCCTGAATGGCGGTTATGCGCGCGGGCGCAAACAACGGGACAACCCCGCCGATCATGCGCAAAGTGACGCATTGGTCAGTCTGATCCGAAACAGTTGGGGCAATGAAAACCCCGCCATCCGCCAGACCCTGACCACGCTTTTCATGCCCGATGCCACACAGGCGCAAATGCAATGGTTCAACGAGTTTCAGCGTCAATGCGGCCCGGCAGAAAACATTGCCCGTTTCCGGTCGTTGTTTGATGACCTGAACGTTGCGCACTTACTGACACAGGTCACTGTACCAACCCTGGTGATCCACAGCGACCGTGACAGCGTCGCCCCAATTTCCGAAGGACACCTGCTGGCCAATGCCATCCCAGATGCAACGTTCGAGATGCTGAACAGTCCAAATCACATGATGTTCGCGCATGAACCCGATTTCGAAAAACTGATTTCCGGGATCACGGAGTTTGTACACGGCAGGTAATACGGCGTTGCTATTGCACTTATTGCAAGTATTGGTAAAATAATATTACCAATATACGAGATTCCTTATGCCAATCATCACCGAGATCAATGATTTAAAGCGGCTGTATCAGCGACGCGTGCCAAAGATGTTCTATGACTACGCCGAATCCGGCAGTTGGTCGGAACAGACCTTTCGCGAAAACAGCTCTGATTTCGACAGGCTCTATTTCAAACAGCGCGTCGCCGTAGACATGACCAACCGTTCCACCGCCTGCAAAATGGTCGGGCAGAATTATGCCATGCCCGTTGCCTTGGCCCCGGTCGGGCTGACCGGCATGCAATGCGCGGATGGGGAAATCAAGGCCGCCAGGGCCGCGGAAAAATTTGGAGTGCCCTATACGCTCTCCACCCTGTCGATCTGTTCAATCGAGGATGTGGCAGAGAACACGGAAAAACCGTTTTGGTTTCAGATCTACACTCTGAAGGATGATGAATTCATGACCCGGCTTTTCGCGCGGGCCAAGGAAGCCAATTGTTCAGCGCTGGTCATCACCGTTGATCTGCAAATCCTCGGCCAGCGGCACAAGGACATCAAAAACGGCATGTCTGCCCCACCCAAGCTGACCGTCCCCAATATGCTCAACATGGCGACCAAGGTGCGTTGGGGGCTGGCAATGCTGGGCACCAAGCGGCGCGAATTTCGTAATGTGATCGGTCATGCCAAGGGTGTAAGCGACCCGGGATCTTTGACATCCTGGTTTGCAGAGGCCATGGATCACGCCCTGAACTGGGACCGCATTCGCGAGTTTCGCCGCATGTGGGATGGCCCACTGATCATCAAGGGCATTATGGACCCGCGCGACGCGGTGGAGGCCCTGAATGTGGGCGCTGATGCGATTGTCGTCTCTAACCATGGCGGGCGACAGTTGGACGGCGCGCTTAGTTCGATCCGCGCCCTGCCCGCGATCATAGATGCGGTAGGCGACAAGATAGAGGTGCATTTGGACAGCGGGATCAGGTCCGGCCAAGACGTGTTGAAAGCCACCGCCATGGGGGCCAAGGGCGCCATGATTGGCCGTGCCTTTGTCTACGGCCTTGGCGCGATGGGGGAGGCCGGCGTCAGCGCAGCCTTAAACGTCATCCACAAAGAACTGGATACCTCCATGGCCTTATGCGGACATCGCGATATCAACCAGGTTGATCGCGATATCTTACTGGTTCCCAAAGGGTTTTCCGGGGAATGAGAATAAGAAAACCCGGGCGTTTCCACCCGGGTCAGGCCTCCCATTTGCGAGGGTCTTAGCCGTTGGAAAACTCCGGGTAGGCTTCCATGCCCAGCTCAGCCATGTCCAAGCCGTTGATCTCTGTCTCTTCATCAACCCGTAGGCCCATGATGGCTTTCAGCACCATCCAAACCACGGCAGAGACCACCACGGTGAACACCCCAACAACAATGATCGCGTAAAGCTGCGCGCCAAAGTTTGCCCCGCCATTGGTCAGTGGCACAGCAATGGTGCCCCAGATGCCAGCCAGCAAGTGTACCGGGATCGCACCGACCACGTCATCGATTTTCAACTTATCCAACAGCGGTACGGCAAAGACCACGATCACACCGCCAATGGCCCCGATCAGGGTCGCCATGCCCAGAGACGGGGTCAGCGGCTCAGCCGTGATCGATACCAGACCCGCCAGCGCGCCGTTCAGAACCATGGTCAGGTCAGGTTTGCCAAACCGCACTTGCGTCAGGATCAGGGCCGCAATCGCCCCACCCGCGGCCGCAGTGTTGGTGTTGGAAAAGATCCGGCTGATATCGGCCACGTTGCCGGCCGTGTCCATGTACAGCTGCGACCCACCGTTAAAACCGAACCACCCCATCCACAGGATGAACGTGCCCAGCGTCGCCAAAGTCAGGTTAGAACCAGGAATGGGCTGCACACGGCCATCTTTGGCAAATTTGCCCAATCGCGGGCCCAGGATAATCGCGCCGGTCAGTGCGGCCCAACCACCGACGGAATGCACCACGGTAGAACCTGCAAAATCCTGAAACCCCGCCGCATCAAGGAACCCGCCACCCCATTTCCAGCTCGCCTGGATTGGATAGATCAGCGCGGTCAGGATGATGACGAAAACCAGAAACGGCCACAGCTTGATCCGTTCCGCCAGCGTGCCCGACACGATCGAGGCGGTGGTTGCACAGAACATCAACTGAAAGAAGAAATCTGACCCAACAGAGGCATAGGTCAAGTCAGGCTCAGCCCCTTCCAACCCCACGGGCTCCAACCCTGCCGGGCCAAAGGCCCCCAGAATGCCGGTGACAGTCCAGCCATCGCCCGGATACATCAGGTTATAGCCAATGGCGTAGTAAAAGAGCGCCGCCAATGAAAACAGCGCGATGTTTTTGGTCAGTTGCATGGTCACATTCTTGGATCGCACCAGCCCGGCCTCGAGCATGGCGAAACCGGCGGCCATCCAAAACACCAGGATGCCCGAGATCAGAAACATGAACGTGGTAAAGATAAAGCCTATCTCGGCATTCATCGGCGTCGTGTCGGCCTCTTGCGCGAAGCCTATCGTCGGGAGAGCGGCCATCAGCGCCGCAAATATCAGTCGTCTTGCAATCATTGATCTGTTCCTTTGTCGGGGCGCTACAGCGCCTCTTGATCGGTTTCGCCCGTTCTCACCCGCATGGCCTGCTGCAGGTCGAGCACGAAAATCTTTCCATCGCCGATCTTGCCAGTCATGGCGGTATTGCGAATGGTTTCGATGATCTCATCCGCCATTGCGGCACTGGCGGCGATCTCAAGCTTGATTTTCGGGACGAAATTCACGGTGTATTCAGCACCGCGATAAATCTCTGTATGTCCAGACTGGGCGCCAAAGCCCTTGATCTCGGACACCATCATCCCGCGAACGCCCAGCTCGGTCAGCGCCTCGCGCACATCGTCCAGCTTGAACGGTTTGATGGTCGCTATGATGAATTTCACTAGGATTCCCCTTTCGTCAGCGATTGTGCATGCGCAGCATTTCGCGACCACTTTGACCTCACATCAAGAAAAGGAACCGTATAATTGCCTTTAAAATATGGAAATTGAGATGGAATGCCTTAAAATCAAACTTGCTGCTCATTAATGCGGCAGTTGCAAAAAGACTGAATTTGCGCCATGCCGCTCCACATTCCCGCTCAGGCGGTGTAGATTCCGTCGAAACAAGTTTTTGCGAGCAGGCAAATCAGAATGAGTGGTCCCGGTAAAAAGAAGCCACCCCTCGTGGCAGAGCGGCGCTATCCAAAGGCGTCTACAAAGAAGACCACAAAAAAGACCACCAAACCGGTGGGTAAAAAAACAGCCGCAAAAAAAACCACGACCCGGAAAACCACGCATCGCAAAACCACGCGCAGACGCAAGAAAAACTCGGGCAATTTCATTACCCGCTTCCTGCGGTGGATCTGGCGTTTGGTTTGGTGGGCGATCTGGCGGTTTTCCCTGGTTGCGGGGGCCATTGTGGCACTTTGGGTAGGCTTTGTGTACCTGACGCTCCCCTCCCTTAATCAAGTGATCGATCAACGCGCGCAAGGCTCTGTCACGCTGTTGGATCGATATGGGGAAGTCTTTGCATGGCGCGGCGAACAGTTTGGCGGGATGATCACCGCTGAAACTGTATCACCGCATCTGAAAAACGCCGTCGTTGCCACCGAGGACAAGCGGTTCTATCGCCATTTCGGTGTCAGCCCGCGCGGCGTCCTGTCGGCCATTCGCATCAATCTGCGCGAAGGGCGCGGCCCGCTTTCGGGGCATGGTGGATCAACGATTACGCAGCAAACCGCCAAACTGCTGTGTCTGGGCAATCCATATAATCCCGCTGATTGGAAATCCGAAGCAGCCTATGAGGCCGACTGCCGCAAAGGATCACTATGGCGCAAGGCCAAAGAAGGCATCTATGCGCTTGCGCTCGAAGCCAAGTTTTCCAAAGATGAGATTCTGACCATATATCTGAACCGCGCCTTTCTGGGCGCCGGGGCCCGTGGGTTTGAAGCGGCCAGTCAGCGCTACTTTGGCACCTCCGCCAACGCGGTCAGCCCGTCAGAGGCTGCGATGCTGGCGGGCCTGTTGGTCGCCCCGACACGTTACGCCCCCACCAATAATCTGGAACGATCACAAGAACGCGCCGCAACCGTTTTGCGCCTGATGGAGGAGCAGGACTATCTGACCCGGGCCGAAACGGCCTATGCACAGGCCAACCCGGCAGAACTCAGCCGGGCAGCAGCAGCCCGTGCCGGGGGCTATTTTGCTGATTGGGTTATGGGCAGCGGACCTGACTTTCTGACCCGAGAAACCACCGAAGATGTCATCCTTCAGACGACGCTGGATCAACGCATCCAGACAGCCGCCGAAGATGCCATGCAATATATCTTTGAAAACAAAGTGCGCGAAGGATCAGAAGCACAAGCAGCAATTGTCGTGATGTCGGCAGACGGCGCTGTACGTGCCATGGTCGGCGGGCGCGAGACCAAGGTCACGGGCGCGTTCAATCGCGCGGCACAAGCACTGCGGCAAACCGGATCCGCGTTCAAGCCCTTCGTCTATGCCGCTGCTCTGGATTTGGGATTCACCTATAACAGCGTGCTGGAGGATGAACCTTTTTGCATGAATATTCCCGGCTCTGGCGAATGGTGTCCCAAGAACTACAGCCGCGACTATCGCGGCTTGGTGTCGATGACCCAGGCCTTGCAACATTCGCTGAATGTCCCCGCGGTCAAGGTCGCGAACGAAGTTGGCCTGGAAAGCGTGCGCACAGTAGCCGAAGGATTTGGCATCAGCAGCGATCTGGCCCTTGGTCCGGCGCTGGCGCTTGGCGCGTCAGAGGCAACATTGATCGAGATGACCGGTGCCTATGCCGGCATCCTGAACGGCGGCAGCGCAGTGACCCCTTACGGGCTGGTCGAGCTGCGCCTGCAAGGCGAAGACCTTCCCCTGATGAAACAGGAAGGCGGCATTGGCGAGCGTGTGATCTCTGAAAATGCAGCGCGCCAACTGACCTATATGATGAACCGGGTCATCGAGGCCGGGACCGGCACCCGTGCCCGTCTGCCCGGATGGCAAGCAGCAGGGAAAACCGGCACCACAAATTCGGCCCGCGACGCATGGTTCATCGGCTTTACCGCAGATTATGTAGTTGGCGTCTGGATGGGGTACGACGACAATACACCGCTGTCCGGCGTGACCGGAGGCGGGCTGCCCGCTGATATCTGGCGCGAGGCGACCAGCCGTGTGATTGACGGCCTGCAGTCCCGGCCCCTGCCCATGATCACCCCGGCCCCAGAAGAAAATTTCATCTCTGAACGTCCGCGCGGGCGTGAACGAGGTAACCGACGCGACAACCGCAGACGGAACAGCTCAGACAGCGCCATCGAGGATCTTATTCTGGATCTGTTTGGTATTCGGCGCCGGAATTGATCCTGACCTGACCGAGGGCGCAATGAAACGGCTGTGGCGACCCCGGCAGGATTCGAACCTGCAACCTGCCCCTTAGGAGGGGGCTGCTCTATCCAGTTGAGCCACGGGGCCAGCCTGCGGGCACATTATGCAGATCAACAATGGTCTTCAATCGGGATTGTACCGGGTTGGTGGCAAAAAAGAAACGGCGACCAAAATGGTCGCCGCCCCAATGCATTTAAAAATCCGAACATTAGGATGCTGGCAGATCACGCTCCAGCGGCTCCAGAGAACCCATACGTGCAGATCCGTCGGCTTGGGCAGGCAGTTCCGTGCCTTCGCAAGTACCGGCATCAACCAGCGTCCAGGCATTGCCTTGGTAGTCAACGGTCGAGGTGCCAGCACAGGTTGTACCCGGGCCAGCAGCGCAGTCATTCGCGCCTGCCAGCGACACACCGTAACATTTTTCACCACCGGCAGCGGCGGCCGGGGTTGCGATTTGGGCGGTAACTGCAGCAGCGACGGCACTGGCAACTGCGAAAGAAGAAAGGGTCTTGGACATCTCGGGTGCTCCGTAAATTCTGTTAAGTCTTCCGCAGCAGAATTGCGCGGCTTGGTGTAGAATGACCATTCTGCGGCGCGAAGCAACAGGGCCATTCTGAATTGTTTGTGAGTGGAAGTTTATCGCCAATTTTCAGACTGTGATGGCGAAAACATGCTTATCTTCAATCAGTTATATGAAAAATTCGGCAAATTTTCGCCAGCAGAGAACTGTAACATTTCGGATGATTTGCGTTTCAAAACGGTGACGAAGCCGTGAACGACACGCCGCGCCCACCGTCAGGGTGGTTCAATCTAAGCGACTGAGCATGCAGCATCAGGCGGGGAAAATTCAGCGCGTCACCACTGGCATAAAACGGATCACCCAAGATCGGATGCCCGATCTCTTTCATATGAACCCGAAGCTGGTGACTGCGCCCGGTTTTGGGCATCAGGCGTATCCGCGTTGTTCCCTCTTCATACCGCATCACACGCCAATCAGTGATCGCGGGCTTGCCATGCACATGGTCCACATGCTGCAATGGCCGGTTCGGCCAATCCACGATCAATGGCAGATCTACTGTCCCGGTCTTGTCAGGCACCTCCCCCCAGACGCGCGCAACATAGGTTTTTTTCATCAGACGCTTTTCAAACTGGCCGCTTAAATGTCGTTGTGCGGACGGCGTCAGGGCAAAGACCATGACGCCCGAAGTATCGCGATCCAGCCTGTGCACCAACAACGCCTGTGGAAAGACGTCTTGCAATCGAGTGATCAGGCAATCCGCTAGATGCGCCCCCCGCCCCGGAACAGACAGCAGGCCAGACGGTTTATTCACCACGACGATTTCATGATCGTCGTGCAGAATGTCCAAAGGGGCGGTCGGAGGGATGTAGTCGGTAGTCATAGGCACGGGCTATCATGTGCTGCCGGTCTTCACAATTCCCAACAGGCACCTCACGGCGTGGGGAAATGGGAACGGGTACTCAATCGATGTTAGCTAAGGGGAATTCACGCACACGACCCTTGACCGGCCAGTGAGGCCAGTTTCAGCAGATGATCTGCAGCCTTTCAGCAGCGTCGATCCGGGCAAATACTCCCGGGTACAAATATCTAATTCACAACTCGAAACATAACGCGTTCGAATGTGCTAGGGACGTCGCTCACCCCGTATCCTTCTGGATGCATTGCGTTTGCGAAAACAACCAAAGCGCCCCCCAGGACCAATACAAATACCCCGCCCGCAGTCATACGGCCATTTCGTATTCGCTTGGGCAATACTAGCAGGGCCAATGCGATCAGGACCACGCCACCGACAAATAATAGGTCAGAGTTCATAGTCTCTTCCTCGTCAGTGTTCGTAGAGTATATCATGAATTGAATAGATATCCAAAACCCACACGCATTCCGGGAAATGTTTACGTTAGGATACACAGGCCAAACGAAAAACCCCCAGCTGGGCCGGGGGTTTTGCATCGGTATTACGTCGGTATTGCGACGGTGTCAGACTTTCACACGCTCGGATTTCGGATCATACATCGGCTTCAAAGATGCCTCTGCCTTGACCCTAACGCCGCAGACATCAATCTCGTAGCTTGACGCCAGCACATCTGCTGCGCTTTCGCCCTCGCAGGGGACATAACCCATGCCGATCGCGCCGCCCAAGGTGTGACCGTAATTGCCCGAACTGATATAGCTGACAATCTCGCCATCCCGGATCAGGGGTTCGTTGTGGTAGAGCAGCGGTTCCGGGTCGGTCAGTTTGAACTGGACCATGCGGTTCTTGGGCCCGTTGGCTTTGCGCTCTGCCACGGCAGCCTTACCGATGAAATCATCCTTGGACAGGTCAGCGGCAAAGCCCAGACCCGCATCCACTACGTGATCCTCGCTGGTGATGTCATGGCCAAAGTGGCGGAAGCCCTTTTCAATCCGGCAGCTGTCCATCATGTGCATGCCGCACAGTTTCAGCCCCATGTCTTGCCCGGCGTCCCAAAGTGTCTCAAAGACGTGGCCGGACATCTCTGCAGGAATGTAAATCTCCCATCCCAGCTCACCCACATAGGTCACGCGGTGCGCCCGGGCGAGGCCCATACCAATCTCGATCTCTTGGGCGGTACCAAACGGGTTGATGGCGTTAGAGAAATCATTTGGCGACACTTTGGCCAGCAAATCGCGCGCGTTTGGTCCCATCACTGCCAGAACACCCTCTGCCGCTGTGACATCCGTAACAGTCACACGGTAGTCACCGGCAAATCGCTGCAGGCGGGTATGATCGGCCAAGCGGGTCACTGCGGGTGTCACCACCAGATAGACGGTCTCTGACAAGCGGGTGACAGTGACATCGGCCTCGATCCCGCCGCGAGAGTTCAGGAACTGCGTATAGACGATCTTACCCGCCGGCACAGACATATTGGCCCCGCAGACATAGTTGAGAAACGCCTCTGCATCAGGTCCTTCGACCCGGATCTTGCCAAAGGACGACATGTCATACATGCCCATGTTTTCGCGCACAGTCCGGTGTTCGGCGGCCGAGTTTTCAAACCAGTTCTGGCGCTTCCAGGTGTATTGGTATTCCCGCTCCTGACCTTCATTTGCGAACCAGTTGGCGCGTTCCCAGCCGCCGATCTCGCCAAAGACCGCGCCTTGTTCCTTCAGATGATGATGGAAGGGCGTGCGGCGCACACCGCGCGCCGTGCGCTTTTGCAGATAGGGGAAGTGATCCGCATAAAGAAGCCCCAGCGTTTCCTTGGACCGTTCAAACAGGTAATGCTTGTTGCCCTGGAAAGGATGCATGCGACTGATATCCACACCACCCAGGTCAAAGGGTTTCTCGCCACTGTCCATCCATTCGGCCAGCGCCTTACCGGCGCCACCAGCCGATTGAATACCGATAGAGTTAAATCCGGCGGCCACGAAAAAGTTTTTCAATTCCGGCGCCTCACCCAGATGATAGGCGTCATCGGGGGTGAAGGATTCGGGGCCGTTAAAGAAGGTGTGGATGCCTGCCTCTGCCAGCATCGGCATCCGGTTGACGGCCATTTCCAGGATCGGCTCAAAGTGATCGAAATCTTCGGGCAGTTGGTCAAAACAGAAATCTTCGGGAATGCCCTTCATCCCCCAGGGTTTGGCGTGGGGTTCAAAACAGCCCAGCAGGATCTTTCCGGCGTCTTCCTTGTAATAGGCGCATTCATCCGGCACCCGCAGAACCGGCAATTCGGTCAGTTCGGGGATCGCCTCGGTCACGATGTAGAAGTGTTCGCAAGCATGCAGCGGGACGTTGACACCAGCCATACGGCCGACCTCGTGCCCCCACATGCCCGCGCAGTTCACCACATAATCTGCCGCGATATGGCCGTTTTCTTCGCCCATCTGCCAGTCCACGCCGGTGACGCGTCCCTCGGCCTGAGTGATGGCGGTGACCTTGACGCCCTCTTTGGTCATGGCGCCCATCATCCGTGCGCCCTTTGCCAGCGCCAGCGCCACGTTGGCCGGATCGCCCTGACCGTCATTCGGCAAATAAACCGCGCCAGTCACATCCTCGATGTTCAGGTGTGGATACATCTGCTTGGCCGTCTGGGGGGAGATTTCCTCGACATCCACACCAAAGGCGCGTGCCATGGCCGCGCCGCGGTAAAGCTCTTCCTTGCGTTCCTCTGTGATCGCGACAGAGATTGACCCGTTGGCCTTGATCCCGGTTGAAATGCCGGTTTCATCGCCCAACCGCTGATACAGTTCGGTCGTATATTTGGCGAGCTTGGTCATGGTGGAAGAGGCGCGCAACTGGCCAATCAGACCGGCAGCATGCCAGGTTGTGCCACTGGTCAGCTGTTTGCGTTCCAGAAGGACAATGTCCTTCCAGCCGATTTTCGCCAGGTGATAAGCGACCGAACAGCCAATAACACCACCACCGATGATGACGACGCGGGCGTGAGAGGGAAGAGACATTCAGGGAGACTCCTTCAGGGTATTAGAACCAGTTTTCCGGGATAGGTTTTGGCGGCAAAGTCCGCCTGTGCCTGCGCGATGTCACGCAGGGGATAGGTTTTTGACACCAGCGGCCGGATGCGCCCGTGATTGATCAGATCAACCAGTTCGGCAAAGACCTCGATCGGCTGATAGGTGCAGCCAAACAGCGTCAGATCGTTCAGGTATATCGTACGCAGATCGGCCTCGACAATCGGGCCGGCGATAGCGCCAGAGACCGCATAACGCCCGGCGGGCTTTAGTGCATCGATCAGGGCGCCCCAGTCATCGCCACCCACGACATCGACGACCGTGGTAAAGCTTTGCGCAGGCGGTGTGTCGCCGCGTAATAAAACATGATCCGCCCCTGCGGCGCGCACGGCATCGGCCTTGACCGGGGATGTGATCGCCGTCACCTCTGCCCCCAGTACCTTGGCCAGTTGCACAGCCGCCAATCCAACCCCGCCAGAGGCACCGGTAATCAGAACATGATCCCCTGATCCCACACCGGGACGTTTCAGCAGGTTATAGGCAGTGCCAAAGGCACAGGGCATGGCGCCGATTTCAATGTCGGACAGGGGCGAGGCGCTGACATCAAACACCTGGTTTGCATCCACCACACAGTATTCGGCAAAGGTGCCATCATATTCAGACCCGAGCGCATCAAATTTCGTCGGCGCATCCGGGGTTGGTTTGGGCTGGTTGATCGGGCAGGTCACACGCATGTCCGGCGAGATCCCATCCACGCCCGCACCAATGGCAACAACGCGACCACACAGATCACCGCCCTGAATCAGGGGAAACGTCAACGCCCCGGACCAACCGCCCTCCTCCGCGGTCGCGCCACTGTCGGTCGCGCCACTGACATCCTTTGAATACCAGCCGATCCGCGTGTTGATATCGGTGTTGTTAACCCCGGCGGCCAGCACCTTGACCAGCACCTGACCAGCGCCAGATTGTGGCACCGAGATGGCGTCGTTCCAGACCAGCATCTCCGGCCCGCCATGGCCGGTCAGTTGGACACCAGACATTGTGTTGGGGATCGTCATCATGAGGCTCTGGCGGTTCGAATCCTTGTTCCCCGGCAGCTTGCCACGTCAGACCGACAAAAAAAGTGTGAAAAACGCCAAACCGTGGCGAAATATCACCGATCGGCGGATTTTGCGCCCTGCCGCATCTTCAACCGCAGAGCATGCGGTGTAATGCCGTAAAAACTTTTGTAGAGGCTGGAAAACCCGTTGGGAAATCCACAGGCCAGCCCGATATCGCGCACGCTCATCGTGGTATTGGCCAAGAGGTTCGACGCCCGGTTCATGCGCAGTTCCCGGTAATAGGTATTGGGCGTCGAGTTTAGGTGCGATTTAAACTTGCGCTCCAAAGACCGGCTTGAAATACCCAGTTGCGCCACCAGATCACTGATGGGCATCGGGTCCTCCATGTTGGACTGCATCAGGTCGATACAGCGGTCCAGATCGCGATCGCCGGTGAACGATCCCGCCATCCCGGTAAAAGGCTGCGGTGTGGAAAAATCACGGATGCGTTCATGCAGCATAATATCGGCAATGGTGCGTTTGGCCGCAGAAGAGACGTGGCGCCCGACCACGGCCAGTGCAATGTCGGTTGTCGTTTCCATCCCCGCACAGGTCACGATCTGGCCATCCTCCACCGCGATCAGCGACAGCGCGTCAAACTTCACCTCGCGTTCGCGCAGCATCATGGTGTTTTCCCAATGGGTGGTGTGGATCAGACCCTTTCCCCCATATTCGCCAATATAGCGGCTGGCGGCCTCTGCCAGCAAAAACACCTGCGCGCCGCGATAGGTGTAATCAGACACGATACGCCCCGTGCTCAGCGCCGGATTGTCAGGATCGGTATTTCCGATGACGAACAGGTAATCCGCGTCAGGTTTTTGTGCGACCGGCTCGGTGTCCAGAATTGCGCCGGTGCGGCTGCGCACTGGTCCGCCGGTCTTTGATCGGTATGTCCAGGTGAACATCGGCGGCACGCTGACGCGATTGGCCAAAGACAGAATTTCAACCAGCCCTGCCACCTCGATCAGAACATAATCCTGCGCCACCAGTATATCGAACTGGACCCGCCTTGCGCCAGGATCCTTTGCGCCGAAAGTGCTGATTGTTTCACCCGTCATGGCGTTACCCTCAGGGATAAATCTCTGCGTATTTGGATTTGTACAGCGCAACCATCTCTTCTTCGGTGGCGCCATCATCATAAGGCGGGGTGGTCAAAAGCTTTGCCTCGGTCACATCCAATACCACAATCACATTAACCCGCTCTGCCAGATCCCCCCAGATCGCCTGCCATGTCGGAACCAGCTGTGCGAACTCCTCTGTTGCCCGACGAACAAGGCGGCTGTTGCCCCGAACACGCACCCCTTTACGGGCAAAGGGATCGACGAAATTGACCTCGCATTCCGGCAGGTGGGACAGGTTGGTCAGGGTTTGGGGCGACCGGATTTCACCAAATGCAATGGTATCGTCATTCAATACCACAAACGTCCCTTTCGGGGAAACGCTGGGGCGCCCGCCCGGCGTAACTGTCGCCACATATCCCAGCCGGAACGTTTCGATGACATGTCTGGCATAATTTGGCAGCTTCATGACTTATCCTTTTAAACGCTCTGACAGAAGGGCGATATGCGCCGGGCCAACCTCGCAGCAGCCCCCGACAATCGTCGCCCCCAACGCCACCCAATTCTGGGCGAAGGCCGCATAGGCCTCTGGCCCCAGATCGGATCGCGCCTTTAACAGATCCACGGTCGCTGATTTGGTCTGATAGTCGCTGGTGATATGTGTAAACCCGTTAGCATAGGCGCCAAAGGGCACATCAGCATCCGCAAGAATGGGCAACGCGTCGCTGACGGCCTCTGGTGTTGAGCAGTTGATCAGAACAGCGGCCGGATTGAACTCAGCCAGCAGCGGCAGGATTGCCTCTACCGGTTCGCCGGATCGCAAATTGCGACCATCCGCGTCGTCCACGGAGATCGACAACCACACAGGCTTGTCCGATGCCGCACACCCCAACAAGGCCCCGCGCGCCTGATCGACAGAGGACATGGTTTCACAGATATACAAATCCACATAAGGCGCGTGCAGCGCCACGATCTCTGCGTAATACGGGGCGGCTTCCTGAGCACGAGGCGCCATATCCGGGCGGTAGGACCAGCCCAAGGGGCCCAGTGATCCGGCGACTAGACCCGACCCATGCGCATCACGTGCTTGGGCCGCCATCTGGCAGGCCAGAATGTGGAGCTCTGCAAAACGGCTTTCCACCTCTGTCCCTTCCAACCGGTCGCGATGGATGGAATAGGTATTGGCGGTCGCAATGTCAGCACCAGCGGCAAAGTAATCGTCATGCACCGCCCGAACCGCATCCGGATGATCCATCATCACCTGCGTGGCCCACAGGCCGGTGGGTGCAGATTTGGTACGGGCCAAGAGTTCCTGGCCCATACCCCCATCCAAAAGCGTGATTGTCACGCCCGCAGCCTTTCGTTGGCCGGATCCCACAGGGGTTCATCTTTTTGAACCACCGCGCGGCATCGTTGGCCGTAGATTTCAACCTCCAACTCGGTGCCCGGCACCGCCAGATCAGGCCGCACCATGCCAAGCGCGACAGAGGTGTTCACCCTGTATCCCCAGGCGCCTGATGTGGTTTCGCCCACGATCTGATCGCCGTGCCAGATGCAGGACATATAGGGCGCGTCCGCATCACCGGCATCGACCACCAGTGTCACAAAAGACTTCTTCACGCCTTGCTGTTTCTCGTTCTGGATCGCCGCCTTGCCAACAAAATCAAACGGTTTGTCAAGCTTGACGAAACGCTCCAACCCGCCTTCGAGCAGGGAGTAATCGGTCGACAGATCGCCCTTCCACGCGCGGTAGCCTTTTTCGATCCGCAAGGCGTTCAGGGCGTACATGCCAAAGGGTTTGGCGCCTGCGTTCAGCACGGCCTCGTAAATCTCTGGCATATCCTCGTTCTGGGCGTGGACCTCCCAGCCCAGTTCCCCGGCAAAGGACACGCGGATCATAAACGCCTTGCGTCCGGCAACGGTGCAGTGCTGATGGGTCAGCCATCCCATCGACAGGTCTGCATCGGTGAGGCCCGCAAGAACCTCGCGCGATTTCGGCCCGGTGACGATCAGCGTGTCACGTTCGGTAGTGGTTTCACGCACGGTGACGCCTGCTGGTACAGACTTGCGCACCAGATCGCCGTCATGCCACTGCGCCGTCGCGGCGGTGATCAGGACAAAGCTGTTTTCAGCCAGCCGGATACAGGACATTTCCGTCAGGATACGGCCGCGGTTATCGGACACATAGATCAGGTTCATCCGGCCGACCTTGGGGATGCCGCCGGTGCAGAAGCCACGAAGCCAGTCATCGGCGCCTTCACCTTGGACCCATAGGCGGGTAAAGCCGGGCAGATCCAGCACGCCGCAGTGATCGCGCACGGCTTCGCACTCTTCCTTGATCCGCTGTGCCCACGGGCCAGAGCGGCCCCAGGTGTGGGTGCTTTCCTCGGATGTATCATCGCCTGGTTTCGCGAACCAATTGGCCCGCTCCCAACCGTTATAGGCACCCATCACACCGCCCAGTTCCTTGACCTTGGCATGGACCGGCGACAGTTTCTTGTCGCGCGCGGCGGGCCATTCGTGATGCGGGAAATGCATGGCGTATTCGTTACCGTAGACTTCCAAACCTTTTTGGTTGCAATAATCCTGATCGGTGTAGTCCGTGTAACGGCGCGGATCGACGGACCACATGTCCCATTCGGTCTGGCCATCGACAATCCATTCGGCCAGCACCTTACCGGCCCCACCGCCCTGAGCGATACCAAAGGTAAAGACACAGGCCTCAAACGCATTTTTCACACCCGGCATCGGACCGATCAACGGCAGCCCATCCGGGGCGTAAGGAATCGGGCCGTTGATAACGCTGCTGACACCGGAGCTGGCCATCAGCGGCACCCGTTCCATGGCATCGGTGACGATGTCCTCGATCCGGTCCAGATCGTCCTGCCACAGTTGAAAGCTGAAATCCTCGGGCATCTGGTCGTCCTCGGTCATCCAGTGGCCCTTGCAGGTTGGTTCATAGGGACCAAGGTTATAACCGTTCTTTTCCTGACGCAGATAATACGACACATCAACGTCGCGGATCAGGGGCAGTTTCTTGCCACCGTTTTCTTTGGACCATGCTTCGATCTCTGGGATCTGTTCGGTGAGCAGATACTGGTGGCTCATCACCATCATCGGAACGGTGCGCCCACCGTAAGGTTTGAACCATTCGCCCACACGTTGGGCATAATATCCCGCCGCGTTCACGACATAGTCACAGGCGATATCGCCTTTGTCGGTGTGAACGGTCCATGTTCCGTCATCATGCTGGGTAACACCGGTCGCCGGACAGAACCGGATGATCCTCGCGCCCATATCGCGCGCGCCCTTGGCCAGGGCCTGGGTAACCTGCGCCGGGTCGATATCGCCATCCGACGGATCCCACAGGACACCGGCCAGATCATGGGTTTCCAGGAACGGATAGCGCCCCTTGGCCTCCTCGGGGGTCCACATCTCCATCTCGATGCCCTGATAGCGGCCCATGGAACAGGCGCGCTCAAATTCCTGCATCCGCTCTTTGGAATGGGCCAGTCGGATCGATCCGGTCTGGTGATAGTTCATCGGGTAATCGACCTCTTCGGCCAACCCGCTGTAAAGCTCGGTCGAATAACGCTGCATGTTCATGATCGACCAGCTGGTCGAAAATGTCGGCACGTTGCCTGCTGCGTGCCAGGTGGAGCCTGCGGTCAGCTCGTTCTTTTCCAGAAGAACGCAATCGGTCCATCCCTTCTTGGCCAGATGGTAAAGCGAGGAACAGCCGACAACGCCGCCCCCGATGATGACGACCCGTGCTTTGCTTGGAAGATCAGCCATGAGTTTCAATCCCTACTCGTAGTGTTCAAATTGAGGCGCGTCGCAGGTGATTTCGTAATAGTCACCCTTGTTCGCAGTGAAGATGTGTTTTCCAGTTCTCAACCCGGTTGGTTGGTCGAGCGTTCCGGCGCCGATGGCTGTGCGGTTTTTGCCAATGACATCAAAGAAAAGGCTGGAGCCGCACTCTTGACAGAATCCGCGGCGCGCGATGTCTGAAGACTTGAACCATTTCAGCCCGTCGGACCAGGTGAGCCTGATACTGTCCGCAGGTACCGAGACCGAAGCCCAGGCATGGCCGCTGGTGCGAAGACATTGGCCACAATGGCATATAGTGACCGCGTGCCTGTCGGCCTCGGCCGCATAGGCAACTGCACCACATTCACAAGAGCCGCGATACAGCATCATCAATTGTCCTCTTGCGGCAATCCATCCGCGATGTCGTAATAGTCACCCTTGTCGGCGACAAAGATGTGCTTGGTCAGACGAAGGCCGGTATCGCCCTCGACTGCCCCCAGCGAGAAACTGATCGTGTCTTCATCATTGGCCTTCCAGAACAGAAACGTCCCACAACGCGCACAACTGCCTCGCTTGGCAATTTTGCTGGAAGCATACCAATTCACTTCGCCAGTGATTTTCAGTGCGGCCACAGGCACATTGGCTGAGGACCATATCCCCCCAGATTGGCGCCGGCATTGCCCGCAATGGCACATTGAGGCGCCCTGAGGCTCCGCAATCGTTTCAAAACCGATGTCGCCGCACAGGCAGTGTCCCTTAATCACTTTCGTCCCCCTTAAACCGGTCAAACTGTGGCAGGCCATCACACAGCGCGTAGTAATCGCCCTTGTCCGAGACAAAGATATGCGCCTTTGTTTCCAACCCTGTGCTCCCATCTATGGAACCTGCGGCCACAACCGTCCGGTTCTGACCTTCGGGGGCCCAGAACAGGCTGGATCCGCACTGATCGCAAAATCCCCGACGGGTGGTCTCACTGGATTGAAACCATTTCAGACCGTCCTGCTTTCGAATACTCAGGGCCTCGTCGGGCACAGAGGTGGCCGCCCAGAAGTGACCAGAGATTTTTCGGCATTGCCCGCAGTGACACGCATAGACCGGCCGCAAGGGTGGCCTGAGATCGAACATCACTGCGCCGCACAGACAAGATCCGCTGATCATCTTTTCCTCTCAATAGACTGGCGGTGCGATCACCCAGATCGCCACGCAGGGTTCGTCATAAGGGTTTGCCCATTGGTAGGGTTCGTTTTTGATCCGAAAACTGTCCCCCGGACCGACGGTATAGTCGCGACCGCCGATTTTCAGGTCCAAGCGGCCAGAGATGACATAACCGACCTCTTGCGTTTGCCGATCTGCGGGCACCTGCATCTGGGACCGGGGCTGAAAGGTGGAATGCACCATTTCGAAATCATCGGTCAGATCGGGCGAGAGCAATTCTTCGATCAGGCCCTCTTCGCCTGACCCCATGGGCCGGCGGGACCCGGATCGGACGACATAACCCTGTTCCTCCGCAGGCACCGCCGCGTGGGCGAAAAGCATCGACATCGGAACGCCCAGACAACCTGCGATTTGGCGCAGATCAGAAATGGATGGTTCTGATTTGTCACGTTCAACCTGGCTTAGCCACCCCACTGACCGACCCAACCGGTTGGCCAGATCTGACAGTGTCAGATTGCGGGCCTTGCGCAACGCACGAAGATCCGCCCCCAAAGTTTGGGTTTTCTGGGGCATGTCGTGTCGCATGGCGAGTCACCTCGTGAAATTATGTCGCTAAATTTCACGATACCGCAGCCAATGAAAAAATCAAATCTTTTTTCATTGGCTATCTTGCCGTCAAATAGGGGCGCTGCCCCTCTGGCCCGTTGGGCCATTCACCCCGAGGTATTTTTGGCGAAAGGAACTACGTTTGGGAAAAAACCAGAGACAGGATATCGGTCAACGCAGTGACGTCCTCTTCGGTAAACGCGCCCGGTTGATCGCTGTCAATATCCAGAACCGCGATCAGGTCACCCGCACCATTCCAGACCGGCAACACGATTTCTGACCGGGTCGAACTGGCGCAGGCGATATGGCCGGGAAAGGCATCGACATCGGGGACCAATTGCACGTTGCCCGTCCGGGCCGCCGCCCCGCAAACGCCCCGCGCAAAGGGGATGACCAGACAACCATGCCCCCCCTGATAGGGGCCGATTTTGAGCGTGTCATTGCCGACATTGCGATAAAACCCGGTCCAGTCGAACCGGTCATCAGCGTGATGCAATTCGCAGGCCACGGTGGCCATCAGGGCAATCGGATCGGTTTCGCCCTCGGTCAGGGCCGCGATGATTTTGCGGATCTCTGAGTAGTCAATTTTCATGGGCGTTCAATCGCGATGGCCGTGCCCTCGCCCCCACCGATGCAGATGGCGGCAACACCGCGTTTCAAATCGCGCTGCTCCAATGCATTCAGCAAAGTTACGATGATCCGCGCGCCCGACGCGCCGATCGGGTGGCCAAGCGCACAGGCCCCGCCATTTACATTCACAATCTCATGCGACAGATCCATTTCTTGCATGAACGCCATGGGGACCACGGCAAAGGCTTCGTTCACCTCCCACAGGTCCACGTCTGCGATGGTCCAGCCGATCCGATCCAGCAGTTTGCGCGCTGCAGGCACTGGCGCAGTGGTGAACCAACCCGGGGCCTGGGCGTGGGTGGCATGCCCGACAATCCGTGCCCTGATCGGCAGGGCGTTTTGTTCGGCCACCTCTTCGGACGCCAGAACCAATGCCGCGGCCCCGTCTGATATAGATGACGAATTGGCCGGTGTAACCGTGCCGCCCTCACGAAATACGGGCTTTAGGTGTGGAATTTTCTCGGGCCGGGCATTGGCGGGCTGTTCATCCTCTGACACGACAACTTCGCCCTTGCGCGAATTAACCGTAACCGGTGCGATTTCCGCACAGAACGCGCCAGAACCCTGCGCCCCTTGCGCACGTGCCAAAGAGGCCAACGCGTAGCTATCCTGGGCCTCGCGCGTGAACTGATACCGTTCGGCGCAATCCTCGGCAAAGCTGCCCATCAGCCGCCCTTTGTCATAGGCATCTTCCAATCCGTCCAGAAACATACTGTCGATGACAGCATCGTGGCCCAACCGCGCCCCGGATCGCATTTTCGGCAGCAGATAAGGTGCGGCGCTCATGTTCTCCATCCCGCCGGCGACAATGATGCCTGACCGGTCCAGCGCGATCTGATCGCTGGCCACCATTGCGGCCTTCATCCCAGAGCCACACATCTTGTTCAGCGTTGTTGCCGGAATGTCCTGGGCCAACCCCGCGGCAAACGCCGCCTGGCGCGCCGGGGCCTGCCCCTGACCTGCGCCCAAGACGCACCCCATCAGGACCTCATCGATCAGATCACCTGTCACCCCGGATTGTGAAACGGCCGACTGGATCGCGACGCCGCCCAAATGCGCCGCCGGGACAGAGCTGAGCATCCCTTGCAATCCGCCCATGGGCGTCCGAGCTGCCCCAACAATCGTAATGCGTCTCATGTCATGACCCCGATTCTTCCGGCCTTTGGATACAGATTGGTAAGAATTCGCCTTTAGGGTCCAAATACCGGGTTTTGACGAGGACAGCCATGAAAATTAATTCTCAATCGCGCGATCAGGCCCTGATCGTCGAGGTGCATGAACCGCGTCTGGACGCAGCCATCGCCGTACAGTTCAAGGACCATATGCGCGAACTGACCGATGGCGGCGATGACCGCGTCATCCTGGATCTGTCCGGGGTGGATTTCATGGATAGCAGCGGTCTTGGCGCTGTTGTCGCCTCGATGAAACAACTTGCCGCTGGCCGGAAGATGGAACTCGCCGGATTGACCCCGACAGTGCAAAAGGTCTTTCAACTGACACGGATGGACAGCGTGTTTACAATTCACGCGACATTGGCCGCGGCAACCAGCGATATCTGAGCGGGCGGAGGAGGCACTTGTGACCCGACAGAATTGCGCCCTTCGTCACGACGATACACCGGTCCTCGTACCCACCTACCGATTTCGAGGTAAGGCAACCCCGCTCATTGTCCGCCGATTGGTCGAAGAGATGGCCGATCACCTTGTAATGGCGGCTTTGGCCACGTCAGACATCTCATCTACCCAGATTGTGATGGCCGAAGTTCTGAACAACATCGCCGAACATGCCTATCCGGATCAACGCCCCGGGTCGTTCAGCATTCATATCCGCGTGACCCAGGATCAGATTATCGCCGTTGTTTCCGATCACGGGGATCGGGTGCCCGATTGCGTCCTTTGCCCGCATCCGATGGCCGATCCCGGCGCGAATGTCGCGGATTTGCCAGAGGGCGGGTTTGGCTGGTCGCTGATCCATGTGCTGTCAACGCGCATTCGACATCGCTATATCGGTGGCAAAAACTGGCTGGCAATCGCCATTGTACAATCCGCATAGAAACATCTTGTATGTGGCGCGGGCACTTGCCCATCGGGGCAAGAGGGTTTCGCAATCACATTGGTCAATGCAGCCCAAGAAATTGACACAATTGACCCGCATTCCCGACACAATCTCGCGCGATAGTCTTGTCAGCTGCAAAAGCTTTTCCCGGCGTCGCGTCTCACAGCCCCCACCCAATCGTGACGCCGGGTACAATTTTCCGAACATTCGACAACTCTCTGGATGGCCGCGCGCAGTGCGAAGGCTCATTTTATGCTACCTTTAGCAGTCACCTTTACTAACGCACTTTATAGTTGTATATTTTAACTGATACTCGCTTGTCGTGTATAATTTTGACCATTTCTGACCGATCTTCACATGAGCAAGAGCTTCGCGCCCTACCCCCCTGTCCAGACGACCACCCACCGACCCCAGACGGTAGAGGGGTTGGACATAATGATGCTTGCCGCCCGTATCCGGGGGACGGGCCCGTACATATTGGGGGTATCTATCGCGGCGTTCTGTCTGGTGTTTCTGATCTCTACCCAACTGGTGTCACCAGTCTACAAAGCCCACGCCGAGATCTTCATCAGTGGGCAAACCGTCGCCACACCAGATCAGGGGATCACTGCACATCAGATCCCGGCGGAGGAAACATCCCTAAATTCCGAACTTCAAGTCTTGCGGAGCCACGACCTGATCAGCCGATTGATTGATGACCTGTCCCTTGCCGATGATCCGGAATTTGACCCGCGCTCTTCAATGTTCAGTGACCTGTTTCTCTCCAAGCCCGCCAGCCTTTCGCCCGCTCAGTTGTAGCGCTCCCGGCTCGTCGTGGCGATGAGCGACACCATCGAAACCCGTGCGGTGCCCCGCAGTGCGGTTCTCATCATCTCGGCCACCACCAGAGACCCGATGAAATCAGCACTGATCGCAGATCATCTGGCAAATCTGTACCTCGCGGATCAGCGGGAAAAGTACACTACCCGGCAGCAGCAAGAGCTTGAATGGCTGGCCAATCGAGCAACCCATTTGCAAGCAGAGCTTATACAGGACGAAGCCGCAATTTCTGCATTCCGGACACGTGCGCCGCACGTCATATCCGATCCGCTTGTCACCTATGAAACCCGCCTGACCAACCTGCGCGACAGAATTGCCCGGCTGGAACCCGCAGTGGCGTCAGGCACCCCAGACATCCAATCACAGGATCATTTTAAACATCTAGTCGCGGCACATGATGATCTGTTCGCATTTGTCACCGAACAAGGCCGCGATTGGCTGCATTTTCAGCAGCTACAGGATCAGGCCAACACAACCCGCACGCTGCACGACTACTACGTTACACAGCTAAAAGCCGCCGCTGCTGCTGAGGGGAACATTGGCTCTGACAGCCACATCGTCTCGACCGCGTCAATTCCAAACACACCGCACCGGCCACGCAGTCTGGTCTTGGCATTGACGGCAGGGCTGGTCACCCTGATGCTTGGCCTGCTGAGCATGCTATGGAAAGAGGCGAGCAACGTGCGGTTTCGCACCGAACGGGAGCTTGCCCAGTTTTCCGGCTATCCAGTGCTGGGTCACAGCACCCGAGCCCCTGCCAATCCCCAAACACCACTCGCACAAGGGGTCAACACATTGCGCGGCCTGCGATGTGCCGTCGTGTTTGGCACCGACGGGCCGCAAAAGGTGATCATGATCAGTTCCTCCCACCCGGACGAAGATGTATCAGAGGTTGCCATGACCCTGTCGCGCAGCTTGGCCGATATCGGAAAACGGGTCCTGATTGTCTCTGCCAACCCGAAACTGACAGCGCGCGCCCCGGGTCGGGCTGTTGAAAAGGCGGTTCAAGACGATGCCGCCATTTTTCACAACGCTACATTACGATCAGATATAAGGCCATTGCCCACAGAGCTGACCGGCGCCAGCGCACCGATGATCTTTGCCAAACTTGCCGAAGAGATTGCACGCCTGAAAGCCGACTACGATCACGTGATCCTGGACGCACCCGCCCTGTCAATCTGCCCCGAAGCACGCATCGCATCGCGATATGCCGATGGGGTCATTCTGGCCGTGCGCTGGAACAGCACGGCCAAAGACGACCTTGATGCTAGCTTGGGCCAATTTGAATTGGAAAATGTGCCAATCATCGGTCTGGTTTTGACCGGCGTCGACCCGTCAAGACTGCGCCGCCTTGGGCTAACGCATCAGTGTGGCTTTCACGCTGGCTATGGCACCGCGTGAAAACCAGACCCGGCTTACAAGGTCACACCACTGCGCGCGGCTGTCCGTGCTTCCATATCCTGCACCCGCGACAGATTGGTATCGCTCCAGACCGATGCGGCGAACAGTTTCGCCCCGATCCGACTGCCGGTGCTGCGATTGGTCAAAAGGTACAAGGCAGGTGCGCTGGCCAATGCACCGTTATAGCCACTGACCTGCCAATCCTGAACGCCGTTAACACGCAAGGTAATTGTGGCCGCCGTCTGATCCAACATCAGGGCATAGACCTTTGCCCCCACATGCGCCGATGGCGACCGGATGCTTTCAACGCCCAACCCGCTGCTGTTGAACCGCGCCTCAAAGCCCGAAGGCGACCCCGCATCCAGTTGAAAATCCCCGTCGGCGGCCTCGATCGAAATCAACGCATCGCTGTTGCTGGAGACTGACCCCACATCCGCCCCGATGCAAAACGTCACCGTGGGCGGCAAGGGCACAGACGCGGCGATCAACATGTCATCAACCCCGTCACCGTTGATCCAGTGCAAACCATTCGCAGTCTCGTAAAGCGGTCGGCGTTCAGTTGTCCCTTGCAGCAGCGAATGCCCCCCAAGCCCCTGATCAGAGACATACCCAACCGGATCACCCGAGGCACTGACCGCAACGCTCTGGGCCGCATCCTGAAACAGACTACCAGTTTGTGACGGGTCAAACAGCGCAATCGGGCTCAGCGACAGCGGATCAAAGGGCGGGGCCGCCCCGCGCGAGCGCCCTGCAATCTCTGTCAGGTTGAGAGATAATCCCAGCATCAGGACACCACGAAGGCATGAATTCCCGCGGCGGTGGTTCCGGTTGCATTAACACGCCGCACACCCACCGGCAGGATCATCCCGTCGCTGACGGTCAGGCTGCGCGACCCACCCGCCACGGTTTCCATCGACAGCGTGCCACCGGTTTTAACATATAACGCAACAGCGACCTCAGACAGATCAACACTGTCAGACGGCGTCACCGGCATCAGATCAGTGGCTGGCCCGCCCAGCGACAGGGAACGGTTTTCAAAAGGGTTGTTCATGGCAAATCTCCGGTCATCAGCCCGACCCCCACCGGGCCCGGCAATCGCTGGAGGTTCTAAGCTCAAACTCTTAATCGTGGTTAACAGCAGCGTGCGTTGATCCGAACTGCAACACCCATTCCCAAGCCCCGTCAAATCCTCTATAGCGCGGCCATGACAACGAACCCGCCCAACCTCCGCCCTGATGTCGCGCCGACGATGCGCCTGAACGAACCTGCCCGCGATGGCCAGCCCAAGGTGGGTATGGTGTCGCTCGGCTGCCCCAAGGCCTTGGTAGACAGTGAACGCATCCTGACCCGGCTGCGTGCCGAAGGATATGCCATATCCCCCGACTACGCGGGTGCCGATGCGGTGATCGTGAACACTTGCGGGTTTCTGGACAGTGCCAAGGCCGAAAGCCTGGAAGCCATCGGCGAGGCGTTGAAAGAAAACGGTCGCGTCATTGTCACCGGCTGTCTGGGCGCAGAGGAGGACTATATCCGCGGCACGCATCCGTCCGTCCTCGCCGTCACCGGCCCGCATCAGTATGAACAGGTGTTGGATGCCGTCCACGGCGCCGTGCCGCCCAGCCCCGATCCCTTTGTCGATCTGTTGCCTGCGCGCGGCGTGTCCCTGACACCGCGCCATTACAGCTATCTGAAAATATCCGAGGGCTGTAACCACAAATGCCGGTTCTGCATCATCCCCGATATGCGCGGAAAACTGGTCAGCCGCCCCGCCCATGCGGTGCTGCGAGAGGCCGAAAAACTGGTCGAGGCCGGGGTCAAGGAACTGCTGGTGATCTCGCAGGACACCTCTGCCTATGGGCTCGATCGCAAATACGATCTGAACCCGTGGAAGGGCGGCGAGGTACGCAGCCACATCACCGATCTGGCCCGCGAGCTGGGCCAGTTCGGCGCCTGGGTGCGGCTCCACTATGTCTATCCCTACCCCCATGTGCGCGACCTGATCCCGCTGATGGCGGATGGGTTGATCCTGCCCTATCTGGACATCCCGTTTCAGCACGCGCACCCGGACACGTTGAAACGCATGGCCCGCCCGGCGGCGGGATCAAAAACGCTGGATGAAATCGCAGCGTGGCGAGACGTGTGCCCCGAGATCACCCTGCGCTCGACCTTCATCGTGGGTTATCCGGGCGAGACTGAAGAAGAATTCCAGACCCTGCTGGATTGGATGGATGAGGCCCAACTGGACCGCGTCGGATGTTTTAAGTATGAAAACGTCGATGGTGCCCGTTCCAACGCCCTGCCGGATCACGTGGCCGAAGAGGTGAAGCAAGAGCGCTGGGACCGTTTCATGGAAAAGGCGCAGGAAATATCCGAAGCAAAACTCGCCGCCAAAGTCGGGCAGGAGATGGATGTGATCGTCGACGACATTGACGAAGACGGCATCGCCACCTGCCGCACTAAAGCCGACGCGCCAGAAATCGACGGGAATTTGTTCATTGACGAGGGGACGGAGGGGATATCGGTGGGCGATATCGTGACGGTCGAAGTTGATGAAGCGGGGGAATACGACCTCTGGGGCCAACTGGTTAAGTAATTACAGAAAACAGAGGGCAGCGCCCGACCCGGGTGGGCGAAAAACGCCCGCCATGGGGCGGCTCGGGCGCTGCCCGGCGTTGCCGCCGGGTGGATTGATGCTAAGTCAAACTAAGGCCAATATTCGTCTGACAGCAATCGAACCTTCCCATCCGTCGAAACATACAGCGTGTTGGAAGACAGTTTTAAGTACTCTGACAAAGCGAAATGTTTTCTGGCACTTCGCTTATCATTTGTGACAAATGCATCGCATGCTAACGCAAACGAGATATGCTGAACATCGTTGCGTTCGCTTTTCGCCCCCTGCAACGCGCGTTTACCATCCGCTTTCTTAATCCGCTTATCATTGTTGAAGCCCAGAAGTCCGAGCAAAGCGACAGCTTCGCTCAAGTTTGAAAAGCTATACTTGGCACCACCAAATGTATCGGCAATTGAATCGCTCATTTCTTCTGGATAGAGATCAAGAATCTTGGTCAGAACATTCGGAGGCCGAGTGCTTGAAATATGCTTTAAATTGTCTAACCCTTGATCCGGCACCTTTGGAGGTTCTTCTAAATATTTCGGCGCTTCGAACATTGGAGAACTCTCAATGTCTAATGAGGCTTCTGATATCATTTGAGAAGCAAAGGGAGAAATATCACGCAACTCGAATACAAGCTCACCCATCAAATCCGAAACTGCATTTCTGAACTTTTGGTCAATCTGTTCAATTTCTTTTTTCGATTTTGATCCATGTGCAAACAAAGAAAACTCGTCTAGCACACTTAAGAACTCTCCAATGTCAAATGCCTCCTCAGATAAGCTCTCAATAAATTCAGAAGCCCGCTGATCGACTAATTTGCCGTTGGTAGCGCTAAGGTCTTCAACGACCAGTCTTAGCGCTCTGATTTCATCAATTAGTTCTACTCTTCTTTCAAATTCAGTTGAGTCCTGCATGTCGTCGACGGTGATATGCGAATAGACTGGAATGAATAATTCGGAAAGAAATGCTTTCTTCAAATTGTGTAGCTGACCATCTGCTAACTTGCTGATTATGTTATTGTCCAAATAGATTGTTGGCTTTTTGATCAACTTAACACCCGCACCAACACCACAACCCACGCCACGCCCGCTGCAATCGCCGCCACCGCCACGCCACCGCTGCCGGCGTCCTTGGCCTGTTTGGCCAGTGGGTGGTGATCTTCGGATATATAATCCACGCAGCGCTCAATCGCGGTGTTCATCAGCTCTGCCGCGATGACCATGATGCCCAGTGCCAATATCAGGGCGCGCTCCCCACTGGTCAGCGGCAGGTAGAGCGCCAGCGCAGCAGAGATCAGATTGGCCCAGATCCAGCTGCGAAAGGAATACTCTGTGGCCCAGGTATCCCGCACGCCGTGCCAGCTCCAGACACATCGATTTTTCAGGTGAGTGAAGAAGAATTTCATATCCGCGCGCGCCCCACACAAAACAACGCCCCCAGCCTTAGCAGACCGGGGGCGATTGTGACCAGATTTTCGTGAGGTCAGAACCGATAGCTGAAGGCCAGAATCCCGGCTGTATCTTCCAGATCGGCGATATTGCCGTGGTTTTGGGCGTGAACCAGTTCCAGCACCAGTTCCAGATTGCTGGCAACCTCTGCCTGATAGGTCAGCGACAGGTCCAGCTGCCGCTTCTGTGGTGCCAGATCCAGGCTAACGGTGCTCATCTGGGAACTGCCATCAGACATCACAACGGGCAATTGCACCTGTGCGCCGCCATCAGAAATCGCCATCGGCATCGACAGACCCAGGGTCAGGCGATCCGAGTTTGACAGGATGCGCCGCTTGCCAAACTGCAGGCCGAAACTGTCATAACGCACGGAACTGTCGGCCTCAAAAAACGAGGGGGTTTCCAACGTGCCGATGCCGAACTCCCCGGTCAGGCCAACAAACGTGCCGCTGTCAAATTCCCGCGACAGACCCATATGCAGCGCCGCCATATCGGCACCCAGCCCATTGGCCTGTGCATCAGCAAACCCAACCGCCCCGCCACCGTCATGGAAGACCTTCAACCCCAGCTCCAAATCAACATCGGATTTCGGCATCAGGTCTCGCGACAGGCTGACGCCATAGCTGACATCCTCACCAAACAGGTTCGGAGTCAGAAAGGAGGCATTCACCCCGCCCGCTGTGGACATCAGGTTAACCGTCTGCCCCTCCAGCGTTGCAAACGGATCGTTCACATGCGCCGCCGGGGCCAGCCGCGCCTGGGTCATGTCATAGGACAGTATCTCTGACATCCGCACCGTCGCGATGGATTGCGGGGCGACGGTGGCGGTTAACGTCTCGGCCTGCATGTCAAACCCGGCGCTTAAGGCATCCGTGACGGCGACTTCCATTCCCGAAAGGCTCCGCGTTACCGCATCACCCATGGCCGCACCCGACAGGACCATCGGCTCGCCCACCGTCACAGATGTGTCCCCGACAGAAAGGGTCGCGGTTCCGATGGGCAACAGCGCGGCGCGAAGATCAAGGAACCCATGGCCAAAGTCGTCGCTGTAGCCGTGAAAGAACCCATCGGCCAGTTCAATACTGCCATCATGGGAATAAAATCCGTTATCGGCAGAGGCCAGCAACCGGACACGCAGTTCATGCGGGGTCATCGTGGGAAACGCCTCGGCCAAAATCGCCAAAGCACCCGCCACCTGCGGTGCCGCAAAGGACGACCCGGTTCCCAAATCATACGCATCGACACCCGCCGAAATCGCCGCAGTCCAGGCCCCATCGGCCACCAAACACCACGCGGCCGCTTCCAGACAGCCCGAAGATAAAAGCTGTGCAGACAGAATGCGGTCATTATCAAAATCCGGCACCGCATTGGCCACGGCCAGCCATCCCGCCGTCAGATCAGACTGCAGATGGGGGAGCGCGGCCATAATCGTCGATGTGGTTTTGGTATCATCGTTTGAGACCGCAAAAATCACCACACCTTGAGCTGCATATGCTTCCAGCGCAGACAGGTAATCAGCGCCGTCTGGATTGTTCACGAACAACGTATCGAAATTCACTTGGGTGACATCAGCATTGTCAAAGCCCCATGAATTGTTCTGGGCTACCGCATTCAGGGCCAATGCTTGCGCGGTCGCTGCGGTCCGGCTGGCAAAGGTATCAAAACTGCCCAACGCCAAATCCGCCCCCGGTGCAACGCCGATAAAGGTCGACGATTCACCAGCCGCGATTGAGGCCACGCTGGTGCCATGATCCTCAACTCCAACCGCACCGGCGGTCGAGATGGATTTCCCATCCAGCGTTTCGTGGCTGGTCAGAAATCCGTTATCAACAATCGAAATGGTCTGCCCAGCGCCAGTCAATCCAACAGCATGGGCATATTCGACACGCGACGCCGCCAGCGGGAAGCTGAAATAGGTCTTCCCGACACCACCAAAATTCCAACCGGTGTTCTGCAACTGATACTGGACACTGTTACGCAGGTCCGACGCCGTTGTTTCGTAGATGTCAAATGAGTCCACATAAAAGGCGCTCAACACCTCCATGGCGACCAAAGCGGGACTGGACAGGCTTGCGCTACCCGCGTCTTCGCCACCGCCCCCGCCGATGCATGCTGACAAGGCCGCAACCCCGACACACAAGGCCGCTGATTTAGAGAAACTTCCTGATAATCTCATGACACCTGTTGATGGCGGGCGGAGAGTCCACACAACCATAATCCTAGATTTTATTATTCTGCTCGACCCTAGAATAGCGCGGCATTGAAACAATTACGATCCAAGATTTTGAGTACGGGTATTGGGCTGGGAATTTGTGATGAAAGAATGACAGTGATCTCGGGCGCTGCCAAAAATCTCACCTGAAAAAAGGATACCCCCGCGAAATGATCGCAGGGGCGCCGTTCGTTTCTCGGTCAATGCGTGCTCAAAACCGCCAGCTATAACTCGCGGTGGCGCTCAGCTCTTCGTTGCTGTCATAGCCCAGTTCAAACCCGCCATTGGCGAAGTCCATGCCCAGGAAGACGCGGCCATAGCCGTCCTCGCCGGGGGTGGAGCCTGACAGGCT
>NZ_JBXVVI010000012.1:0-100341 GCF_057219155.1 Roseovarius sp. YIN77
TAGCTTTGGAAATCGCCAAACTGCTTGGTGATCGCAGCCGTCAGTGTCGTCTTGCCGTGGTCAACGTGACCAATCGTGCCGATGTTGCAATGCGGCTTCGACCGCTCAAACTTCTCTTTTGCCATTATGGCCTCCTGTTATTTTGAGGGGGAAGCGGTGACCGCTTCCCCAATTTCGCTTAGGCAAATTTCGCCTGAATTTCGTCCGAGATGTTCTGTGGAACCGGATCATAGTGATCGAACTGCATGGTAAACTGCGCACGACCCGAAGACATGGAACGCAGAGTGTTGATGTAGCCGAACATGTTTGCCAATGGCACCATCGCGTCGATTGCAATCGCGTTGCCGCGTGGCGCCTGACCGGTCACCTGACCCCGACGAGATGTCAGATCGCCGATGATGCCACCTGTGTAATCTTCAGGTGTGACAACTTCGACTTTCATGATCGGTTCCAGCATCTTGGCGCCCGCTTTGCGCATACCTTCGCGCATGCCCATACGACCAGCGATTTCAAAGGCCAGAACGCTGGAGTCAACGTCATGGAACTTCCCGTCGATCAGGGCGACTTTGAAGTCGATCACAGGGAAGCCAGCCAGCGGGCCGCTATCCATAACCGATTTGATGCCTTTTTCGACGCCCGGAATGTATTCTTTTGGAACAGCACCACCAACGATGCGGGACTCGAATGAATACCCTTCACCAGGTTCAGTTGGCGAAATGATGAGTTTGACCTCAGCATACTGACCCGAACCACCCGACTGTTTCTTGTGGGTGTAGGTGTGCTCTACCTCATGGCCAATCGTTTCACGGTAAGCCACCTGCGGCGCACCGATGTTGGCCTCGACCTTGAATTCACGACGCAGACGATCCACCAGAATATCGAGGTGAAGTTCGCCCATGCCCTTCATGATGGTCTGACCGGATTCCAGATCAGTTTCCACGCGGAAGGACGGATCTTCGGCCGCCAGACGTGCCAGACCGGTCGACATCTTTTCTTGGTCGCCCTTGGTTTTAGGCTCTACCGCGATTTCGATGACCGGATCAGGGAAAGTCATGGTTTCCAGAACCACAGGCGCGTTGATCGCACAAAGCGTGTCACCTGTTGTGGTGTCTTTCAGACCACCCAGAGCGATGATGTCACCTGCGAATGCTTCGGAGATTTCATCACGATCGTTGGAGTGCATGATCATCATGCGGCCAACACGCTCTTTTTTGCCTTTGGTCGAGTTCAGGAACGAGTCACCCTTTTCCAGTTTACCGGAGTAAATACGGGTAAAGGTCAGTGAACCAACAAACGGGTCATTCCAGATTTTGAACGCCAGAGCAGAGAACGGCATGTCATCATCCGCGCGGCGGGCGATGTCACGGGTTTCCGTTTCGTCACCAGGTTTGAAGCCCATGTAATCGACAACGTCCAGCGGGCTGGGCAGATAATCGACAACAGCGTTCAGCAGTGGTTGAACACCTTTGTTTTTGAACGCAGAGCCACACAGAACAGGAACGAATTCCATGGCCAGCGTACCCTTGCGGATCAAAGCGCGCAGAGTTTCAACGGAGGGCTCTTCGCCTTCCAGATAAGCTTCCATGGCATCGTCGTCCATTTCGACGGCCATTTCGATCAGCTCGTTGCGCATCTCTTCGCACTTGTCTTTCAGCTCAGCGCGAACTTCGCGTTGTTCCCAAGAAGCCCCAAGATCTTCGCCAACCCAAACCCATTCTTTCATGGTGATCAGGTCAACAGCGCCTTCCAGCTCGTTCTCAGCGCCGATTGGGCACTGGATTGGCATCGGACGGGCACCGGTACGGTCTGCGATCATGTGAACACAGTTGAAGAAGTCAGCGCCGATCTTGTCCATCTTGTTGACGAACACAATGCGCGGAACTTTGTAGCGGTCAGCCTGACGCCAAACGGTTTCTGTTTGCGGCTCAACACCTGCGTTGGCGTCAAGAACAGCAACAGCACCATCGAGAACCGCCAGAGAACGTTCAACTTCGATGGTGAAGTCAACGTGACCTGGGGTGTCGATGATGTTCATGCGGTGCTTTTCAGAATCCGCAGTTTGGCCATCTTCTGTGCGTTCCCAGAATGTGGTTGTCGCAGCGGACGTGATGGTGATCCCACGTTCCTGTTCCTGCTCCATGTGGTCCATAGTAGCCGCACCGTCATGCACCTCACCGATGTTGTGAGATTTGCCGGTGTAGAACAGGATGCGCTCGGAACAGGTGGTTTTACCTGCATCGATATGCGCCATGATGCCGAAGTTGCGGTAACGGTCGAGCGGATATTCGCGTGCCATTTTCTTGTGTCCTTCGGATTACCAGCGATAATGGCTGAACGCTTTGTTCGCGTCGGCCATTTTGTGGGTGTCTTCGCGTTTCTTGACGGCTGTACCACGGCCATTGACCGCATCCAGCAATTCGCCTGCGAAACGCTCTTCCATCGTGTTTTCGTTGCGCTTGCGAGCCGCAGAGATCAGCCAGCGGATGGCCAGTGCTTCGCGGCGCTCGGGGCGCACTTCGACAGGAACCTGATAGGTGGCACCACCAACCCGGCGGGAACGAACCTCAACCGACGGTTTGACGTTGTCCAGTGCTTCGTGGAACACTTCGACGGGGGCGCGTTTCAGTTTGGCTTCAACCCGGTCAAACGCATTGTAAACGATGCGCTCAGCGACGGATTTCTTGCCGTCGATCATCAGGTTGTTCATGAATTTGGTCAGAACGCGGTCGCCATATTTGGCGTCGGGCAGAACTTCGCGTTTCTCAGCGGCGTGACGACGTGACATGCTCGGCTCTCCTTATTTGGGACGCTTGGCGCCGTATTTCGAACGACGTTGTTTACGATCTTTGACGCCCTGAGTATCCAGAACACCGCGAAGGATGTGGTAGCGCACACCAGGAAGGTCTTTCACACGACCGCCACGGATCAGAACCACAGAGTGTTCCTGAAGGTTGTGGCTTTCACCCGGGATATAGCTGATGACCTCAAAACCATTGGTCAGGCGCACTTTGGCGACTTTCCGCATAGCAGAGTTCGGTTTCTTCGGCGTTGTTGTGTAAACGCGCGTACATACCCCACGCTTCTGCGGGCACGCCTGCAGGTGCTGGGACTTCTGAGATCTTACTTTTGGCTGCCGCGGTTTGCGGATCAGCTGTTGGATCGTTGGCATTCCGGTTCATTCCCCGTGTTGCAACTTTGGTTCATGCACGGGGGCCCCCGCGCGGCTCATTCATTTCGGCACTTAAGACGACCGCAAAGCCAAAAACCGCAATCGTTCCCGTACCGAGGTGAACGACGCGGTGGGCATTCAGAGGATCGGGGTATGGAAGACCCGGATCATGACCACTGGACTATGGGTTCAGGCAAAAGGGTTTCCCCCCAGCCCGGATGCGCGCGGTATATGGAGAGTCGGATGGGTTGTCAACACGCGGACATTTAGAAATCAATCCAACCTAAGTGACGCGGCAGAATACAGCTGTATTTTGCAGGTCGGCAATTTGATCCAGCATCGAACCGAGGCAAGCCTTGATAAACGCACCATCACAATCGGCAGGGCACAATCAAAATGAACCCTTCGCCATTCTGTTTCCAACTATCCACCCAGAGACATCCACGAAATACGCCAATGCAGATACATGGGGAGGAATATGACAATCAAGAACACAACACAAATACGAGAGCGTGATCCATGAGACTGCGTCTGGGCGTCAGGAAATATTTTTGCCCAAGGCGATGATCCCGCGCCGCGAATGACTTTAAATCTGGACACGGGCGTGTCTGGTCGTTCAAGTATTACTTGTCGTCAGTTTGCTCGCATTAATTCCAGGGAATAAACATGTGAGAAAATATCCGCTGCCTGCCCTTTCACAACTGCACACTTTCGAGGCAGTTTCGCGCCGGATGAGCTTTGCCGCTGCCGCAGAAGAGCTGTGCTTGACGCAAAGTGCTGTCAGCCGTCAGATCAAGTCATTGGAAGAGGATCTGGGTCGCGCGTTGTTCCGGCGCAAACATCGGGCCATCGAGTTGACATCCGAAGGGCAGCAGTTGTTTGAGGCTGTCACCCGCGGGCTGGATGAGATCACAGGCTGTGTCTCAGGCCTGCGCGTATCGACTGCCACACCGCAGATCACGGTGGCCGCTTCGGTTGCCTTTTCTTACTACTGGCTGATGCCGCGGCTGGAGCGGTTTGCTGAACGTTACCCTGACATCGATTTACGTGTCCTTGCCACCGATCAGATCGTCGACCTGAACAAGGGCGATGCGGATGTCGCCGTGTTATATGGTCAAGGCGGCTGGGACGGGGTTGAGGCGCGCTGGCTTGTTGGTGAACGGGTTTATCCGGTTTGCAGCCGGGACTATCTCGACAATCATCCCGAGCTTCAACGTCCCAGTGATTTACTGGATCAGACGCTGCTGCATCTGGATGGTGGTGGCGCAATTTGGGGCGCTGTCGATTGGCAGGTTTGGCTGGTGCAGCAAGGCATCACGGGGCAACCCGTGCGCAGGGGTATCCGGTTGAACAGCTACCCGATGGTTTTGCAAGGGGCAGAGGCCGGCCGGGGTGTCGCCCTGGGTTGGAGCTATATCACCGACACAATGATAAGTAGCGGGCAGTTGGTGTGCCCTTTTGAACATCCGCTTGAAACGACGAGCAGCTATTATGTTGGCGCATTAAGTGACAGAATTTCAATTCCGGCAGTTTCGAGCTTTCTTCAATGGATGATAGAGGAAAGCGAGGGGATGGGTTGAATTTCGCATGATTCCTAGGAATGCGTTACATTCAAAATAATCGTTTGAGGCGAGCAGTGTTTCCGGAGTTATTGGCGCTCAGAAATCACCGTGAGGTCTCTGATGCCCGCAACTGCCACCCACAAACCGAACCGCAGAGGCCGCAACAAGGCCGAGGTTAAATCGGCCACCCCACCGATCAATCCGGGCATGGTCGGTGGTCATTATCGCCCGCTGACCACACCAGAGATGGAGCGCATCCACGAGCTGGTGCTACAGCTCTTGGCCGACCTCGGCCTCAGTCAGATCACACCCAGCCTTGAGGCACGCGCCGTGGCGGCTGGATGTGAGGTTGGCAGCGACGGGCGCCTGTGTTTCCCGCGTAGCATGGTCGAAGACATGATCGCGCGCACGCGTCGCAAGTTCACGTTGCACGGTATTGATCCCAGGCACGACATTCAGATCGGCGGTCAGCGTGTGCATACAGGGACCGGAGGTGCCGCGCCGACGATCATGGATTTCAACACCGGCAAGTACCGCGAAAGCACGGTGGCCGATCTTTATGACATAGCCCGGTTGGTGGACCGGATGGACAACATCCACTGGTATCACCGTTCTGTCGTGGCCCGGGATACAAGCTCGGTGCTCGATTTGGATATCAACACCACCTATGCCTGCCTGTCCGGTACTACCAAATCCATCGCCGTCAGCTATACCGACAGCGCCAGCGTCAAGGCAGTTATGCCAATGCTGGATGCTGTGGCGGGCGGCGAGGGAAAGTTTCGCGCGCGCCCCTTCTGCACCGCTGTCTGTTGTCATGTCGTGCCGCCCATGCGCTTTGCCACAGAAAGCTGCGATGCGCTGGAAGCAGCGGTTGAGGCCGGGATGCCGATCCTTCTGGTGGCGGCCAGCCAGGCCGGGGCCACCGCACCCGCGGCATTGGCTGGTGCCGTGGCGCAAGCCTGCGCCGAGGTTCTGGCCGGCTTGATCCTGTGCAACATCATCGACCCTGAATGCCGCGCGATCTTTGCCACCTGGCCCTTTGTCAGCGACCTGCGCACCGGTGCAATGTCGGGTGGATCGGGGGAACAGGCGCTTCTGTCCGCCGCCTGCGCCCAGATGGCTGGTTACTATGACCTGCCAAACTCGGTGCCTGCGGGCATGACCGACAGCAAGCTACCCGACATGCAGGCGGGTGGCGAAAAAGGTTACACCATTTCATTGGCCGCACATGCCGGGGCCTCGATGATCCACGAATGCGCGGGCATGCATGGCAGCCTGATGGGGACCAGCTTTGAAAGCTATGTACTGGACAATGACTTGCTGGGCGCAATCCTGCGCACGGTCAAAGGCATCGAAGTCAACGAAGACACCGTGAATTTTGATGTGATCCGCGAAGTTGTCATGGGCGAAGGACATTACCTGGGTCACCCGCAGACATTTGCGCGGATGAAAACCGATTACCTTTATCCCGACATCGCCGATCGGCGCAGCATCAGCGAATGGGAAAATGCGGGCGGGCGCGATGCGCGGGATAAGGCGCGCGACAGCGTGCGCACTATCCTTGCCGATCACTATCCCAACCATATTCCCGAGGCCGTGGATCGGCAATTGCGCGAAACCTACAACATCGTTCTGCCAAAGGCCCGGATGTTTGCCGGCAACGGCACCTGGTAGCCACAAAAAAGAAAGGAAATCCATTATGCAATCTCATGCAAAGGTCGTGATCATCGGTGGCGGCATGATGGGGGTCGGTCTGGCCTATCATCTGGCGGAAGAGGGCTGGAAGGATGTGGTGCTGATCGAAAAAGGAGAGCTGACAAGCGGCTCCACCTGGCACGCGGCAGGACAATGCCCCAGCTTTATCAGCAACTACAACATGGCCAAGATCCATCATTATTCCAACACGCTCTATCCCCGACTGGAAGAGATCACCGGACAGCCCGCAGGCTGGCACGGTTGCGGCGGTATCCGTCTGGCCACGACACAGAAAGAAGTCGACTGGTTCGAACATGTTGCCGGATTTTCTGCAAATGTCGGTTTCCATATGGAGGTAATCGGCCCGGACCGCATCAAAGAGCTGAATCCATGGCTGGAAACCGACGGTATCCTGGCGGGGGCCTACACGAACATGGACGGCCATGTGGATCCCTCTAGCGCGTGCAACGCGATGGCGGCGGGCGCGCGTCAGCTTGGGGCCACGATCCTTCGGCGCACGCTTGTGACTGATATCAATGTGCTGCCCTGTGGAGAATTCGAAGTGGTAACCGACAAGGGCAACATTCGTGCCGAGCACGTGGTGAATGCGGCTGGATGTTATGCCCGTGAGGTTGGCAAGTGGGTGGGCGTGGAAACCCCGATCACCAATATGGAACACCAGTATCTGGTGACCGAACCGCTGGAAGAGTTCAAGGACCTGGACACCGAACTTCCGGTTATGCGTGACCCAGCCATGGCGGGGTACTACCGACAAGAACAAAATGCCGGGCTTGTCGGCATCTACGAACACTATGGCAGCCGCGAGGCCTGGGCCGGGCGCGGCGGGTTCCCGGAATGGAACAGCGAAAATGAGCTGTTTGAAGGCGACCTTGACCGCATCGTCCCGTGGCTGGAAAAAGCCTTGGACAGGATGCCGACCTTTGCCAATGCTGGCATCAAACGCATCATCAACGGAGCCATCCCGCATACACCTGATGGCAATCCGCTGGTTGGTCCCGCACCGGGGTTGCGCAATTTCTGGCAATGTTGCGGGGCGGCCATTGGCATTGCCCAGGGCGCAGGGACGGGCAAGTATCTTGCGCAATGGATGGTACATGGTGATGCCGAGATCAACATGCACTGCGTCGACCCGCGCCGGTTTGGGGCCTATGCAGATCCCGATTATACCCGCGCCAAAAGTTTCGATGACTATGAGAACATGTTCGAAACACCGCTGCCGGGTCGTGAAATCCATGCAGGTCGCCCCAACCGGGTGACCCCGCTATATGAACCGCTAAAAGCCAAAGGCGCGGTTTACACCGAAGTCTATGGTTGGGAGCGCCCCAAGTATTTCGCGCCCGAAGGGTTCGAAGAAACGCTGCAATACCGGCGCAACAACGTCTTTGATATTGTCGCCAAGGAATGCAATGCAGTCCGCGAACGCGTAGGCATTATGGACTTGTCGAGCTTTGCCAAATTCGACGTGATCGGCGCAGGTGCCGAGGCTCTGCTGGATCGTCTAACCGCCAACAAGCTGCCTGCCAAGACCGGGGGCATAAATCTAACCCATGTCTTGTCGGATAATGGCCGGATCGAGGGCGAATGGACCATCACCCGGCTGGATGATGATCGGTTCTATGTCCTGTCAGGTGCAGGCACCGAACGGATGGTGCTGGATCAGCTGACATTTGCTGCTGGGGACGATGTAACAATTGCCAATGTCACCGATGTTTACGGCATGTTGGTGGTTGCCGGGCCGAAATCGCGTGATGTGCTGGCGCCCCTGACAGATGCTGATCTGACCAATGCCTCCTTCCGCTGGCTGTCAGGGCAAGAGATCACGATCGCAGGGGTCCCGGTTCGGGCCCTGCGGGTGAGTTATGTCGGCGAGCTCGGCTGGGAGCTGCACGCGCCGATGGGTGATCTGGCGAAACTTTATGATGCCATCTGGACCGAAGGTCAGACACACGAAATTGCCGATTTTGGCGTCCATGCCGTAAATTCATTGCGGATGGAAAAGGGCTATCGAGGCTACGCCGCGGAACTGACCAACGAGATCAGCCTGATTGAGGCTGATTGCCAAAGGTTTTACGCCCCGGGAAAGGGTGAATTCAATGGCCGCGCTGCGACCGAAAGGGTGCGTCAGCAAGGCCTTGCGACCACGTTGGTCTATGGCGAAGTGGCCGCAACCGATTGCGATATCTATGGCGGCGAAGCGGTGATGCAGGGTGACAAAGTGGTCGGCGTCTGCACATCGGGCGGGTTCGGCCATGCCACCGGGAAAAGTCTGGCCTTCGCCTATGTTGAACCGGGTGCGACCGAGGGTCTGGACGTCGTCATTTTGGGTGAACGCCGAACGCTGACCCTGCATGACGCCCCGGTTTGGGACCCGACGAACGCCCGGCAAAAGGCCTAGATGAGCATAAACATGGTTGCGGTGAGCCGCCTTTTGCGCCCTCCGCAACGATCAACATGTTGGGCTTTCCTCCGCAGAAGGTCGCGATGTGCAAACATTTCGTTATGGCAGGCGGACGGCAGAGGCTGTCCGCCCAGCCATTTTTGTAGTTAGCCCCACGTCATAAAAAAACCCGCCATCTCTGGCGGGTTTTTTTGTCTCTCAATCAGCAATCGCGATCAATCGCGGCTTTCGAACACGTCGCTCAGGTCGCTGTCGATCACGCCGTCATCGGCAAAGGCTGCGTCCGGTGCGGCAAGCGCGGCAGCGGCTGCTGCTTCTTCCTGACGGGCCTCGATCACGACGTTGTCGCGTTCCTGCGCAACGCGGCGGACCTGCTGTGTGGCCCCGCCGGTTCCGGCCGGGATCAGACGACCAACGATGACGTTTTCCTTCAGACCGACCAGTTTGTCGCGTTTGCCCTGAACCGATGCCTCGGTCAGAACGCGGGTGGTTTCCTGGAAGGAGGCTGCCGAGATAAACGAACGTGTTTGCAGCGATGCTTTGGTGATCCCCAGAAGGATCGGCGCGCCTTTGGCCTCGCGTCCGCCCTTCTTTAGGGCTTTCTCGTTGGCGGCGTCAAACTCTGCCTTATCGACATGTTCGCCTTTCAGCAGTGTGGTGTCCCCAGATTCCTGGATTTCCCATTTCTGCAGCATCTGGCGAACGATGACTTCGATGTGCTTGTCGTTGATCTTCACACCTTGCAGGCGATAGACGTCCTGAACCTCGTCAATCATGTAGTTGGCCAGGGCCTCTACACCCATGATCGACAGGATGTCATGAGGTGCCGGGTTGCCGTCCATGATGTAGTCGCCCTTGCGCACCAGGTCACCTTCGGCGACCGGGATGTGCTTGCCTTTGGGCACCATGTATTCGACGGGTTCGCGGCTGTCATCCAAGGGTTCGATCGAGATGCGACGCTTGTTCTTGTAGTCGCGGCCAAAGCGGACGTAACCATCGATCTCTGCGATGATGGCGTTGTCTTTGGGACGACGTGCCTCAAAGAGTTCAGCCACACGCGGCAGACCACCGGTGATGTCCTTGGTTTTCGCACCTTCACGCGGGATACGGGCAACCACGTCACCAGCTTTGATTTCCTGCTGATCTTCGATCGACAGGATGGCATCCACGGACATCGCATAGGTGACCGGGTTACCAGCATCGTTACGTACTGGTTCGCCATCTTCGCCCATGACGATAATCTCTGGCTTCAGCTCATTACCTTTCGGCGCAGTGCGCCAGTCGACAACGATTTTCTGCGTCATGCCAGTTGCATCGTCGGTTTCGTCCCGCACGGCCACGCCAGACACCAGATCGACGAATTTGGCGATACCGGATTTTTCAGCGATGATCGGCTGGGTGTAGGGATCCCATTCATAGAGCTTGTCGCCCCGGGACACTTTTTGCCCATCCTTGACGTGCAGTTTGGAACCATAGCTGACCTTGTGCGAGGCCAGTTCCTGACCGTTGTCATCCATGATCGCAACCTGCAGGTTGCGGCTCATGGAGACCAGTTCACCGTCAGCATTTTCCAGGATGCTGGCATCACGAAGCTCTACTTTACCTTCGTGACTTGCCTCTTGGAAGGATTGCTGGCCAGACGACTGCGCAACACCACCGATGTGGAAGGTCCGCATGGTCAGCTGAGTACCAGGCTCACCGATGGACTGTGCCGCGATAATGCCGACAGCCTCGCCGGTGTTGACCATAGTCCCGCGGGCAAGATCACGCCCGTAACACATGGCGCAGACGCCTTCCTCTGCCTCACAGGTCAGTGGGCTGCGGATGCGCATGGAAACAACACCAGCCTCTTCGATGGCATCTGCCATACGTTCGTCAAGCAGCTCGCCCGCTTTGACCAGGACGTCCTCGGTTCCGGGAACCAGAACATCATCTGCAGTCACACGACCCAGAATCCGTTCAGACAGAGAGGCGACAACCTCGCCATCATTGATGGCAGCCTCTGCTGTGATTGCACGTTCGGTTCCGCAATCGCGGGCGCGAACGATACAATCCTGTGCCACGTCCACCAGACGACGGGTCAGGTAACCGGAGTTTGCGGTTTTCAGCGCGGTATCGGACAGACCTTTCCGGGCACCGTGGGTCGAGTTGAAGTACTCAAGCACGGTCAGACCTTCTTTAAAGTTCGAGATAATTGGCGTTTCGATAATCTCGCCCGAAGGTTTCGCCATCAGGCCACGCATCCCACCCAGCTGTTTCATCTGGGTGACAGAGCCCCGCGCACCGGAATGCGCCATCATGTAGACGGAGTTGGGTTCCTGTTCTGCGCCATCTTCGTCGCAATCCGCGGTCGAGATGTTGTCCATCATCGCGTCGGTGACTTTGTCGTTACACTTGGACCAGGCGTCGATGACTTTGTTGTACTTTTCGCCCTGAGTGATCAGACCGTCCATATACTGTTGTTCAAAGCCCTTCACCTGATCGCGGGTGTCGTCAACGATGGTCCACTTGTTGTCAGGAATGACCATGTCATCCTTACCAAACGAGATGCCAGCCTTGAACGCTTCGCGGAAACCGGACCCCATGATCTGGTCACAGAAAATAACGGATTCTTTCTGACCACAGTAGCGATACACGGTGTCGATGACCTGCTGCACTTCTTTTTTGCGCAACAGACGGTTGACCAGCTCGAACGGTGCTTTGGCGTTCTTTGGCAACAGTGCGCCCAGGCGCACACGACCTGGTGTGGTATCAAAGCGAACCATCACCTCGTTGCCTTCATCATCGATCTGCGGCAGTCGGGCCTTAATCTTGGCGTGCAGATGCACTTCGCCGGCGTCCAGCGCGTGCTGGACCTCTTCGATATCGGCAAAGATCATGCCTTCGCCCTTCATGCCTTCACGCTGCATCGAGGTGTAGTAAAGACCAAGAACCATATCCTGCGACGGCACGATGATCGGTGCACCGTTGGCCGGTGACAGAACGTTGTTCGTGGACATCATCAGAACGCGGGCTTCGAGCTGTGCCTCAAGGCTGAGCGGCACGTGAACGGCCATCTGGTCGCCATCAAAGTCGGCGTTAAAGGCCGAACAGACCAGCGGGTGCAGCTGAATGGCTTTACCTTCGATCAGGACCGGCTCAAACGCCTGGATGCCCAGACGGTGAAGCGTCGGCGCACGGTTCAGCATGACCGGATGTTCGCGGATGACCTCATCAAGGATATCCCAAACTTCAGGGCGTTCCTTTTCCACCAGTTTCTTGGCTTGCTTGACGGTCGAGGACAGACCTTTGGCTTCCAGCCGCGAATAGATGAACGGCTTGAACAGCTCCAGCGCCATTTTCTTAGGCAGACCGCACTGATGCAGTTTCAGTTCTGGGCCGGTCACGATCACGGAACGGCCAGAGAAGTCGACCCGTTTTCCCAAAAGGTTCTGACGGAAACGGCCCTGCTTGCCTTTCAGCATGTCGGACAGCGATTTCAGCGGGCGCTTGGAGGCGCCAGTGATCACGCGGCCTCGGCGACCGTTGTCAAACAGCGCATCCACAGATTCCTGCAACATCCGTTTTTCGTTGCGGACGATGATGTCAGGTGCACGCAGTTCGATCAGGCGTTTCAGACGGTTGTTCCGGTTGATCACCCGACGATAGAGATCGTTCAGGTCAGAGGTCGCGAAACGGCCCCCATCCAGCGGTACCAGCGGGCGCAGTTCTGGCGGGATCACCGGAATCACGGTCATGACCATCCATTCCGGGCGGTTGCCAGATTCAAGGAAGCTCTCGACCACTTTCAGACGCTTGATGATCTTTTTAGGCTTCAGCTCGCCGGTTGCCTCGGCCAGATCGGCGCGCAGGGTTTCAGCCTCTGATTCCAGATCGATCATGGACAGCATTTCGCGGATCGCTTCGGCACCGATATTGGCGGTGAAGGCGTCCATGCCGTACATGTCCTGGGCGTCCATGAACTCTTCTTCGGTCATCATCTGACCGTAGGTGAGATCAGTCAGGCCCGGTTCGATCACGACGTAGTTTTCAAAGTAGAGAACCCGTTCCAGATCACGCAAAGTCATGTCCAGCATCAGACCGATGCGCGACGGCAGCGATTTCAGAAACCAGATATGGGCACAGGGTGCAGCCAGTTCGATATGGCCCATGCGTTCGCGGCGAACCTTTTGCAGCGTTACCTCAACACCACATTTTTCGCAGACAACGCCGCGATATTTCATCCGCTTATACTTACCGCACAGACATTCGTAATCTTTGATCGGGCCAAAGATACGGGCGCAGAACAGACCGTCACGTTCGGGCTTGAACGTCCGGTAGTTGATGGTTTCGGGTTTCTTGATCTCACCGAACGACCACGACAGGATCCGCTCTGGCGATGCCAAAGAGACCTTGATTTCGTCAAAGGCCTTTTGCGGAGCCAATGGGTTGAACGGGTTGGTTGTCAGTTCCTGGTTCATTTTCAAATCCTTGAATTCGGGCAAAGGGAAGGGTTAGGCGGGGGTCCCGCCTTATTCCTCTTCCTCTGCGTCCAGGAGTTCCATGTTGAGGCCGAGGCCCCGAACTTCTTTCACGAGCACGTTGAACGACTCTGGCACGCCAGCCTCGAAATTGTCCTCGCCCTTGACGATCGACTCGTAGACCTTTGTGCGGCCTGCCACGTCGTCCGACTTGACGGTGAGCATTTCCTGCAGCGTATAGGCCGCGCCATAAGCTTCCAGCGCCCAGACTTCCATCTCCCCGAAACGCTGGCCACCGAACTGGGCCTTACCACCCAACGGCTGCTGCGTAACAAGGCTGTAGGGCCCGGTGGAACGCGCGTGGATCTTGTCGTCAACCAGGTGGTGCAGTTTCAAGAGATACTTGATGCCTACAGTCACCGGACGGCTGAACTGTTCACCGGTCCGACCGTCAAACAGAACCGACTGACCCGAAGTGTCAAAGCCTGCACGTTCCAGCGCGTTGTTGACATCAGCCTCTTTCGCGCCGTCAAAGACCGGCGTTGCGATCGGCACACCACGGGTAACGTTGCCGGCGGCCTCGACCAGATCGGTTTCGTCCATGACAGAGATGCCTTCATCATAGACATCCTCGCCATAGGCGATTTTCATCGCGTCGCGAACCGGGGTCAGGTCGCCAGAGCGGCGGTATTCACCCAGCGCATCGTCGATTTGCAGACCCAGACCGCGTGCGGCCCAACCCATGTGGGTTTCAAGGATCTGACCAACGTTCATCCGGCTGGGCACGCCCAGTGGGTTCAGAACGATATCGACGGGGGTGCCATCGGCCAGGAACGGCATGTCTTCCATCGGGACAACCTTGGAAACCACACCTTTGTTGCCGTGACGACCAGCCATCTTATCACCCGGCTGAAGCTTGCGCTTCACGGCGATGAAGACTTTGACCATCTTCATCACACCCGGGGGCAGATCGTCGCCGCGGCGGACTTTTTCGACCTTGTCCTCGAAACGGGCGTCGAGAGCACGTTTCTGCGCCTCGTACTGTTCGTTCAGAGCCTCGGCGATTTGCGCGTCAGATTCATCTTTCAGCGCCAGCTGCCACCATTGGCCACGGCTCAGGCTATCCAGCAAATCCTCGGTAATCTCCGCGTTCGGCTTCACACCTTTCGGGCCTTTGACAGCAACCTTGCCAAGGATCAGATCTTTCAGACGGGCGTAGATGTTGCGATCCAGAATTGCGAGCTCGTCATCACGGTCACGCGACAGGCTTTCGACCTCTTCACGCTCGATCTGCAGGGCACGTTCGTCTTTTTCCACACCGTGGCGGTTAAAGACGCGGACCTCGACAACGGTTCCGAAATCACCCGGTTTCACACGCAGCGATGTATCGCGCACGTCAGAGGCTTTCTCACCAAAGATGGCACGCAGAAGTTTTTCTTCTGGTGTCATTGGGCTTTCGCCTTTGGGGGTGATCTTGCCAACAAGAATATCGCCCGGCTGAACGTCGGCGCCGATGTAAACGATGCCAGCCTCATCAAGGTTGCGCAGCGCTTCTTCGCCGACATTCGGGATATCGCGGGTGATCTCTTCTGGCCCCAGTTTCGTGTCACGAGCAGCGACTTCAAATTCCTCGATATGGACCGAGGTAAAGACGTCATCGCGCACGATCCGCTCTGAAATCAGGATCGAGTCTTCGTAGTTGTAGCCATTCCAGGGCATAAACGCGACGACCACGTTTTTGCCCAGCGCCAGTTCACCCATATCAGTGGATGGACCGTCGGCAATAACTTCGCCTTTTTGAACCGTTTGTCCAACCTTCACCAGCGGACGCTGGTTGATGCAGGAGTTCTGGTTCGAACGCTGGAATTTGCGCATCCGGTAGATGTCAACACCTGCGTCGCCCAGTTCCAGATCTTCGGTCGCACGGATAACGATCCGTGTGCCGTCGACCTGGTCAATGACGCCTGCGCGTTTTGCAAGGATCGCAGCACCTGAATCGCGGGCCACGACTTCCTCGATCCCGGTTCCGACCAGCGGTGCCTCTGCTTGCAGCAGCGGCACGGCCTGACGTTGCATGTTCGACCCCATCAGGGCGCGGTTGGCGTCGTCATTTTCCAAAAACGGGATCAACGAGGCAGCAACCGATACCAGCTGTTTCGGGCTGACGTCGATCAGATCAACATGTTCACGCGGGGCCAGCATGTATTCGCCGGACTGACGTGTAGAGACCAGATCGTTGATGAAGTTGCCATCCTCGTCCAGCGTCGCGTTGGCCTGGGCCACGGTGTGACGCATTTCCTCGGTCGCGGACATGTACTGCACTTCGTCGGTGACGTGACAGTCGACAACCTTGCGATACGGGGTTTCGATGAAGCCGTATTTGTTGACGCGGGCAAAAGTGGCCAGCGAGTTGATCAGACCGATGTTCGGCCCTTCCGGCGTTTCAATCGGGCACATCCGACCATAGTGGGTCGGGTGTACGTCGCGGACCTCAAAGCCAGCACGCTCGCGGGTCAGACCACCCGGCCCAAGCGCCGACAGGCGGCGTTTGTGAGTGACTTCCGACAGCGGGTTGGTTTGGTCCATGAACTGGCTGAGCTGCGAGGAGCCAAAGAATTCGCGCACCGCAGCCGCAGCTGGTTTGGCGTTGATCAGGTCCTGCGGCATGACAGTGTCGATCTCGACAGACGACATACGCTCTTTGATCGCGCGTTCCATACGCAACAGGCCAACGCGGTACTGATTTTCCATCAGTTCGCCAACGGAACGCACACGACGGTTGCCCAGGTGGTCAATATCGTCGATGTCGCCCTTGCCATCGCGCAGCTCGACCAGTGCCTTGATACAGGCAACGATGTCTTCGCGACGCAGGGTGCGAACCGTGTCTTCGGCATCCAGCGCCAGACGCATGTTCATTTTAACCCGGCCAACAGCGGACAGATCATAACGCTCACCGTCAAAGAAGAGCGTGTCGAAGAGGGCCGATGCGGCCTCCTCGGTGGGTGGCTCACCCGGGCGCATGACGCGGTAGATATCCATGAGCGCCCCGGTGCGGTTCATGTTCTTATCTGCGGCCATGGTGTTGCGGATGTAAGGGCCGACATTCACACCGTCGATATCCAGAACCGGAATATCGGTGAAGCCAGCATCCAGAAGATCCTGCAAAGACCCGCCGGTGACATTGCCCTCTTTGTCAAATTCCAGGGTCAGTTCATCGCCAGCTTCGACATAGATCGCGCCGGTTTCTTCGTTGATGATGTCCTTGGCGACAAAACGGCCAACAATCTGATCGAACGGCACCAGAAGTTCGGTAACCTTGCCCTCGTCGATCAGTTTCTTGACCGCGCGCGGGGTCACTTTCTTGCCAGCTTCGCCAATCACTTCGCCAGTTTTGGCATCAACCAGATCAAACGTCGGGCGTGTTCCCCGGACGCGCTCCGGGAAGAATTTGGTCGCCCAGCCGTTGGCCTTTTTCTTCAGCTTGAAGTTTACCGTGTCGTAATAGGCATCCATGATGCCTTCCTGATCCATGCCCAATGCATAAAGCAGGGTCGTCACCGGCAGTTTGCGGCGACGGTCGATACGGGCAAAGACGATGTCCTTGGCGTCAAATTCGAAATCCAGCCAGCTGCCGCGGTATGGGATGATGCGGCAGGCAAACAGCAGTTTGCCAGAGGCGTGGGTTTTACCCTTGTCGTGATCAAAGAACACACCAGGTGAACGGTGCATCTGGGAAACGATCACACGTTCGGTCCCGTTCACCACGAAGGTGCCGTTTGGCGTCATCAGGGGCATGTCGCCCATGAACACGTCTTGTTCCTTGATGTCTTTGACAGACCGAGCGCCGGTATCTTCGTCGATATCAAAAACGATCAGACGCAATGTGACCTTCAGCGGGGCTGCGTAGGTCATGTCGCGTTGCTGACACTCCTCAACATCGTATTTCGGGGCTTCGAGTTCGTAATCAACGAATTCCAGAACCGCAGTTTCATTGAAATCCTTGATCGGGAAAACCGATTGGAAAACGCCCTTAATGCCTTCGCCATCTGCAGGCTGGGCCAGATCGCCCGACCGCAGGAACAGGTCATAAGAGGATTTCTGAACCTCGATGAGGTTCGGCATCTCAAGAACTTCACGAATTTTGCCGTAATATTTCCGCAGCCGTTTCTGGCCAAGGTAGGTCTGTGCCATGCGCGTGGTCACCTTCTTATCTTCGCGGGCACGGGCAACTGTCGGGGCATCAGCGCCGCGCCGCTTGCGAAAGGGTGTGTTCGGATCAATTCCTGCAAACCGTCCCACCGGTCTGCGCCCGATCCTTTGAACCGCACCTTAGAAAAGCCCCAGCCGAGTAGGGCCTTTCTAAGACGGGTTCGGCTGGACCCGGAAAAATCCGAATCCAGCCAAATAGAAATCGCATCCGGGCCGAAGCCCGGTCTGGATTACTTCAGCTCGACTTCTGCGCCAGCTGCTTCCAGCTTCGACTTCAGCTCTTCAGCTTCAGCTTTGTCGACGCCTTCTTTGACAGCCTTGCCACCGGCTTCAACCAGATCTTTGGCTTCTTTCAGGCCCAGGCCAGTGATGGCGCGGACTTCTTTGATGACGTTGATTTTCTTGTCGCCAGCAGACTTCAGGATAACGTCAAATTCGGTTTGCTCTTCAGCAGCTGCACCGCCGGCATCGCCAGCAGGACCAGCAACCATTACAGCTCCACCTGCAGCAGGCTCGATGCCATACTCGTCTTTCAGGATGGTTTTCAGTTCTTGTGCTTCGAGAAGGGTCAGACCCACGATCTCTTCAGCCAGTTTTTTCAGATCAGCCATTTTACTGTTTCCGTTCTTTCAGATGTGTTCCAACGCGTTGTTTTTTCCAAACGTCGGTCTTCAGATTGCTTAGGCCGCGGCCTTGTCCTCGATGGTGGACAGGATGCCCGCGATGTTTGAAGCAGGTGCGCCAATGGCCCCCGCGATGTTCGAAGCAGGCGCGCCGATGCAGCCAACGATAGAAGCGATAAGCTCCTCGCGGGACGGCATTTTCGACACAGCTTCGACACCGGCACGGTCCAGTGCCGTATCGCCCATTGCACCGCCCAGGACTTGCAATTTCTTGTTGTCCTTGGCGAAGTCCTCGACCACTTTGGCAGCTGCCACCGGGTCTTCGGAATAGGCGAGTACAGTCATACCTGTCAGGAACTCAGCAATGCTTTCGCAAGGGCGTCCATCCAGGGCGATTTTGGCGAGCCTGTTCTTGGCAACACGAACGGCCCCGCCCGCATCACGCATGCGTGCGCGCAGGTCCTGCATCTCAGCAACTGTCAGACCTTCGTAGTGGGATACCACAACGACGCCAGAGCTTTCAAAGATCTGGCCGAGTTCCTCGACCACTTTCTCTTTTTGTGCTCTATCCACAGTTTCACTCCAAGTTTGGGGATCGCTCCCCGGCTCAATTTACCCCGCAATAAATTGCGGAGGATCACAGTCCTATTTTCAGGGATACAGCCAAAACGCCCTCTGTCTGAACAAACAGGGTTATTCTTGCATCTCCCATCTCAGAAAGGTTATTAAGGCCAAAGCCCCCCTTCGTCTCGGACAGAAGACTCACATCGGTGATACCGCGTGAATCAGGGGGCACAGATAATCTGCCTGATCGGATTTGCCAAGGGGTAATCCGCAGGTAATTTTTTGATCTTGGACACCCCTCACCCGATCATAGAGGGTTTTGCCGCCACAAGGCAGGCCAGATCAGTGCTAGAGATGTCTGTGGTTGGGGTATTTTCGTGCAATCAGCAGACGCCCGAATTCGCGGCATCCAATGCTCTCGTGGTCTGGATATGCGGGGTTGTGGTGTCTAACAACTGCCCCGTCACGCCGCCTGTTGTGACCTGAATTCGTCCAGCAGCCTTAGAATTTCTGCTTTCTTCACCGGTTTTGCAATCACCTTGTTCATTCCGTTATCATGGTATTCTTGAACCTGATGAACCATCACATTTGCCGTCACGGCGATGATCGGGGTCGCGGGCACATTCTGTTCACGTTCATAGGCGCGGATACGGCGCGTTGCCTCCACCCCGTCCATTCCGGGCATCTGAATATCCATCAAGATCAGATCAAACTTTTGTGACAACGCCGCCTCGACCGCTTCGCTGCCATTTTCAGCCTCGACAATCAGCCGCGCGCGATCTTTCAGAAACCGTTGGATGACCATCCGGTTTGTGCGGCTGTCATCGACCAGCAACAAGGTCGGAGAACCCGCCTCCGCCCCGGTTTGCGACGTCTGCGTCGTGGCCTCTGGTTGCTCTGGGTTTGACGGATGGGCACGCGGTGTGTCGGGCTGGTTTTGGCTACCCTGCCCTTTCGGCTGCACCGCTGACAATGCTGTTGACGCGCCTTCTTTTGATGCCGCAGCCTGTTGCAGCGCCACCGTTTCTTCCGCACTGAGAGTTTGGAGAAGGAGCGTGGCGACAAATGTACTGCCCTCGCCCACAACGCTTTCGACCGTCAAATCGCCCCCCATCTGGCGGCAAATTCTGCGGCAGATGGTCAGCCCCAAACCGGTGCCACCAGCCTGACGCGCTGTCCCGGCATCGGCCTGGGTGAAGGGATCAAAAATACGTTCAATCGCGCCCGGCTCTATGCCGATGCCCGTATCACGCACCGCGATGTGAATTGCGATGTAACCCGGCATTTCGCTGTCCGTCGACGTGATGGAAACCTCTACCGATCCTGATTGTGTAAATTTCAGCGCGTTGGACACAAGATTGTTCAAAACCTGCCCCAACCGCATCGGATCACCAGCGACAAAACGCGGAACATCTGGTCCCATGTCAAGCGACAGGGTCAATCCCTTCTCTTTCGCGCGCCGGGTGTGAAGGCCCAGATTATGACTCAGGCTTTGTTCAAGGTTCAGCGGCACATGCTCCATTTCCAGCCGGCCCGCCTCGATCTTTGAGATGTCCAACACATCGTCGATGGTCGATACCAACAGTTCACCCGCCCCGATAATCACCTGAACCAGTTCCTGTTGATCGTTTGATAGCGGGCTTTCCCGCAATTCCTGCGCCATGCCCAACACCCCGTTCAGAGGGGTACGGATTTCATGACTGACATTGGCCAGAAAGGCGCTTTTGGCCTCATTGGCCGCTGTTGCCGCCTTACGCAGACGGACCTCTCTTTGTTGCGCGCGTCCGGCCCAGAATAGTTCGGCAACCATGTACAGGATCAACCCCAGAACCAGGACATCCGCCAACCACTCATGGCTTTGATTGCCCCCGATCTGACCCGCCGCCAGCATCGCATCGCGATCCGACAGAAAACCGGATATCCAGAGGGAGCGAATTTGTGAGGCCCGAAGCGCCAATTCTTTCGCGTAATTGTTCGCCACCTGCAAGGACAGCTCTGGCGCGTCATAGACATCATGTTCCCAGCGTATCAACGTCTGGTTCAGGTTTTCCAGCGACGCGATGATATCCGGATGCAAGGGGAGGTCTTCGCCCCTTAACACGCCCAAGCGGCTCCACAGCAATTCGGTTTTTAAAACCACATCTTCGCGCGAACCCAGATCGCTGATGTAGTCATTTAATGTGACCTCCAGGCGCTTGGCCTCGAAAATCGTTTCGCTGATCTTCCACGATACGGCGGTCAGGTTGAACGCAAGTTCACGTTCGTTCTTATCTGCCTCTACCTTTAGCAGCAGCAGATTGTACATCAGCACGCCAGAAAGGATCAGAGCCAGAAATGTTCTTAGGAACCGTGCGGACAGGCGAAATCGCATGAATGGATTACTCCAGCACTTCGATACGGTTCAGCTGCCAGATCATTTCCGTATCAAACGGCTTTTGTTGTGCGGCCTCTTGCGACAGCGGATACACCACCCAGACGGGCCCCTTATCCCTGATCCGCATGGTTTGACCATTCATGTCGAGCGCCAATAGAACATCATGCGCCTCGGCATGATCCGTGGGGATTTCGACAAAATAGTCATTGATGGCCGTGGCGTTCATGGCCTCCCCCTCTGCCCCGACTGCGGTTAAAAGAGAGGCCAGCGTCGGGCCGGCGAAGTTTTGTGGACCCTGGGTAAAGGACGTGTGGGTTTCAATTTCCCGCCAATCGAGTGCTTGCAGCATATCGCGGTCAAATGCCGCCACCCCATCGCCGTTCATATTCTCAATTGCACCCGATACGGTCAGGACCACCTGCCCGTCCGGGGCAGGTAATTCCCCGGCCTGCACAGCCCCTGCACAGACAAATGCCACCGCTGCCAATTTTGAATGAAACCGTCGCATAACTTTTCCTCCGCTCTTGATTCCCCGAAAGCATCGCAGGCGAAGGTTAATCACCAATTTATCCCTATAGATGCGGTGAAGTTGTGCTAGCGTGATCCAAAATCAGGGATGTGAAATGACTGATTTACCTGTGTCTTGGGCCAAGACTTATCATGGTCCGCTTACCGACAGCCGGGCCTGGCCAGAATTCACCCTGCGCAATGGCGATATCATCGTCTCTACCCCACCCAAATGCGGGACCACGTGGATGCAGGCCATCTGTCTGATGATGATTTTTGGCAGGCCGGGGATGGATACGGAAGTGGATTCAATATCCCGCTGGCTGGATTGCGCGTTTCGCGAACGCCGCGATATCATTGCGGCGCTGGACAGCCAGATCCACCGCCGATGCATCAAATCCCATGTCGCGTTGGATGGCATCACCTATGACCCCAACTGCACCTATATCGCCGTCTACCGCCACCCGGTGGATGCGCATTTTTCGATGCGCCGCATGGCCCAGAAAATACGCATTGATCTGCTGCAGGATCGCTTTCCCGACGATGTTCGAGAGGCGTTCATGATGTTTTGCAACGATGCCGATCCCGCGCGCGGCGTTGATGATATGACGCTTTTCGGCTTGGTCGATCACTATCTGTCGTACAAGAAATGGGCACATCTGCCCAACGTGCACTTGTTTCACTACGCCGATATGACACGCGATCTGGAGGGGGAAATTGCCCGGGTGGCCAAGATTTTGGGCTACGCGCATCCTGACAGTTTGATGGCACAGATCATCAAGGGCGCCCGGTTTGACGCCATGCAGTCCAACGCAATATCCAAAACTCCTGACGATCCCAACATCACCGTCATCGCGCCAAAAGATTTCTTTCACAACGCGACCAGCAACAAATGGGACGGCAAACTAAGTGAGGCCGATATGGATCACTATGCACAGGCAATCAGCACGCTGTTATCGCCAGAAGACGTTGCCTGGATGGAATGGGGCAACGCTGGTCACCCGGCATGAAAAAGGGCGGGAAAAATCCCGCCCTTTCAAATTCATTGTCGTCGCTGATTACTCGGCGCTGGCGCTGGCCACGTCGATCGAAACGCCTGGGCCCATGGAGGAGCTCAGCGCGATCTTTTTCAGATAGGCGCCTTTGGCCCCCGACGGTTTCGCCTTGGCAACAGCAGAGATGAAGGCGCGAACGTTTTCGATCAGTTGCTCTTCGCCAAAAGAGGCTTTGCCAACACCGGCGTGAACCACACCGGCCTTTTCGGCCTTGAACTGAACTTCGCCGCCTTTTGCAGCCTCAATCGCGTCTTTGACATCCATGGTCACGGTGCCGATTTTCGGGTTCGGCATCAGGTTGCGCGGGCCCAGGATCTTACCCAGACGGCCAACGATTGGCATCATATCCGGAGTAGCAATGCAGCGATCAAATTCGATCTTGCCGCCCTGAATGGTTTCCATCAGGTCCTCTGCACCGACGATATCGGCGCCAGCGGCTGTTGCTTCTTCGGCTTTCGGGCCGCGGGCAAAAACAGCCACGCGAACAGTTTTACCGGTGCCGTTTGGCAGCGAAACCTTGCCACGAACCATCTGGTCAGCGTGACGCGGGTCAACACCCAGGTTCATTGCAATCTCGACGGTTTCGTCAAACTTGGCAGTTGCATTGCCTTTGACCAGTGCGACGGCCTCTTCGACGGTCACATCAGCTTTGCCAGCAAATGCTTCACGGGCGGCGCGGGTACGTTTTCCAACTTTAGCCATCTTACTTCACCTCGATGCCCATGGAACGCGCAGAGCCCATGACGATTTTCATCGCACCTTCGACACTGGTTGCGTTCAGATCTTTCATTTTCGCCTCGGCGATTTCGCGAACCTGCTTGACGCTTACGGTTGCGACAGTTTCACGGCCGGGGGTTGCCGAACCGCTGATGCGGTTTTTCGGGCCCTTGGGCTTAATGCCAGCGGCTTTCTTCAGGTAATAAGACGCAGGCGGCGTCTTGATATCCATGGTGAAAGATTTGTCGACGTAATAGGTGATCACGGTCGGGCACGGTGCGCCGGGCTCCATATCCTGTGTCTTGGCGTTGAACGCCTTGCAGAATTCCATGATGTTGATGCCGCGCTGGCCCAGGGCCGGACCGACGGGCGGGGATGGGTTGGCTTTGCCTGCAGGAACCTGCAGCTTCATCTTGCCAGCTACTTTTTTGGCCATCTGGCCTCTCCTTCTTACAACGGCTCAGGAACGCGTTCCCTGGCCTATGGTTGCCGTGGTCAGGGTCGGGGCCGCGGCCCGTTGCCTCCCACGTATGAACACGCTCAGCCTTGTTTGGTGACCTGCGTGTATTCCAGTTCGACCGGGGTGGCCCGGCCAAAGATCGACACCGTTACCTTTAGGCGCTGGTTGTCGTCATCCACGTCCTCGACCATGCCGTCGAACCCTTCGAACGGACCATCGCTGACCGAAACTTTTTCGCCCACTTCAAAGTGGATCAGGGTCCGCGGAGCATCCTGGCCTTCCTCAACCCGGTTGAGAATCTGATTCACCTCGGCATCGCGCATCGGCATCGGGCGGCCTTGCGGGCCCAAAAAGCCGGTAACGCGGTTGATCGAGTTGATCAGGTGATAGCCCTGATCTGACATTTCCATGCGCACCAGAACATAACCGGGCATGAAACGGCGCTCTGCGGTGACTTTCTTGCCGCGGCGCACTTCGATTACTTCTTCGGTCGGCACCAGAACCTCTTCGATCTGGTCTTCCAGACCAGCCTCGGCCACAGCATGTTTGATCTGTTCCGCGATCTTTTTCTCGAAATTCGAGAGGACGCTTACAGAATACCAGCGCTTCGCCATAGTTCGTGCCTTACCTTACATCCACGGGCATCGCCCGATATTTCAAAACTTTCAGATGGTTAACCCATCACTATCCGAACAAAAACAGCGTGCATCTCGAATCGATGCACGCTTGCCCTCAATCGTGCCGCCCGCTCTACTCCTGAACTCTCATGAATTCAAGGCCGTGCCCCAAATTCGACACAGGTATTCCTACCCAAAGAAGCTGAACAATCCCTGCAATCCGCTGCGGATAATCAGATCAACGATGGAAAAGAACGTCGCAACCACGATCGTCATGATGAACACCATGACGGTGGTCAGCAAAACCTCGCGACGGGTCGGCCAGACGACCTTGGACACTTCGGCCCGGACCTGTTGGATGAATTGCGCTGGGTTTGTGATTGCCATGATGCACCTATATTCGGATCAGGCAGCAGATACGCCGATTGCGCCGGGGTTTCAAGAGGCCGCAGCGCCTATGTGCGACGAAGTCGGATCACAACATCGACTTTGGCCACTTCGGCCCCTTCCGGTGCCTCCGGCAATTGCGAGATGACCATATCTTCGGCCGGGGCGTCGGTCAGTTCTGCGCTGTCTTCCCAAAAGAAGTGCGGGTGGTCCGAAATGTTGGTGTCAAAATAGCTGCGTGCGCCGTCCACGGTCACTTCGCGCATCAGACCGGCATCGCAAAATGCCCGCAGCGTATTGTAGACCGTCGCAAGCGAAACCTTCTCTCCGGTCACACTGGATGCGGCAAACAGGCTTTCTGCGGTTACATGGCGATCCTTGCCATCACCCACCAAAAGCGCGGCCAAAGACAAACGCTGCCGGGTCGGTCGCAAACCGGCGCCTGCCAGCCATTCTGTCCCTCTGCGAAGTGCGAGATTGTCCATCAATGTTACATCCATAGCCATCGAAACCAACGGTTCACTCAACTATATGCCGCGATGGCGGTATAAATTCAAACGAAAACGCCCTGACAAAGCATAGAAACACACTCTTGCCGCCCTTGCTTCCGCCGCCCGCGCGGTGCTAGATGGGAAACAAACAACAAACAAGACAAGGGGACGCCTATATGGCTGATTATCCATCCAGCTTCGACAAAGAAGGGCTTTTGAAATGCGCACGCGGAGAGCTGTTCGGCCCCGGAAATGCGCAACTCCCTGCCCCGCCGATGCTGATGATGGATCGGATCACCGATATTAGCGGAGATCGCGGCGAGCATGGCAAGGGCCATGTGGTGGCAGAGTTCGATATCACCCCTGATTTGTGGTTCTTTGATTGCCATTTCCCCGGCAACCCGATCATGCCCGGCTGTCTGGGTCTGGACGGGCTGTGGCAGCTGACCGGGTTTAACCTGGGCTGGCGCGGCTGGCAGGGGCGCGGCTATGCGCTGGGTGTCGGTGAGGTCAAGCTGACTGGCATGGTTCGCCCGGATCGCAAAATGCTGACCTATTACGTGGATTTCACAAAGGCCATTCAAACCCGCCGCCTGACCATGGGCGTGGCAGATGGCCGTGTCGAAGCGGATGGCGAAACCATCTATCTGGTCAAAGATATGAAAGTTGCCCTGTCTGAAAGCTGAGCAACCATTAGATAAAGGAGTGCGCCGATGCGCCGTGTAGTTATCACCGGAATGGGCATCGTTTCCTCTATCGGGAACAATGTCGACGAAGTCACCGAGGCGCTGAAAACCGGAAGATCCGGTATTGTTGCCGCCCCCGAATATGCGGAGAACGGATTTCGCAGCCAGATCCACGGGATGCCGCAAATCGACGTGACCGAACATATCGACAAACGTCAGATGCGGTTCATGGGACCAGGCGCGGCTTACAACTATATCGCCATGGAACAGGCGATTGCTGACAGTGGGCTGGAAGACAACGACGTTTCCAACGAACGCACCGGCCTGATCATGGGGTCTGGCGGACCGTCTACATCCAACTTCTTCATGGCACATAACATTGTGAAGGAAAAAGGCGCGCCCAAACGCATGGGCCCCTTCATGGTGACACGCTGCATGTCCTCGACCAACTCTGCCTGTCTGGCAACGCCGTTCAAGATCAAGGGCGTGAACTATTCGATCACCTCGGCCTGCACCACATCGTTGCATTGCATCGGCAATGGGGTTGAACAGATCCAAATGGGCAAGCAGGACATCATCTTTGCCGGCGGCGGCGAGGAGCTGGACTGGACCCTGTCCTGCCTCTTTGATGCGATGGGCGCGATGAGCTCTAAATACAACGACACCCCAACCAAAGCGTCGCGCGCCTTTGACGCCGATCGCGACGGTTTTGTCATCTCTGGTGGCGGCGGCGTCGTGGTTTTGGAAGAGCTGGATCATGCACTGGCCCGCGGTGCCAAGATTTATGCCGAAGTCACCGGATACGGTGCCACATCTGACGGGCATGACATGGTGGCGCCCTCTGGCGAAGGCGCGGAACGCTCTATGAAACTGGCCCTCTCTACTCTGGGCGACCGCAAGGTGAATTACATCAATGCCCATGGCACCTCGACACCTGCGGGCGATGTGACAGAGGTTCAGGCCGCCCGCCGTGTCTTTGGCGAAGGCAACGTACCGCCAATCACCTCGACCAAATCGGTCACCGGTCACTGCCTGGGCGGTGCGGGCGTGCACGAGGCGATCTACAGCTTGATCATGCTGCGGGATGATTTTATCGCGCCATCTGCCAATGTCGAAAATCTCGATCCCGGTATCAATCCGGAAGAGATCGCGACCGAATTCGTCGAAAATGCCGGTCTGGACACAGTGATGTCCAACAGTTTCGGTTTCGGCGGCACCAATGGCACCATCGCCATGAGCAAATATCACGGATGAGATTTTAAATGCCTGAGTTGATGAAGGGAAAGCGCGGCCTGATTATGGGCGTCGCCAATGAACGGTCTATTGCCTGGGGCATTGCCAAGGCACTGGCGGATGAGGGGGCCGAGCTTGCCTTCACCTATCAGGGGGAGGCGTTCGGCAAGCGCGTCGAACCACTGGCGGCAAGCGTCGGATCAGATCTGCTGATCGATGTCGATGTTACCAATGACGAACAGATGGATGCGGCCTTTGCCAAACTGGGCGATGCTTGGGGCAGTATTGATTTTGCCGTTCATGCCATTGCTTATTCCGACAAAAACGAACTGACCGGTCGGTTCATCAATACGACACGGGACAATTTCAAAAATTCGCTGTCGATTTCCTGCTTTTCGTTCATCGATGTGGCGCGCCGGGCTTCCGAGTTGATGCCCAATGGCGGTACGCTGTTGACGATGACTTATCAGGGCTCCAACCGCGTGACGCCGTTCTACAATGTGATGGGCGTGGCCAAGGCGGCGCTGGAAAGTTCTGTGCGCTATCTGGCCAACGATCTGGGCCCACAAGGCATCCGGGTGAACGCCATCTCCCCCGGTCCGATGAAAACATTGGCCGGCGCTGCCATTGGCGGGGCGCGCAAGACCTTCCGCCAGACAGAGGCCAATTCCCCCATGCGGGCTAACGCCACGCTAGAAGCCATCGGCGGTACCGCTGTTTATCTGGCCTCCGATTTCGGGGCCTGCACATCAGGAGAGATCATCGCCGTCGACGGCGGTTATCACGTGCTGGGCATGCCGCAGCCGGAAAACCTGTAAAAAAGCCATCTGCAAGAAAAAGCGGGCAGCCAGATCATGATCTGCGCTGCCCTTTGTTTTTCAGCGGCACCTTAATCCAACAATCATTTCATCACTTACGCAAAACAAAAAAGAGGGTGAGCTTTCACACTCAACTGAAACAATCAGATTACTCTTCCTTGAAGCTTCCCCGGATTGAATCGGCAAAGGGCTTCATCAGGAAATCAAAGAACGTCCTCTCGCCTGTCAAGATCATCACGTCTGCTGGCATACCGACAATCAGTTCAACGTCATCATCCAGGGTTTCGGCCTCACCTGCATCTACGAACACCTTGGCCAGGAAATAGGGTTCCCCTGTGCGTTCATCAACGAAACGGTCGGCGGATACGCTTTGCAGTGTTCCGTACATTCTGGGCAGGTTTCGCTGAGCATAAGCCGTCAAAATAATCTGGGCCGTCATTCCGGGGAAGACTGTATCGATGTCATTTGGCCGGACACGTGCGTCGATGATGAGTGCGGCTTCATCAGGGACGATGTCCAGAATTTCGCCACCCGGCCTTAGAATCCCACCTTCCTCAGTGGTGACCTGAATATTCAGGACCTGCCCGGTAATGGGAGCCTTCACGATTGTCCTCAGCAATGCATCCGCGCGCTCGGGCAATTGGGACCGAATGGTTGCAAGCTCGGTACGCACCTGGCTCAGCTCTTCGCTGACCTGTTCTTTGGTCTGCTGGCCGATCGCGGTGAGCTGAAGTTCTGTTTCTCCGATTTGCTGACCCAACCGGGCAATGGCGGCACGGTTGGTCGCGCGTTCGGCTTTCAGGTTAGCCTCTTGCCGTTGCAGGGCCAGGTAGGGTGACAGGCGTTGCAGGCCTTGGTCAAATAGTTCTTTGGAGGCCTCAAGCTCTTGACCAATCAACCCAAGTTGCTGATTTTGTGCGTCAATGACCTCGTACAGACCCGTGATTTCCTCATTCAACTGATCAATGCGTTTCGCCAAAATACGCTTGCGTGCCTCCTGCGTTTCTCTTCTGTTATCAAAGAGTTGTTGTTGACCCAATCGTGCAACTTCCACCCGCTCAGCGGCCTCTTCGCGCAAATCATCGGGGAAGTGAAAACTGATCTGATCAAGATCACCCATTTCCGCCGCAAGTCTGCTCTCCGTCGCCAGCAGGAATATCATCCGCTCGCGCAGCTCATCCAGCCGGGCCAGAGCACGCACGTTTTCCAAGGTGATCAGCGTGGTGCCGGCCTCAACATGCTGCCCCTCTCGAACATGGATGCCGTGGATAATTCCGCCCTCCAGATGCTGAACGGTTTTGCGCGACCCGTCCGGGCTGACCACACCCGGCGCGACGGCAGCACTGGCGAGCGGCGCGTACCAGGCCCAACCCCCAAGCACGCCAAAGAACAGGATGGCGACCCCAGCGCCCAGCCAACGGGCACTGCGGGTTTGGCTGGACAAGGCCGTACGCGGAGATTGTTTTGGCGACGGTCTGAACAGAACTTTCAGAATAAGAAGAAACACCAGAGCACCGATCAAGGCGACTGTCGCAAACGCGACATTCTGGGCAACGTCAGCATTCACCGACGTGTAGCTGACGATTTCATCCACGATCGAATTTCGCGATCCTTGGATCCAGTCAACGAAAGATGAAAATGTATCAGAAACGGACATATTGATCACTCCGCTGCTGACACTGTGCTGGAGACTTTGCGAGTCTTGGTCATCATTTCGCGCATGATCTCATCCCGGCTACCGAATTTTTTCATGGCCCCATCCTGAATGACCATCACCTTATCCACTTGTCGAAGCAGATGCGGCACATGGGTCACGATCAGCACGGTTTGCTTGGCCTCTTTCATCATTTTCAGGGCCTGTTGCAATGCGATCTCGCCGTTCCCATCAAGGTTGGAATTGGGTTCATCCAGAACCAGCAGGCTGGGATCTTTGTAAAGGGCACGTGCCAGGCCTATCCGCTGCTTCTGCCCACCGGACAGCTGATCACGATACTGACCAAGCTGGGTTTCGTACCCTTCGGCCAGCGACAGGATCATTTCGTGGGCGCCTGCCTTTTGCGCGGCCTTTAAGACCTCTGCGTCATCCACCTGCCCAAGCCGGGCGATGTTTTCGGCAACCGTGCCGGAGAAAAGTTCCGTATGCTGCGGAAGGTATCCTATATACTGGCCCCGCTCCTCTCCATCCCATTCTTTCAGCTCGGCACCGTCCAGACGGATCTCGCCAAAATTGGGCGTCCAGGCCCCAACCAACAGGCGACACAGGCTGGATTTCCCGCTCCCCGATGGGCCAAGAACACCGCAGATTTCACCGGGCTGAAGCTGGAAGGACACCGATTTGATCAACGGGGACCGGGTTTCAGGAGAGACATATTGAACATCTTTGACGGTCAGCTTGCCCTCTGGCTTGGGCAGGGAGACACGCTCCACCGGATCACTGGTGACCCTGAAGAGCTGTATCAGACGGCTTTTCGCCAGCCGGTAGGACCCGAACCCTTTCCAAGCTGAAATCGCGCGTTCCACCGGCGACAGGGCGCGGGCCAGGATAATTGACGCCGCAATCATGCCCCCCGCTGTTAGCTCTGCTTGCAAGACAAGTGCGGCACCCGTGCCCAGAATGCAGATCTGAAGCCCCAGTCGGATAGAGCGAGAGAGATTGAAGAGGATGGATGATATCTCTGCCGCGCCTGCACCGTCCTGCTCGGCCGTGTCATGTCTGTCGCTCCAGCGTTTGGTGGCAGCGCCGATCATGCCCATCCCCTCCAACACTTCGGCGCCGGCGACATAAGCTTCGGCATCGTTTTGAACCTGACGCATTTTCGATGCGGCCTCGGCCTGCGTCCGCCGTGTGACGGCATCGTTCAGAACCCCAATCGCAAAGAGCGTAATCGCGCCAAAAACAGCCACGACCCCCAAAATCGGGTGCATGAGCCAGATGATTGCGATGAAAACCGGTGACCAGGGCGCATCAAAGAACGCAATAATTGCATCGCCACCCACAAAGTTCCGAACATCCCGCACATCGCCCAATCCCGCCGGGCTACGCCCGCTGGTCAGGCGCGCCGCGATCGAGCGGCGGATCACCTCAGGCGAAAGCTCCGCCGCAATCCACGCCCCGGTGCGTGTTAAAATCTTTCGACGGGAAAACTCCAGAAACCCATATGCAACAATCGCCAACACGGCGATGACCGACAGCCAGATCAATGTGTCAAAAGATCCACTAGACAAAACCCGGTCAAACACCTGCAACATATAGACCGATGATGCCAGCAGCAGGATATTGGACAGAAAACTGAGTACAAATAGGCCCGCAAATTGCTTGCGCCCTGCCCGCATAATCTGTGCGAACAACGTGGGTTGCGCCATGCCAAATACCCCTCAAAACCTAATATTCCCCGAGTGTAACCAATTTCGGGGTCGATCAGGCAATTAATTTTTGCAAAATCTGTTTCTTACCTGGTTCTAATGAGTCTGCGTCTTCGATTGCCCGCTTATCCGTGCCGCCAATGAGCGCAAGTTTTTTAGGCTCAGCAGATGGAGATGGATTAACTCCAGCATCCCGGATTGCTGCATCTCTTTCAATGTTTCGGCGGGCAAATCATTCAGCGCTTTACGGTTCACCGCCTGAATTCCCGAAATGCGGCGCTCCTCCCCCGCCTCATTTTTCATTACGGCATGAATCGGAGATAATAAATCAAGCTCTTTCAATCTCTTGCACATTGCTTCGCTTTTCAGGCCGTCACTGGTGATCTTTATCACCAATCCTTGCACGCGGGATGCAAACTCACTCAACTCACCATCCACATTGAATAGTGCGACACCCTTATTCGATGTATTCACACCCGGATGATCCTCTGCAATGCACAGCAGACCCGGCTTCTTGTTGTCGGGATCGCCCATCATTGCGACGAAAGGATACTGCCTCAACATTGCGGGCGTATAACTCGCACCCCAACTGCCATCCGCAGATACAAACAGGTTTTCGTTTTCTTTCAGCCCCAATAGGGCAACGACGCAAACTTTTTCCCCGCGATCCAGGAAAGCGATAGGGTAGTCACTGATCAGCTCTGGAAATTCAGACACCAATGCCGGGACAAAGGACAAGTCTTTAGTGGTGCCCCCACACGGACTCGAACCGCGGACCTACTGATTACAAATTATAGGCGACTACCATTTGAAGGGCTTTGATCGCTTTGTACCAACTTAGATAGATCATTAATAATAAAACAAATATTTCAGTGTCGCTAATTATTGCTTCGGTCAGAGTACGAACTACTTTGACGAAACTCCCCTACTAATACCCTACTAATCTCATCCTCATTATTCGTGCCGGCGATTAACGCAAATTCCATAAAGCCGACTTTCGCCATCCAAACGCCTAACGTCCGTAACGCGGGGCGGTTTCAACGGGTCGCTGCAACACTTTAATCTTTTTGGAAAGATGGAGTGTGAGAGATGAAGTATCGTACGCGGACGTTTTACACGGACAAACAGAAATCGGAGATGTGGGATCGATGGCAGCGCGGAGAGTCGATGAGTTCGATTGGACGGCACTTCAATCGTGCATCGTCTTCGATCTTCCCGCATTTGGCACAGTTCGGCGGGATCCGCCCACCAATCCGAAAGAGATCCCGATTTGCTTTGAGCTTATTGGAACGAGAGGAGATATCCCGCGGCTTGGTCGCAAATCAGTCCCTGCGATTTATCGCTAAAAGCCTGAACCGGTCGCCTTCGACGATCAGCCGAGAGGTTCGCAGGAATGGTGGGCGTCAGGCCTATCGCGCGGCGCGCTCGGATCAGCGGGCCTGGGACTGCGCAACGCGGCCCAAATCATGTAAGCTCTCGTTCAACCACCCATTGTGCCAACTGATCGCACGCAAGTTGCGTCGGAAATGGTCACCGCAGCAGATCGCTGGTTGGCTCAAACGCAAGCACCCAAACGAGGAGCAGTACCGCGTGAGCCACGAAACGATCTACCGCAGCCTTTATGTACAGACCCGCGGGGTCTTGAAAAAGGAATTGCAGGAGTGTTTGCGCAGCCCACGTGCCATTCGACGATCCCGATACGCGACACAGAAAGGGTTGAAGCTGCGCAAGATCAAAGATGCGATCCCGATCAGTGAACGCCCTCCTGAGGTTGAAGATCGCGCCGTCCCAGGGCACTGGGAAGGTGATCTCATCGTTGGCTCGAACAACAGCTACATCGCCACACTGGTGGAGCGCCATTCCCGGTTTGTGATGCTGGCCAAAGTCGAGAACAAGGACACTCAAAGTGTTGTCACGGCCCTGATCAAGCAGGCCCGCAAGTTGCCCAAAGAATTATATCGGTCACTGACTTGGGACCGCGGATCTGAAATGGCAGGACACGCGAAGTTCACGATGGCCACAAAGATCGACGTCTTCTTTTGCGATCCGCAGTCACCTTGGCAACGCGGCAGCAATGAAAATACCAACCGGCTTCTCAGACAGTACTTCCCAAAAGGCACTGATATATCGGGCTTTAGTCAAGCCAAACTCAGCGCCATAGCGCGCCAGCTCAACGAGAGGCCGCGAAAAACCTTGCAATACCAAACGCCAGCAGAGAAATTTGATGCCTGTGTTGCGGCGATCAGTTGAAACCACAGGACAGACCGGCCGTTTGCTTTTGCGGCTATCGTTAACGCAGCATCTGTTCGCAAGTGCGGCGTACCTTTCGCTGCGTTGTATCCAAGTCGCCAGAGCGGTCGTTCGCTGGCTCAGATTTCACCCAGACGGAAACCGTACTTTCGCCGCAGCCGGGTCCGACAGTCCAGACGCGGGATAAGCCGGACTTGTGCAATCGAAGCCATTGCTGATGCAGCATTCGTTCACACAAAAAGCGGGGGTGTTGCGGCGGCGCAACCTAAATCACCGAAGCGGTCATCGCTCATAGGCTTTGGACCCATTCTGCAAACAGCAATAGACCACGCAGCATGCCCTAAAATTCCCTGTTCTCTGCCGCACATTGCTAGGCCAGCTGGCCGTATTCGTTGTTGAAGGTTGGCAGGTGCTACTTCTTTAGATGATGCTGTCACCGGGCTTGTGGTGCATTGGCTATGCCGCCGCTCTTGGCATCAGCGTCACTGTATCCACGAGAACTATAGTTTTAACCGGCGGCTTAGAGCATGAAGTCCTTCATCCAATGAGCGCTCTGCACCAGCGTCCTGCATATGCGTTCTAAGCTGCGCATTCAGTCCACCCTCTGTCGCGAGGGAGCCAAGCGCTTCGTCGATCCGGTCATTTCCGTCTTTTGGCAGGCTCGAAAAGGTGCCCGCCATCAGACTGAGCAAATAGGTTTCGGCACCATTGTTTGACCCAGTGTGCTCACCTAACCATTCGGCCGCCACAGCGAGCTGTGACAATATTGTTGAAAGCATAGCAGTTGCTCCGAAATGCGGAGTTAAAGCGGCTTCATTGGCCACCTCAATCAACAGGTTGCTGCGTCCAAACAAAGCGTCCAGCGCTGGACTGGCGGGATATACAGGAAGCGGACAACCTCCAGTCGCGATCATCGGTAAAGGAATAGTGATGCAGATGTCGGTTACGGGTGCGCAGAGAATGCGAAGTTGACCGAGATTCACCCCGAGCATGAATGAGATCACGCTTTGATTTTCGCGAAAAGTAATCTCTCTCAGAACTTCGCTGGCAACATCATCCATCAACGCCAGACAAACAGTATCTGAACCATCGACAACGCCTTGCACCGAGGAAATGCAGACATCGGTGTAGTTGCTGGCAAGCTTATTGGCAATTTGACGGTTACGCTCGGTAACCAGAATTTGATGACCTTGTCCAACGAGGCCCCTAACACAAGCCTCAGTAATGCGTCCGGTTCCGATGAAGCCAATGCGCATGCAAGTTCTCTCCCCAAGTTTTTTTGTTATATGAAACCAGCTTCTGGCAGGTAGCGATGCGGTTTCAAGCCGTTGGCACCCCAGGTGAAGCTTTGGTTGGTTTCGAGTTAAGATTCCGTTTTGGCCCTATTGGCTCAACGTGTCTGGACGCTGTTTTTTTAACTCTTTCGCGGCAATCTTCATGAAGTTTCGGATCAAACCGGCGCCATCCTGATTGTCCGAGTAGTTCCCGACATGCTCTGGCTCGGTTTGTTCATACATGCAGGACCAGACTGATCGGCGGGATTCCGGATGGAACTGTGTTGTATACCAGTGGCCGCCATGGTCGATGCAGATGGCGCTGCTTTCAGCGATGCTTGCCAGTACCTTTGACTTCTGCACCTCTGAGGGTACGACATGCAGGTAATTGGCAAAATTGAAGCGTGGATTTTTCGAAAGGCCATCGAACAGCGGGTGCCGACGCCCAAGCTCTGTCAGCTCAATCTCGTATGTCCCGGCAAGCGTCCCACCGGTGCGGCCATCGAGTTTACCGCTCTCGAACTGTGTCGACACCAGTTGATGCCCGCCACAAATGCCGAGCAACGGTTTCCCCGCATTGCGGTACTGGCGTAGCCAAACATACAGCGCGTGCAGCCAAGGACGGTCCTCGGTGACCACATGCATCGTTCCCCCCAAGATCACACAATCGACATCATCCACTGCAGGCAGTGCGTCACCGCGACAAATGTCGACGCCGGATAGTGAAAAACCCGTTTCCTGCGCCACTGGCCCAAACCAGTCCACGATCCAGTCTTTTTCCTGGCCGGATGAACATAAGCTTCCAAAATGATCCGGGTTGAAAAGCTCATTTTCGCCCAACATGGAAATGAACAGCAAAGAGTTTCCGGCTGTATCGGTCATGGCGTTTCTTTCGCTATCTTGGATGGGCAGACGCTGCGACCGACCCGATGTTTAATGATTGAATGAATCTAACTTAATTTGTATACCACTGCAACAAAAAAGGCCTAAATTCCCGCGATAATGTGCATTATTGGGGATGTAGGTATACCTATTTCCAATTTCGGCGAAACCTATGACCGATCACTCTGCCTCAAAAAGGACACCACCTTCCTCTTGGATGGCATCAAGACGCGACACGACAACCCCGAGATAGATTTTGTGAATCGAGGCCGTCAGCTTCACATCGCCTATCTCCAGACTGCGGTGCAACATTCGGAGCTCATCCTTCAAATCCTCGACATGGACACGCATTTCGATGCGATCAAGCAACAGGACCCAAAAGCGCGCGGACTGATAGAACAAAGTGTCATTGATGTCCTCCAGCACCGCGTTAGTGGTCAATCCATGCAGGATTTTATGCAGACGCAGAAGCACCCGAGCGAATTCGCGCTTGTCGTGTTTGTGCAGCATTGCATCGCAGCGCACTTCCAGGTCGCGCATTTCGTCCAGTATGGCCGGGCTCCAGGAGGCCGGAGTGGATTCGCCCATCGCATCCATGAGCCGCATGCGCACGATATAGATATCGCGCATGGATTTCAGATCGATCAAAGTAACGATGGTGCCATGCCCGTGCTGGCTGGAGATCAGGCCGTTATGTTCAAGCTTTTGCAGCACATCCCGCATCGGTGTGCGGCTGATGCCAAATTCCGTTGCCAACTCTCGTTCGTTCAGACGCGTTCCAGGTTGATAATCAAGAAGGCAGATACGCTTGCGCATTTCGAGATAAATATCGTTTTTGGTCATGTGTTGCTCACTATCGATGGCGGGTATTCTCCAACTTATGCCATCCACCCAAGAAAACTGTCCATATCGACGTTGCCGCCCGATACCAGAGCAACGACCGTCTGCCCTTGCAAGGCTTCCTTGTTCGACAACGCGGCAGCCACCGAAACTGCGCCGCCGGGTTCGGCAACGACCTTGAGCTCGGTGAATAAAATCCGCATTGCGGAGACAACGTCCGGCTCGTCGACGGAGTAGCCACCTGACAGGGTTTTCAGGTTGATTGGAAAGGTCAGCTTTCCGGGTCGCGCTGTCACGATCGAGTCGCAAATCGAGCTTTGACCAGGATCAATCGACAGGGCATTTCCCGCTACTAGAGAGCGCTTGGTATCATCAAAATTCCGGGGTTCAGCCGCCCAGATTTCAGTGTCCGCATGGCGCGCGAGCATGGCAGTAGACAGCCCGGCGATTAGCCCGCCACCTCCGGCAGGGCAAATGACTCTATCCGCCCTTTGGTCAAGCGCGTCCAATTGCGCAGCTATTTCCAGTCCAGTTGTACCTTGCCCGGCCATCAGGTCGTAATCGTCATAGGGCGGCACCAGCGTTGCACCGGTTTTTTCGGCGATGTCCTGGGCAATTTTGGCCCGGTCACCCGTCTGTCGGTCATAGGTGATAACCTCGCCCCCCCACTGGGCGGTGTTGTCCAGCTTTATGCGGGGCGCATCTGCTGGCATCACAATCTTAGCCGAAACCCCCATCGCGTTTGCGGCAGCCGCAACGCCTTGCGCGTGGTTGCCGGAGGAATATGCCACGACCCCTGCCTTGCGCTGGCCTTCGCCAAGCGACGCAATCTTGTTGTAAGCACCACGTATTTTGAACGAGCCGGTCTTTTGCAGGCATTCCGATTTGATCAGCAACCGGAACCCAAGCGCGTTGTTCAGCAGTGGAGATTCCAACAACGGGGTTCGGATCACGGCATCCTGTAGCCGCTCGGCAGCCTGAGTGATCATTTCAATGGTCAACACTGCGTCACGTCCCCACCTGCAAAGTTGAATGAAAGCGGCGTAGAAGGGCGATCACGCTTCGGGCGGTGATGATGCCGGTGGCCGGGTTTTCAGCGCTCGGCCGGTTCTGAATAGACATTGTGAAATCCGAGCTGTCGGAAGTTACTTCTACCGAATGTGTGTTTCTTGTCAGGGATGGATCAGCCCAGACTTCCATGCGGGTCTTGTCGGGGCCAAGCCCGGCCAGGCTGATCGCTGCCGCGACATTCACGTTGGCGGGAAACTCGCGTGCGACTTCGGTGACGCTGCCTGCAATGACCAGCATCGGTTCATGTATTGCGGTCAAGTTAATGCCCGATCGCGCAACAAACGGAGCCTTTATCAGGCCATCGACGGGTTTTCGGGTGATAATCTTGACTGTATGGATTTTCCCGACGTTCGCCGCATTCAACGCGTCCAGCCCCAGCATCGCCCCTGATGCGACAAGGATGCGGCCTCCGCTCTTGTCCGCAAGCGAGATCAGGTCATCCCGGCCAAGCAACTGGCTGGCCGAAAGCACAATCAGCTTCTTACCCGCCCGCAACACGGGTTCAGCCAAATCACCGAACAACGCAGGAGGCAACGCCTCGACAACGCAATCGCTTGCCTCCGCCAAATCTGCGAAGTCGAGCACTGGCACCGGCCGTCTCAGACTTTCATTCAACGCGGCTGCTTTTTCGACCGTGCGCGCCGCTATGCCGCTCAGTCCGCACCCGGGAACGTCGCCACGATCCAATGACCGCGCAACCGCATCGCCAACAACACCGATACCGGCAACTCCAATCCTCATGGCGCGCCTTTCCTGAGCAGCGGATCTTCTGGAGACAGGTGTAATCTCATGCTCAATCCGCCGCCTTCACGGCGGACAGGAATTGCTGTGTGCGCTCACGCTGGGGATTGCCGAACAGGCTCTCAGGGGCGCCTTGTTCTTCGATCTTCCCCTGGTAGAAGAAACAGACGCGGTCCGAGATATCTCGTGCAAATCCCATCTGGTGTGTCACCATCAACATGGTGAGGTTGTGCTCGGCCACCAGCTTGCGAATGACACCGGTCACTTCACCGATCACCTCGGGATCAAGCGCCGAGGTGACTTCATCAAACAGCATCACCTTTGGGCGCATAGCCAACGCCCGGGCGATAGCAACACGTTGCTGCTGACCGCCCGACAGGCGCGAGGGGTGCTGGTCCTTCTTGTCGATCATGCCGACCATCGACAACAACTCTTCGGACCGTTCTCGGGCCTCAGCCTTTGGCAAACCCAGCACCTGCACAGGCCCTTCCATGCAGTTCTGCAGGGCGGTCATATGTGGAAACAGGTTGAAATGCTGGAAACACATGCCGATTGAGGACCGGGCCCGGCGCAGATATTTTGCGTCGGCTCGCACCAGAACCCCGTTCTTTTCCATATGCGTAAGCGGTTTGCCATCAACATAGATGACGCCGCCATTGATGGTTTCCAAAGTCATCAGCATGCGCAGAACGGTTGTTTTGCCCGATCCGGACGGGCCGATCACGGTGACCATCTCACCCTCTGACACATCCAGGTCCAAACTGTCCAGAACGGTCAGGGCACCATAGCTTTTGGTCACGTTCATGAACCGTACCATCGGCACGTCGGGCCCGGTCAGTTCCAGTGGGTATTGCGACATATCTTCCATCAGTTCATTCCCAGTTTCTTACGCACCCAGGCTTCAAAGACCCGGATCAACCCGGCTGCGGGCAGTGAGATCGCCAGGAAAATGATCCCGACCATGGTATAAGGTTCCAGATACCGGTAGTGTGACCCACCAATGGCATTCGCCGCCTGCATCAGCTCGGCCACACCGATCACCGACAGCATCGGCGTGTCCTTGAATATCCCGACCAGATAATTGCCCATCCCAGCCAATGAGGGCGGTAAAGCCTGCGGGATGATGACGCGGAAATAGGTCTTGCTTGTACTCAGATTCAGCGCAGTACAGGCTTCCCACTGCCCCTTGGACACAGACTCGAGGCCGCCGCGATAAACTTCGGACAGATAAGCCGAATAATGCAACCCGATCGCGATCATCCCCGCCACCCAGGGACTGAGGCGTATCCCAAATTGCGGTCCGACGAAGAACACAAAGAAAATCTGCAGCACCAAAGGGGTAGAGCGGATGAACTCGACACATTCCCGCACGACCAGTGTGACGATGCGCGACGGTGTGCGTTGCGCCAGCGCAAAAACCAATCCCAGTACCACTGCGATCCCATAGCCGATTCCTGCAGCGGCCAGCGTGTTCAGCGTCGCCTGCAAAAGCCGGGGAAGAATTTCAAAGGTAAAATCCCAACGCCAGTCAAACATAGCTTACGCCCTCCCCAATTTGCGCGCCATGAAGCGTTCGATCCACCGCATGAACGGGGTCACGATCAGACGTGCAAAGACATAGTATATGATCAGTGCCGTCCCGAAGGCCTGTGCGGACAGGAAAGTCGACCCATTAATTTGCTTGGCTTGGAACATCAAATCTGCGACCGAGATCAGCGACACCAGCGCAGTCGCCTTCAGCAGTTCGATCATCAGGTTGCCCCAAGGCGGCAGCATGTTCAAAAGCGCCTGTGGCAGAATGATGCGAAACATTCGTTTGGTTGGGGACATCGAAATCGCATAGGCCGCTTCCCACTGCCCTTTGGGGACCGACTGAATTCCGCCGCGCACGAGTTCAGCGCCATAAGCGCCCAGGTTCAGCCCGACTGCAATGAAACCGGCAAAGAACTTGTCCAGCGTCAATCCAAAGAGGGGCAGGACAAAGAAAATCCAATAAAGTTGCACTAAAAGAGACGTGCCCCGGAAGATTTCAATGTATGTCCCTGCGGTCCAGCGCACCGCAATATTGCGTGACAGTTTCATCAGCCCTGCAGTCAGAGCGAGCACAATGGCAAGTGCTGCCGACAGAAAAAACTGCGCGATTGTGACCAGCGTTCCGTCCAGAAAACGCGGCGCGTTTTCGGCGAGGAATTCCCAATATGACATGACTTATCCCGGATGGCGGATGTAAATGGCGGGCCGAACCTGGCCCGCCTGCTAAAGGAATACCGTCAGCGGTTCTGGCAAATCCATTCGGTTTTCACGCTTGGATCCGGAACCTGCAGTTTGGTGTATTCGAATGGCGCGACGGCCGCGAGCATCTCTTCGGAACCAAGGTAATCCGCCTGGGCGGCGTTGAAAGCCTCAAGAAAGTCGCTGTCTTCCGGGCGGAAACCAATGCCAACCCAGTTCTGGGTCCATTCGGGCAATGCGTTGGGATCGGTGACCTCAAGCTCGCCATCAGATTGGGCCGCCAGATTTTTCCCGGTAAAGAATGTTACTGCGCCCGCATCAGCGCGACCAACACGCATTGCGGCAAGTATCTCGGTTGGCCCGGGCACTTCGAGGATCTGCTCGGCTGCCACGCCTTCGCGTTTGGCGGCATCAACCGTGTTGTAACCGGCGCCAGTGACCATCAAAGCCCCCTGATCTTTGATGTCAGCATAAGAGGTGATGTTTTTCGGGTTGCCAGCGGGAACCACAAAGGCATCGCCAAAAATCCCCATCGGTTCGGAGAAATCAATACTCTCACACCGTGCTTCAAGAATGTACATGCCACCCGTGATGATATCAAAGCGATTGGCTTTGAGGCCCGGGATCAATCCACCCCAATCTGTCACGACGGGCTCGATGTTGTCGTAGCCCATCGCCTTCAGGACACCCAGCGTGTGTACGTTTGCAAATCCAAGGGGTTCATCGTCGTAGCCGGGGTAAGCCCACGGCACTTCATTGGAGAAACCAATCCGAATGGTCTCACCACTTTCGATACGGTCCATGAGTGGACCCGCCAGCGCCGATGTCGCGACACCCACAATCGTTGTGGCGGCGATAATAGTAGTTCTTAGTATCCGGCTCATTGAACTCTCCCTGAGTTGTTTTTTCGATTCATAGCTTATTGGTATACCTTATGAAGAAATATTTGACAACACAAATGCAATAATTGCGGAAAGTTACGATTTTAGTTGCTAGAAATATCACTTGACTGATTAATGGTATACCTTAATGGTTAATACTGAGAAATCAACTTTAGTACGGAGTTACAGATGATCGAACATGCCCCGTTCCCCAAAGACGAGCTGGACCGTCGAATCAACCGGGTAAAGACCGCCTTGGCCGAGCAGGATCTCGACGGGGTCGTGATCGCATCTCCCGAAAACATCTACTATCTGACCGGTTTGGACCACTGGGGGTTCTTTGCGGCTCATGTTCTCGTTGTGAACCGAGATGGCGAGATGGCGTTGGCCTGCCGGGCAATGGAAAAGATCACGTTTGACAATCAGGTGAGAAACGCCCGCTTCTACGGTCATCAGGATCACGAAGAGCTTTCTGATTACGTCGTACAAGCGATGAAAGACTTGCGGCTTTCCGGTGGCCGCGTCGCGCTCGAACGGCGCAGCCTGTTTTTACACCTGCATCATGCCGAAGGGATATTGGCAAACGCGGAGGGCGTCGAATGGGTGGACGGGTCCGGTCTGGTCGACAACCTGCGGCAGGCAAAATCACCGCTAGAGATCGAATACACACGAAAGGCCGCTCAAGCTGCTGATCTAGGAATGAGCGCCTGTATTGACGTGATCCGCGACGGCGCGACAGATTATGAGATTGCCGCCGAGTACATGCGCGCCTCGACCCTGGCGGGTAGCGAGCCGACCGGTTTTGGGCCGTTCATTCGCCCAACCACACGTCTGGGCGAAGAGCATACGACCTGGCGCGGGGAAACCTTCCGCAATGGCGATGCGGTGTTTCTGGAAAACGCCGCATCCTACCGCAAATACCAAGCACCCATGGGCCGACTGGTGTATGTCGGCAGCGCGCCGGAAGGGGCCGAGAAATCGGCAGAGTTGGCCATGGACGGCATGAAGGCAATCTGCGGTGCTTTGAAAGTGGGCGGTAAGGCCGGGGACGCATATGCCGCCTGGCGTAAGGTCGCGGCAAGCGCCGGATTGGCGGACTACGAACGGCACCATTGCGGCTATATGGTGGGCATCGGTTTCCCGCCCAGTTGGACAGGTGGGTCCATGGTAACCAGCCTGTTCCCCGGATCAGAGCGCGCGCTGGAAGTCGGCATGGTGTTCCACGCCCACAGTTGGTTCACGAACACTGATGTCGTCGACTATTTCATCTCGAACACGGTCATCCTGACCGAGGATGGTGCCGAAGTGCTGACCGCCACAACACCTGAAAACCTTGTCATAAAGTGATGACACGCACCGAAAGGCACACAATGCTGACCCAAGAGCACATAGCCGCTTATCAAAACGATGGCGTGGTTCGGATCAAAAACGCATTTTCGCAGGAATGGCTGGACGAAGTTCGAAGTTCGATTGAATTTGGTCGCGCCAATCCGGGGCCGATGTATCTGGATTATTCCAAAGACACCAAACCGGGCACCTACTGCACGGATATGTGGATCTGGCGCGGAAATGCCCACATGAAGAATTTCATTTTCAATTCTCCAGCGGCGGAACTTGCAGGCGAAGTTATGGAGGCAAATTCTGTTGCTCTCGTGACTGACAATTGGCTGGTGCGCGAGGCCGGCGCGGTGAACAGAGCGCCCTGGCACCATGACAACCCCTATTTCGATGTCAGTGGCGAATGGTGTGTGCTGTGGATGGGACTTGAGCCGGTGCGTGAGGGTGAGGGCGTGGTTTTTCTCAAAGGTTCTCACAAATGGGGGCGCAAATTCATGCCTCTCAGCTTTGCCGGCACCGGACAAAAGGCCGCACTGCAAGAACCCTATGAGCCCACACCGGACTTTACTGAAAATCTGGCTGATTATGACGTGCTGGAATTTGATCTGGACCCCGGTGATTGCCTGATCTTCGATTCCCATACATTGCATGGCGCCCCCAATCCCGTTCCACCTGAACGTACCGTCAACCGTCTAACAATGCGCTTTGCCCACGGGAATGCAGCGTTTGAAAAACGAGGCAGTTGGACCGACGCACAGACTGAATACTGGCAGGCTCATGGCATGAAAGAGGGCGAACCTATTGCGGGCGATCTGCTGCCTCTTGTGTGGAGCCGGTAGCTGTATTTGACAGGCTTATGTGTTTGCAACCACATGGGTAAAGACAACGCATAAATCGATCAATCTTTAATTCACTCTTCAACGAGAGAGAAGAAGATAGGCGCCCCAAGGTTGGATCAGAGCTTGCATTAACGACCGGTTTTTCCGCTGTGACGCGGCACCGGGTTTAATGCGATGACAGCATCTTCCTGCTGCGAGCGCGCGCAGCACGAACTAGCAAAGGCAAGGTTGGGCTCACACCCGTCATTCGCTGCACTCATTTCCAATGTCGGTTATTCATAGGAAGCTGCCGCTCGCGGCAGAAACTATGGATCATGGCGACTAGATTTGTTTGATATCATTGTCGCCGGGTTTGAGTATTGCCCTCGCCTTCCTCGTCGAGAAGCAAGAGAGGCCGTATCTCAAGAGCCTTGGCCAGTTTCCCGATTATCTCTACTGTTGGATTTCTTATGCCACGCTCCACCGCGCTGACATACGTTCGGTGAAGCTCGCTCTCAAATGCGAGCTTTTCCTGCGATAGCCCTCGCTTTCGCCGCCAATAGCGCAAATTATTTCCGACTACCCGACGCAAATCCATTGCGTTAGAACGCAACTTTGCATCATATTTATCTACAGACTATTTATCTCATTTTTGGGTGTTCGTAGTGATATCGAACGAAATTCGAATTCAGTATATTAAGCTTGGACCTTCAGGCAGATGGTTCCATCAATGCCTCAAAGACAACTCCCTTTTGCTCGACCATCGCGAGATCGCACATGCAGATGTCGTCGAACAAAACTGGGACAAAATTCGAGACGCCTTGGTGTCTGACGGCTTTGCCCTCCAGACGACAACGAGTAAAATCCGAGAGGTAAAAAGTTTTTATGATCCCACGCCGACACTTTGGATCACGTTCGCTGATGGAATGTTGTGGTGGTGCACCTCTAAGGGGCAGGCAGAGGCTGTTAAAGATGGCCTAGGAAGCCGCCAGCGTCGCTGTGAAGCTCCATGGAGCGCTCAAAGCTTAAAGGGTGCGCCGCTATCTATCACCTACCTCTCCGGCCACCTGACGAAGACCGGTGCGTATCGCGGGACGATCTGCGATGTTGAGGCGCAGGAATATCTGATCGCGCGCTTAAATGATGCGTCACTACCACAGGTCGAGGTGGCTAAGCGGGCAAACGGCAACTACGCACAAGCCCTTGAAGGCGTCATTGGTTTGCTCACGTGGCGGGACTTTGAGACCTTTGTTGAACTGCTGTTTGCGAACAGCGGATGGCGACGGATCAGCGCCACAGGGGGGACTCAGGAAACGATTGATGTTGAACTGAACCAACCGGTGACCGGGGAGCGGGCCTTTGTGCAGGTCAAGTCCTCGACTGATCAAGCGCAATTCGACGATTACCTCCGCCGCTTTGCAACCCGCGATGAAAACCGAATGTTCTATGCCTTTCATACCAGCGCTACAGACATCAAAAACACTTCAGAGGATGTCACCCTGCTGGACCGATGCAAACTGGCATCTATGGCAGTTGAGGCGGGTCTGGGTGGCTGGCTCATCGAGAAAACAAGCTAGGTGAATCTCGGTCAAATCAATCTCAAATCTTTGAATCGAAAAGCATATATGAAGTATAGCTAATATAGGCAAATTATATTTCGACAGTAACGTAAGGGTAAAGGGGCGCCCAGCGCCCCCCTAACTTACTTATATTTCCTAAATTGGAGAATCTGGATCGTTCAGCCTTCTGATTAAATCATCGGATTGCCATTCACCTGCATCCCCTGACCCCCAACTCTCAAGTTTGTTGCTCCAAGGTATGCCCTGCCCCATGTGCCTTTCGAAGTCTTTTCGGCAAGCACTTAGTGCCGGAAACGTCAGCTCAGTGGAGCGCGCAGTTTTGGCCCGCCCTTCGCCGATCCAGCGGACCAGATACTTGCCGTTAGGCCGGGATGTGATGCCTGGAATAACATCTCTCAGATAGCGGCTCAGGCTGGATTCACTCACACGGTTGGCATTCACTTCAAGTCGGATGAAGTCTTCGCGTAGCGCTCGAATTGTGGTGATACCGACCCCGTTCCATTCTTCCTCTTCTTGCGGCAAGCCGCCGTTATCCAGCAAGTGATAGAGGTACCGAATTTCAGGGCGTCCAGCGCGCATCACTTGCTCAAACAGACCTTCATTTTTGATAGTCACACGCGGGTCAGGTCCTTTGCTGATATCCCGGTTCAGCAGGTCGCGCATCATTGCCTCGTACCCTCCGGCATCCAACTCTTTCTGGACCGAGGCAAAGAAGCCATGATCCTGACGCTTGGCATCACACAACTCAAAAATCTGCCAGCGCCTATCTGAAATATCGGCCGGAACTACCGACAATTCATTGGAAGCAACCATTATCAGAAGACGGTTTTTTACGTAGATCGGGTCTTTCCCCTTAGCCTCCAATAGTATGCGTGGCTCAGTCACCCGTGTTTTCAAAACGCCCGCATCTTTTCGATTGCCGCCAAACGTGCCCTCATCAATAAACAGCAGCCTTTTGGCAAATAGGTGACTGCTGAATCTCCCGGTCACCTGCTCCTGATGGGTCACCGTTACATAGTGAGGGCGCCACAGTTCTCCGTAAGCGTTGACCAAGAAACCTTTCCCCGTTCCGGGGCTCCCAACAAGCACAGGCGCTGTCCCTATCACGGCCGAGGGTTTTTGCAGGCCCAGCGCCATCCAATTCAGCAGCCAGTCATTTAGCTTGGCATCGCCGCAGCATACATTTTCAAGAATATGCTGCTGAAGGAGTCGCCAGCTGCCCGGTGCAGGATGCCGAGGGAATCCAAGCCACAGGTTCCACATTCTACCCACTCGTCCCGGAGGGCGGCTCGGGTCAAAAATTAAACCTTGGTACTGATCTGCAAGAGCGTGATTGAGCCAATACGGCACGACCAGCCTTCTATCCAATTCCCCACCGGGCCTACTATGTTCGATCCACTCTGATGCGTGGCGCTGCTTTAGCGCCGCCACCGAAAGATAGTTCAGTCCCTCTTCGACCAAATCCGGGTCTGGCTGCTTCTCGATTATGAAAATGTCGCTTTTATGGGTCAGAATCCCGTAAAGCGCATTCATCTCCCGGATACGCATGTTTGCGGGACCGTTCCATCCTCCCTCTTGTGCGAGGTGAAAGATAGTACCAATACCGACGCGACCATCAGGCTGAAACCCGCGCCATTTGACGGTTGTTTCGTCGTTGTCTGGATACTTTGCGGAAGTCTTTGACCATTCATCCCAGATGCTAAACCCATCTTTGCCGAAGCAGTTTTTAAGCGCCAAACCGATCAGGACCCATGTGTCATATCCGTCAGCGTCGACGTGTTTTAGGGCACTCGCCACCTCTTCCTCATCACCCGGCAATACCGCGTTGGGTAGTGAGTTGGGGGGAATTGACACAGCATCCGAAGTCTCATGATTTCTCCTGCTTCGAGGAGACTCAATATCGGCCGAAATGCCACTGTTGAGAACATTAGCCAGTTCGAATTTTACCAATTCTTCTTCGGTAACAAGCGACAGGTTGCGACTTAGCAATACCGATTTACGGGACAGCGGCAATGCAATCAGGTTTCCATATTTTCCGTCTTCCACCTGATCCTGCTTAGGGAAAAGCTCGACTTCTCCATTCTCAATTCCACCATTTCCAAGTTTGAAGTCTATCTCTTCTAACCCCTGTGTCAGCATCCGCCTCAGGTGTGACGCTTTCTGATCTGTGGCGAAGGGAATCCAGATATGAATTCCACATCCGCCCCCGGACCGAAAGGCAACCCAGTTGAGCTTTAGCGCATCCAACTTACGACATATGGGAAGGGTCAACTCGACGGCTTGATCCCATGTCAGGTTGCCGTCATGGTCGTCTATATCGAGTACCGCAAAGCGGGCCGTATCCCCTGAGACAACATATGTTCCGATTGGTTTTTTCGAGGATAAGTGATCAGCAATGTCCTCGTCAGAAACGGCCCCTTTGCAGGGACGGTAGCCACCCTGTTTATTCATCGCAGCATGGACGTCTTTACGGCCCAGATTAACGAATGATCGAACAACCACGTGAGCCGGTGATGTGGAATACGAAGTCATTTCCCACCCCCAGTCTCAACGATATTGGCGTTGATATACGCGACCAGATCATCATACCGGTACCGCACAGCCCGGCCAGCAGGGCCGCCAACTTTTACGAATTTTGGGCCAATCCCCAAATAGCGTTGCTTTTGCATCCAAGCGATAGATACGCCTAAGATTTCAGCTGCATCACGCTCATGCATGAGCGCAAGTTTGTTCTGGATGTTCATTCCAGCCTCCTTTGTTTGAGTCGAAGGCTGAACCGGTTCGCCACTGATGCTTTTACCTTTTCGGGAGCACTCAGTGGATTGGGTTAATAAGGGGTATTAACCACTATTTATTCTTTTGTCGCATGAAATCAATTCCTTAAGTAACTCAATAATTCTATCCTCTCGACTTTTACGAGACATCTGCACTTCATCATGTTGGCCGGTTTCATATTTTAGCACCGCATCCTTGTGAATTTTGAACGACTTCCTCAGCTCTTCTTGTTCAGTCTTTTTTTGCGACTCTGATAGATGATCCAATTCTTCATCTTCTAAGACTACTTTTCTCAAAAGTGCTGCTAGATTTGGGTTCTTATTGGGGTTGTTTGAAAACTCCACCCAAAAGAGGGCCGCCAAATCTCGAAGTTGCCGACGTCGTTTTAATGACAGTGATAATCCGCGGTTAAGAGGAAAGCCGGTCAGCCAGTGCAGTGCATTGTCAATTCGAGTTTCATCGTTGAGTGCGCGATTGGGATAAGCCTTAATTATCGTTTCGACGATTTTCTCAAGTATATGGATGTACCCCAACATATCGTAAATCCACTCTTCGGGGTCTTGCCCTCCATCCTTCCCGGGGTAAATTGTATCCTTAGGGTCCGTGGAGTACCCCAATCCTGTCCCATCTCCTGCAAAGCTCTCAAGTAACTCTTTCGTCTTTTTGTCAGGATTATTTGTCCAAAATTTCTTAGGCATAGACCAACTCCAAAATCTTCTGCTCAATGCGCTGCATTGGCTCACGCAGCCGCTCCACATCTATCACAATATAGCCGCCGGTCACATCACCAGTGCTCCTGTGGTTGAGCAATTTCTTCAACGCATAGTGAGGGATATCGAGGCTTTCGGCGATGGTTACAAAGGTCCTCCGGAGGTCGTGCATCGTAAATTTTACGCCGGAAGCTGCTGTGACTCGATGGATCATCGATTTGGTTTCAGTTAAGTGACCCGTTTTTCCCACGCCGGGGAAAACCCACTCTGTCTGCCCTGCAACTTCACGACGAGCGCCAAGAAGGTCTAAGACGAAGCCACTCATAGGAAGATGCAGCGGATCACCGTTCTTGGTTATTGGCAAATGAATTGAGCCATCGGTGAAGTCGAGATTTGCCCATCGCAGGGTAAGAATCTCAGATCGACGCATACCAGTGAATAGAGCGAGCTTAACAATGTCATGCGCATCACCCGTATCGGCGTCGAGCGTCCTCCATAGCACTGGAAGGTCGGCCCTAGTCACCACCCCCTGACGGCGGCGTTCAGTGTTCCATGCGCGCGCCTGCGATAGAATTAGAACCGGATTGGGCGGAAGCTGATCATCGGTCGCGGCGGTGTAGTTATACACCGTACGCAACACCCGAAAGGTCAGATTTGCGGTAACTTCTCCGTTCTCTTCTGAGATACGTTGATGCCGTTTCAGGATGTCAGTCTTAGATATGCAATCGAGGGGTTTCTTCTGCCAGTCACATAGGTAGACATCAATGGTTCGCCTGTATTGAGTGCGTGTACTTTTGGCAAGGCCGCGCTTGTCGTCCAGATACCTGGTGAATGCCATCTCCAACGTTGGAGATACTTGCTTTGCAGAGCCATCAATACCCTGTGCCATCTCTGATAGAAGTGTAACTGCCTTCTTGCGCGCCAACTCGGGCGCAAATAGGTCCGCCCGCCCAATGGTGATGCGCTTTGTGCGCCGCTCCAATTGCCCTTCCGCGAAGTACACCTTGGACCTTGCGCCTACACGCAAGCCAAACCCTCGCTGCACGGTGTCGCGATATAGAATTTGCCCCTTTGTGGGATGCGGGATGTTTTCAATGGCGGTCTTGGTAAAGCGTAACTCAGGCATTCCTCAAACTCCTCTCTCAAGTTCGAGTTACGCTCAAGTTGTCAAGAACGAAAGTGAGTTCACGTCTGCTTCAAAGGCAATCAAAGATAATCCAAGACTATCGAATAACCGATGTTACGCAGCTAACGAAGCGGGCGAAAACCGTTCTTTCGCTGCTTTGGGAACGAAAGATCGACCTGGACTCGGGTTAATGTGTGGTCCCTTTTACATTGTGGGAGCAGTAAGTCGGTGGACACTAGAAATAGATTAATAAAGTTAATGACACACTGAATGTTGTGCTTTACGGCGATCACTTGCGCGCGCTACAGTTCTTAAAAGGACCTATATTATGCGACTGCCTCACCCAATCCCTTACCAAGGAAGCAAGCGGAAACTTGCGCCAGTGATTGGACGCTACGTTCCAAATACTAACACCTTTTATGAGCCTTTCTGTGGCTCAGCCGCCATGACCATTTACGCTGCTCACAATCGTTTGGCAGACAGATTTATCGTCGGCGACAGCCTCGAACCAATCGTACGCCTTCACCAATCCATCGTTGAACTTCCGGACGAGACTGCTTCCGAGTACCAAGCGATTTGGGAAGGTCAAAAAGAGGGCGACTACAGCTACTTTAACGGTGTTCGCGACCGTTACAACGAATACCACAATCACGTTGACCTCCTTTATCTAATTTGCCGCTGCGTAAAGAATGCAGTTAGGTTCAATCGAGATGGCCGGTTTACACAATCTGCGGACAAGCGACGCCTTGGGATGAGACCCGAAAAAATGAGGGCAGCAATTTTGGGTGTGTCCGCCCTTTTGAAGGGCAAGACTGAATTCCGCGTCGGTGACTGGCTTGAGACAACTGCAGACGCAACATCCAAGGATTTTGTCTACATGGACCCGCCGTATCTTGGCACATCAATAGGGCGCGACAAGCGCTACCACTTACAGATGACGCAGGAACCATTGATCGAAGGCCTCGCGCGTTTGAATTCACGCAGTATTCCATTCGCACTGTCCTACGACGGAATGACGGGCGAAAAAGAATACGGCCCGCCACTGCCAGATCATTTGGAAATGACGCGCCTGTTGCTGCACGCTGGAACATCTTCCCAAGCAACGCTTTCGGGGCGCAAAGCGGAAACCATCGAAAGCCTTTACGTGTCGCAAGGCCTTGCAGAACCCGTTGAAGAAGTTATCCGCGCCCCACAGCAGATGCCGCTAGCGATTTGAGCATAGCAGAGACCGTCGTTCCGCGAGCGTCCGCCTCCGCTTTTAGCTCATCGTAGATGGCAGTTTCGTCGTCTTGCCACCGAACGTCGACGCGGCGAACCTCCTTCATTGCGATGTGGGTGTAGTCCTCAGGGAACGCCCACATGCAAGAAGCGCAAATGGTTTCTCTCTGTTTTTCCTGCCAATTTACACAGGCCTCACAAGACCATGATTTTGCGCGCTGGCTGGAGGCATCTAAAAGCATGTAGGAGTCCGGATTGGTTTCGTCGTGTGCCTCGTCACCCGCAACTTCATAAGGAACACGATGGTCGATCTGGAGATATCGCCCATCCAGCTTTTCGTTTGTGAACGCTTCACGCGAGTCGTAGTAGGCAAGCAACTTGTCTTTGAACGACTTCGAGAATGCTTTACGTCCGCCGATGCGGCCCCTCTTTATCTTTGAGGGATCACCGAAAATATAAGCGCCGATCTGACGACCAGTCCGCTCGCTTGTCACGCGTATCGTATCAAGCGGAATGCCTTGCTCACGAACATCGCGTGCCGCACGTGGCGGGTGATCATAACCATAGACGTTCTGTAACTCTTCAGTCGTAATCTGCCCATGCTTAAGGATGTGGTCGATTACGGTACGTGGTCGCTTGGCCGTAACCTTTTCACACAATTCAAGAATCTTTTGATCAACCGTCATACTCACTTTCTATTCCGAGCGATAATGGAAGTCATCTTGAAATACGGTAGAAGTCAGGGCCTAACTCGCCAGATCATTCCCACAGTTCTTTATGGGGATGATTGGAGCGGTTCTTTAAAACTGATAAAAACCGTAATTGCCAACTAACCTTGTTTGACCCAAATCGAGTGTCTCTCAATAACATGCCTCTTTTGGGGCTCCGTAACTTCTATCAAGCAGGCATACTGCGCTAGTTCATTTTTGCTAAACGAATGAGCCGCCTTTTTCACCGTACGAACGCTATAAAGTTGTTCAGTCTCCGGAATAATATAGTTCGTTCTAATTGCATTACCTTTTGCACTCACAAAACGCTTTGGGCGAGCAGATTCGGAAACCACCACAAGGTAAGCTTTGACATCAGGTAATCGCTTTTTGATCTCTGCAAGTCGGCGCAAATCGTTATCGATCTTGATATCACCCGATGAATTGCGCTTCACTTCGACAACAAACTCGATGGAATTCTGAGATTTGTTGTAGACGACAAGATCTGCTCTTGTTTTTGGAGATACAACTGAATCTACAGCTATACCGCCTATTAGATCTTTATGCTGAACTTCGCATTTCAAAGTTTGATCCGAAGAAAGGTGCGAGAAAATCAAGTTGCATATTTCGGCGACGAGAGCCGATTCACCAAGTGGATAACCACTATAAAGGGCTCGGCGATGCCCAATCCAGTAAGTAATTCCTTGGAGAGAACTTATTATCGACTTAGGTGGTCTTTCCAATCCAAGCTTCATATTGACGTCACCACAGGAAAACTATCGTTTATCTACAAGAATACGTATTCTTAAGCGTCGGTTTTGGGACTCACAGGAGTTTATAACAGTTTATAACTCCAGCATATATACTGAACCGACGAAAATTATCTCTTAAGTGTTTTGTTTTATTATGATAAATGGTGCCCCCACACGGACTCGAACCGCGGACCTACTGATTACAAATCAGTTGCTCTACCAGCTGAGCTATAGGGGCCTAATTTTGCAGAGCACCCTACTAATGCCCTACTAATTTGCCAAGTAGCACCCTAACTCACTGACCTCAATACGGTATCTGGATTCGACCGTATAATTACAAATCAGTTGCTCTACCAGCTGAGCTATAGGGGCACTGGGGCGGGATTTACTGGGTTCATTCGTCCAACGCAAGAGGTCGGAGAGAAAAATTCACAGGTGTTTGCTGGATCGGGCCATGATCAGAACGGCCACCAGCCCCACCAGGATAATCATCAACGCGGCGGGAGAGGCGTCTTGGATGTTTTCCAGCGAGGCTTGCTCATAGACACGCGTGGATAACGTGTTGAAATTAAAGGGTCTCAGCAGCAATGTCGCGGGCAATTCTTTAGTGCAATCCACGAAAACCAGCAGCAACGCTGTTGCCGCGCTGCCCCTGATCAGGGGGAAGTAAACCTCGCGCAAAACGCCGCCCGAGCTGCGCCCCAAGGAGCGCGCCGCCATCGGCAGGCTGGGGGATACGCGACCCAACGCTGCATCTGCTGCACCTTGCGCAATGGCGAAAAACCGGACGGCAAAGGCGTAGATCAGAACCACGGATGTGCCGGTCAGCAAGAGCCCCGGATCATATCCGGTCAGCGCCAGAATACCATCTGCCAGGCTGTGATCCAGATAGGCCAGCGGCAACAGGATGCCCACCGCCAACACCGCCCCCGGCGCGGCATAGCCGATGGTGGTCACCGGCAACAGCATGGCGGGCAGCGCGCGCCCGGTCAGTCGGACACCGTAGACCATGAACAGGGCCGCCGCCACGGTGATCACCGCAGCCGCACCACCCACCCAGATCGTGTTGAACAGCGCGCTTAAAAGACCCGCAGACAGCCATAGGTCGGCCTCGGCCAAAGCATGCGATCCGATCACCCCGACGGGCAGAACGAAACCGACGACAAAGGGAACAAGGCATGCCGCGCAGGCCAGCCACCCCGTCCACCCTGCCAATAAGGCCGGGCGCGACGGGCGGCTTTGGCGGGAGGTGTTAAAATATCGGTGTTTGCGTCGGCTGGTCTTTTCAAACCCAACCAACAGCAGCACCAGCATCAGGATGATCCCGGCGATTTGGGCGGCGCCACCGGCATTTCCGGCCTCCAGCCAGGTTGTGAAAATCCCGGTGGTCAGGGTTTGGACGGCAAAGAACTCGACAGTGCCGAAATCGGCCAATGTCTCCATCATCACAACTGCTGTGCCTGCTGCGATGGCGGGGCGGGCCAAGGGTAGGCCCACTTTGAAAAACCGGGCAAAGGGGCCCGCGCCCAATGCTTGAGCAACCTCATACCCGGTGGCGGAATTTTCGCGAAACGCCGCCCGGGCCAGCAAATAGACATAAGGGTAAAGCGCCGCCGACAGAACAACAATTGCCCCCCCGTTTGACCGGATTTTCGGGAACCAGTAATCGCGCGATGTTTCCCAGCCGAACATGTCGCGCAGTGCGGTTTGCAAGGGTCCGGCATATTCCAGAAAATCCACCAGCGCATAGGCACCAACATAGGCCGGGATGGCCAAGGGCAACAGCAGGGCCCAAGCCAGCCAGCGCGCCCCGGGAAACCGGTACATGGTCAAGAGCCATGCTGCCCCGGTCCCCATTGATGCCGACAGAACTGCCACAGCAACCATCAGGCTGATGGTGTTGGTCAGATAGCGCGGCAACGTGGTGGCCAACAAATGCGGCCAGATATTTTCTGTCGGGTGAAAGGCAATCCAGATAACAGAGATCACCGGGCAGATCACCAAAAAGGCAATCACAATCGCCCCCAAAGACCACCGATCCACGCTCAACCTGCGGCGCAGGGCGGAATGGTGGGATTCTGATCCTTTTGTCTGTCGGGCGATGGTCATTTGCGCGGGTTATCCGAAACTGTCTTCACTGTCCAGAAATGCCCCTATACTAATCATCGGGAATCTCTGGACGAAGCGGGCAATATGCAGGTCGCATATCATATCGGTGCACATGTGACGGACGAAGACAGGCTGTTGCGGTGTCTGTTGAAAAATGTCGACCGTCTGCATCGGTCGGGCATATCCGTTCCGGGGCCCAGCCGTTATCGCAAACTGATTTCTCAAACGCTCTCCTCCCTATCCCTGACCGGGCGCGGTTCGCTTTCGCCGGCAGAGCTGCTGGAAGAGATTGTCGAGGAAACCGATGTCTCCCGCCTGATCCTTTCCTTTGAAGGCTTCAGCGCCGGGCCGAAACAGGTGGTCCGGGACGGGCAGCTTTATGGCCGCCTGGAACGACAGGCCGAACGGCTGGCCATGTTGTTTGATGGGGCCGAGATCGAATTTCACATGGCGATTCGCAATCCGGTGACCTTCCTGCCTGCACTGGCACGGCGGGAAAACACGCCGAGCCTGCCTGACATGCTCTCTCAGATCGATCCGGGGCGGGTCATGTGGTCCGATGTTGTGCGGCAACTCAAAGAGGCGGTACCAGACGCGCGCATTGTCATCTGGTGCAACGAAGATACCCCATTGATCTGGGGCGATGTCTTGCGGTCCCTGGCTGACCTGCCGCCGGATGCAGAAGATCTGATCGGCAGCTATGACCCCCTTGAACCGCTGCTGACCGAAGAAGGCTATGCCCGGTTTACCACGCGTCTGGCCGCACGGCCGTTTCACACACCTGAAACGCGGCATCAATTGATCGAGGAGCATCTGGATAAATTCGCCCGCCCCGATCAAATCGATGAAGAGGTCGATCTGCCCGGCTGGTCCCAGATCGATGTCCAGAACGCCACTGACACCTATTACGAAGATGTGGATGCCATCGAACAGATGGAAGGGGTCGAACTGATCGCCCCGTAGGGATGAAGGATCGAATGCGCGGTGTCTTTGGGGCTATGGCGCCATGTCATATTGCGGCGAAGATCAGCACCGCAGATCCAAAGCACAATCCCGCCACCACAACGATCGAGGGCCAACCCGGCACATCCAGATAGGATTTCTGCGGCTTTCGCGGATTGTAAAACACAGTGACCTTTGATCCGCCCTGCCGGTCAATTCCGCGAAACTGCAACTTTAAAAGCGCGCGCAGATTATGGGTGGCACTGACCAGCCAGGGGTTCAGCCGGTCATTTTCATATCTCACCCCGTCAACATGATAGCTGTAATTCACCACTGCCTCATATTCGCGTTCATCTGGGGAAAAGGCCCCGATGCCAGTGCGCCCGATCTTTTCGTCATGCAATTCTCCAATGACACTTGGCCATCGGCTCATCCGGGTCATGTTGATCACCGCAAACACCCCGACCAAGGCGAAATAGGCTGTTGCGGCCAATAAAACGGCGTCACGTTCACCAGATATAAGACGTTGCACAAAGCTGCTCATAATGGTTTGGTAACACGGTGCCGCCGCTTGGTTAATGCGTAATCTGAAAGGCTCTTTCAACTCTGCGCCCGGCATCTTTTCTTCGGCAAATGCAGCAGCTGATTTTCAGGTCGTTTTCGAACCGTCAGGTCGAAATCAGCGCAGATTCATTTGACCACTCAAGTAAACTGAAATCGGTTTGTGAAATGGATGTCGACCATGATGACAGTGCATTCAATTTCTGATGCATTTTCCGGCGAAGAATGTGAAAAAATTGTAAACGCAACAAAAGCTTACCCAGCAAATGAGGCGCTTTTGGTGGGGCATAACCGCGACTATAATCTGCGACGGGCTGAATTGGTTTGGCTGGACGATGTCGAAGGGATGGGATGGGTGATGGACCGGCTCATCGATCTGGTTCGCATCTCTAACAGAGAGCGCTTTGATTTTGACCTGCGCGAATTCGCAGAAAGCCCGCAAGTCGCACGATACAACGCTGCCGATAACGGTCATTTCGCCTGGCACGCGGATATCGGGGACGGGCTCTCTGCCAGCAAACGCAAGTTGACCATGGTGATTCAGCTCAACAATTCCGGCGATTATGATGGCGGTGATCTGGAAATTCTGCCCGGCACGCATACGGTTGCTGCCAGCCGCTATCAGGGAAGCGCCTCTATTTTCCCCAGCTTCCTGCTCCATCGCGTCACCCCGGTGTTGCATGGTGAACGAAATTCGCTGACCGTTTGGGCGCACGGGCCAGCGTTTCGCTAGACTTGTGTCAAGCCAACCATCAGGCACAGGGCCAGTTTATTGATCACATAAGGCACTGTCGGCTAATGGCCGGCTGGGAACACCTGCACCGGGCGCAATATCCCGTATCACGACATGCCCAGCGCCTGTTTATACATATCCAGCACGGCCTCTTCCTCCGCCAGGTCCTCGGCATCACGCTTGCGCAGGGCGATCACCTTGCGCATGACCTTGGTGTCATAACCGCGACCCTTGGCCTCTGCCATCACCTCTTTTTGCTGCTCTGCGATGTCTTTTTTCTCGGCCTCCAGCCGTTCAAAACGTTCGATGAACTGGCGCAGTTCATCTGCTGTCACACGGTAGCTGCTGTCGGGGGATAATTCGGTCATGACGGGCCTCAATCTGTTGATTGTGCCCTAGCTAGCCTGCCCGTCCCGGCGCTGCAACCCGCTTGCTGTCGGGCACGCAATCCGGTAGCCACGTCGGCACGAATAAAGGGGTTAGGCGATGGAAATTCTGATCTGGGTTGGGGCCGTGCTGTCACTGGTGGGAATCGCCGGGCTGATCTGGTGCGTGATGATCGCGGCCCGCGCCCGCAAGGATGGGCTGGAAGGCCCAGATATGCAGGCCCGCCTTCAGCGCGTGGTGTTTCTGAACATGGGGGCGCTGTTTGTTTCGGCCATCGGGCTGATGCTGGTCGTGTTGGGCATATTTCTGACCTGATCAGCCGATCCTGTCCGGCGGGGCCGGATTTAGGGCCGAAAACCCGCGACCATTTTTGATTAATTCATCAAACAGACCCGATGGTCGCCAAAACGCGTCACCCGTTGCGTCGAACTGATGCAACAACCGGGCGCGCACCATCAACAGATCCTCTTGGTCGGCCAGAAACATCGGCCCACCGCGCCACCGCGGAAATCCGAATTTGTGGACCATGACCAGATCAATATCTGACGGAATGCCGGCGATACGGTGTTCCAACAGTTTGGCGCCGGTGTTGATCAAACCATCCACCAACACTGCTTCGGTCGGGGGTCTGTGATCGCCGACGGCGCTGTCGCCCGGCGGAACGCGCAAGCTGTCGATCAGGTCCAGAACTTCGGGATCTCCATTGCCCGGATCAGCCTCTGACATATAGCGATAAAATCCCTTGCCAACCGATCGTCCCAACCGGCCGCGCTCATTCAGGGCGCGCAGAAACGCCCCCAATGCGCGCGTTCTGCTTGTCGAGGCGTCGCTATAGATATGCCGCAAGATCAGATCGATACCCAGTTGATCGATCAGCCAAAATGGCCCCGCCGCAAAGCCCCAGTTTCGCATGCTTGTGTCAATGTCGTAGGGCGATGCACCGGCCTCGATCAGCGTGCTGCAAGTCTCGATCAACCCCGATAGCAAGGCCTGACTGATCAAGGCATTCCCATGCCCATTTCGCACCGGCAATCGGTTAAGCCGATCGATCAGTGTGGCGCAGATACCCACTGGCGCGGCCCCGGTTTGGGCGAACACCTGTATCTCTGCCATCCGATCGGAAAACGGGCTCGACAAATGACCCATCCCGACCAGATCTGCAGCACGGGGGGAGGTCTCCACCCAATCCATCGGATGCTCACCAGCCCCCAACACGATAATCGACATACCGGACGGCAAGACCGCATCCAGATGAACCATAACCTCGGACGGGCCGCCCAGGGGTTCAGCCAGGGCATCAACAACGCAGTCCACAGCGGCAAACTCGGCGCAATCCTGGGCCATCGCCAATCGATCCGCCCAACCTTGCGCCTCCGCCGTGCTCAGCCCGCGTTCCGTAGATATGTGCTGAAGCCAGGCATCAAAGCGCAGCTTCGCTGCGGCCATGGCCTGAAAATCAGGGTCGAACCAAACACAGTGCAGGCCTGCAGTAATCAGCATCTGCACCAGTGACAGTCCATCGGCCCCCGCCCCGATCACACCGACCCGGTTCAGTTTCAGCCCCTGTTTGCGAATTTCGGCTTTCAACCGCTGCTCCGCATGCCAGATGTGGCGCAAGGCGCGTGATTGCGGGGATATCAGGCTCTCGGCATGCTGCCAGCGCTCAAATTCCAGCCCGGCCTCAGTCGGCAACAACATCGCGGCCTCAATGCAATCAACAACCCGTCCGGCGAGTTCGCGGCGCCGTTTGGCCGCCGCCGTTCGCGCCGCGCCAACCTCTGACAGATATTGCGCCGGGGGTTCAAATCCGGGCCGCCGATCCCGTCCCAATGCCGCGTCCAGACCGTGCTCTAGGATATTAATGGCCAGCTCCCGCGCCTCTGCCCAGGGGCCCGTGTGGGATATGCGATCAATCAGGCCGATGGCACGGGCCTCATCGGTCCGGATACGCCGACCTGTCGTCAGCATGGTCACGGCGTTTTGGGCCCCGGCCAAACGCGGCAATCGCTGTGTCGCCCCGGCACCCGGGACAATCCCCAACGACACGCCTGGAAAGCCCATGACCGTGTCCACTGCCGCCACCCGCGCATCTGCGGCGAGCGCCAATTCCAGCGCCCCACCCAATACCGACCCATGCAGCACGGCAATGACGGGTTTGTCACACTCCGCAATGTTATTGCAAAGTTCTGCCAATGTCGGGGACGCCTCTGGCTGATAGGATTGTGTCAGTTCCAGCCCACTGGCAAACATTTCCCCGCGACCGGTCAACAGGATCGCGTGAGTATCTACATCTGCAGCGGCTTGATCAAAGGCCTCCAGCAATGCCGCACGTATGGGTTGGGTCAGAAAATTCAGCGGTGGCATATTCAAAGTCAGCGTGACAATCCCGCCATCTGACTGACTTACAACCATTTCTGTCATCGCCGTCGTCGCCCCCCGCGCCCACTATGACATGGTTTTCCTAAACACCAAACACCCGGACCCCTGCCGGTTTATCACATCATGCAATCGGCAGGCTCACGCGGAAGGCCGCCCCGCTCTGCCCCGGAAGATACCGGATGGAGCCGCCCATGTTCACCATGATCTCGCGGCAGATCGCCAAGCCCAACCCGGCCCCGCCTGCCTTGTGCTCATCCCCCAAGCGCGAAAATTTTTCAAAGATCAGATCCTGTGCCTGCGGGGGAATGCCATCCCCATTGTCGATGAAATCAATATCCACATGGGCCTGACGTACCGATTGCCTGATGACCAGGTGCGGTTCGGGATTGTTGCAGTATTTATGGGCATTGGTCACGAGGTTCAAAAAGACCTGCGCCAAACGATCCGCATCGGCCAGAACCGCCGGGCTCTGCCCGGTTTCCATGCGGTCAATCGCGATGTCGTCCTCCCCAATGCCAGAGGCCATGATCGCCCGGTCCAGACTGTCGGAAATCATAATCGGGCCGACCGTCATATCGACCCCGCCATTTTCCAGAACACTCAGATCCAGCAGATCGTCCAACAGACGGGTCAGACGCCGGGCCTCATCATGGATGATCGCGGCATAGCGGGTTTGTTCCTCTGGCCCCAAATCCGACATGTCGCGCAATATTTCGGAAAATGACCGGATCGACGTCATCGGCGTGCGCAGTTCATGGCTGATCTGGCTTAAAAACGCGTCCTTTTGCGCCGACAGTTCCGTCAATTTGGTATTGGCATCGCGCAATTGGCGGGCGGTGCGGGTCAGCTCATGCGACTTAGCCTCCAATTGGCTGGAATATTCCATGATCTGCGCCGTTTCATCGGCCATCGCAATCAGATCATCGACGGTGACCCGTGCCCCACCCATAACCTGTGCAATCATCGCATGCGACGTTGACGCACCGACCGATCCGGCCAGTTCGCGTTCCAATGTTTCCAGAAAGGCGGGCGTTGGATCGGGCAGAAAACCATCTTTACCCTGATCCGCCGCCCCGGATTGAAAGAGCCTCTGTGCCTGATCCGCACCAATGATGCGCTGCGACATCGCCAGCAGATTTTCAACCCCGGCAACATCGCCCGCCCAGCCCCGGTTGCTGCCGCTGACGGCGGGCAGCCCGACAAATTCGGCCCCCTGCAATCGTTCCAGCGGGGTGGGAATGGTCAGCAAAGACACACAGGCAAAGGTCATCGTGTTCAGAAAGATGCTCCAGAAGGTCGCATGAACCACCGGATCCAGCCCCTCTGTCCCAAAGAGCGCTTGCGGCCGCAACCACCCAATGCCCCATGGCCCACCGGCCATCACCGTGTCGGGGATCACGGACGCACTGCCAAAGGAAGGCAGAAACAGGCTATAGGCCCAGATCACCGCGCCGACCACCAAACCGCAGGCCGCCCCGATCCGGGTAGCCCGTCGCCAAAACAGCCCACCCAACAGCGCCGGCAGTACCTGCGACACCCCGACAAAGGCGATCAACCCGATCGCTGCCAAGGCCTCCCCCCCGCCGGAGAAGCGGAAATAAAGATAGCCCAGAAACAGGATCGCCGCGATCGAGATGCGGCGCGACAACAACACCACATTGCGCACATCGCCCGACACGGTGGCCCCCTGTTGCCGCCACATCAGCCAGATTGGCAAAACGATGTGGTTCGATACCATGGTCGACAATGCAATCGCTGCCACGATCACCATCGATGTGGCCGATGAAAACCCACCAAGAAAGCTCAACAGCGCCAATTGATCCTGCCCCGCCGCCAGCGGCAAGGTCAGGACGAACAAATCCGGGTTAGACCCATCGGGCAGCAGATCCAGCCCAACCACTGCGATGGGCAGCACGAAAAGGCTCATCAGAAACAGATAAAAGGGAAAGGCCCAGGACGCGGTGCGCAGGTTTCGCTCATCGGTGTTTTCGACCACCATGACCTGAAACATGCGCGGTAGGCAGACAAAGGCCGCCGCCGACAGGAAAATCAGGCCAAACCAACGCCCGGTTCTGACCTCCCATTCCGAAATGGGCGAGTCATCGATCCGGCGCAGAATATCGGCCGTGCCGTCAGCAATGCCCCAAACCACAAATGCCCCAACCGCCAAAAGCGCGATCAATTTGACCACCGCTTCAAACGCAATCGCCGTGACAACACCATAATGGCGTTCATTCGCATCCAGGTTTCGGGTGCCAAAAAGCACCGTAAACACCGCCAGGCCCGCCGCCACCCACAAGGCAGTGGCGTTCAGATCAATCGCCTCTTCCGGGGAAAAGACCGCCACCGACAAGGTCACGGATTGCAGTTGCAGCGCGATATAGGGCGTGGTGCCGATCACCGCCAACAGGGTCACCAGAACCGCCAACATGGCGGATTTGCCATAACGCGACGATATCAGGTCAGCGATCGATGTGGTGCGCTGGCTGCGGCCCAATTGCACCAGGCGGCGCAACAACCACCACCAACCAACCATCACCAGTGTCGGGCCCAGATAGATAGTGGCAAATTCCAACCCGGACCGCGCGGCATAGCCCACCGCGCCATAAAACGTCCAGGCCGTACAATAAATCGACAGCGACAGCGTATAAATCAATGGCGATTGCAACCATCCCAGCCGCCCCTGATCGGCACGCCGGTCGGCATAAAACGCAATCGCAAACAGCAATGCCACATAACACAGGCAGGCAACGACCAGCCCGTTCAGACCGATCACTGATCTTCCTCCTTGCCCCGATTGTCATCTGCCCGGTCCAGATTTTTCTCTGCGCGCCGTAACGCTAAAGACAGGATCAACGCCAACAGGATCAGCCCGGCCCAGACCAGAAACAAGTAAATGGTTCCATCGGCAGTGCTGCGCGACCCGGCAAGGTCGGGGTTTCGCACCGCAGGCAAGGCCCACAGGATAAAACCGATAATAGGCAGCAGATAGGCCGCGTCCGTCAGGCGCCGCAGGCGATAGCGCCGCCGTTCCAGAAACATCGGCTGTCGACGTTCGCTACTCACGTGGCTACCAGCTCGTTCAATGCATCCAACACTTCGGTGTTGGAAAAGGGTTTGGTCATGAACCGGCTAACGCCATAGCGTTCGGCTAGTTCCCGGTCATGGCTTTGGCCGCGCGCGGTCAGCATCAGAACCGGTATATCCCGCATATCCTGATCGGCGCGCATATCACGCAAAATGTCAAAACCGGATCGGTTGGGCAACATCACATCCAGCACAACTACATCGGGGGTATAGCGCTGAACGGCCTCCAACGCCGTATCACCACGTTGATGCGATTCCACCCGCCAGCCTGCACGCGACAGGATAAAGCGGATCGCCTCGATAATGTTGGGTTCGTCTTCGATCAGAAGAACGGTTTTCCCCATCTGTCCCTCCCCCAGACAGTGCGGCCAAGTCTCGCCGCAACTATTCCCGCATTTTCAAGCCGTGTCAAAATTCAGATGAAAGGCTTGTGGTGACGGATCAGCGCAGGCCCCCACGGTTCAAGTCTGAAAAATCGAAACCTCCCGCCGTGCATCGCAGGCTTTGCGTGGACATGTCAGGCAGGATTGCCCAACATCACCGTCGGGCGCACCGGTGGATTGCGCCTGAGCAGCATTGGCCACCATGATCATCTGTGCCTCCACCCCGATCTCACGCCCGTTCGGGCCGATCAGCCGGGTGGTTGCCAGCGCATAGGCCTGTATAGGCCGTGACATATGGCCCAACTGCTCTACCGTCAATTCAACAGGCATATTGGGTTGGATCAGCGCCCGAAACAGCGGCCACAGCGGGCAGGCGGCCCCATGCCCCGGCAATAAAAACCCCGGGATCGGCTTGCGAAATGTCAGATGCCCGGCCCCGTCACAGGCGACACGTCCGATTTCCCATCTTTGGCCCTCATCCGGCACGGTTGCCAGGCGTCGCAAGACCATGGGCAGGTCGGCGTCAAACTGTCTGGCCAGCGCCATCGGATTAATCCCATGCGTGCCAATCGCGGCCAGAAACGGCGCCAAAGGCAAAACCGTGGCGTCCTTCTGATACGTGTTCAGATACGCCCGAAAGACGATGCTTGCCTGCTCGGATGAACAATCTGCATTCGCCAGAACCTGATCAACCGGCCGCCCCTCTTCCAACTCTGGCACGTGATAGTTCCGCGCGCTTAACCATCGTTCCAGCTCTTCCTGTGCCGAAGTTCCGTCGGTGGGTTGTTCCCCGATCTGATCCAGATAAGACACCAGCGCCTGTGATCCATCCGACAGCCGGTGTGATTCATCCTGTATGTTCTTGTGAAACCGTCGCCGCCAGTTCTGATCAATGTCCTCAGACTCCGCCAGAATATCCGCGGTCGACCGGATCGCCGCCGCCGTGGTCAGAACCTCGTGCAAAGAGGCCGACAGATTAACATCATGGGCCAGCCGGTCAGACAGGTTTTCCACCTGCGCCTCCAATCCGTTAACCCGGCTGTTCAACCGATCCAGCAGCCCCGCCCATCCGGGAAACCGACCGGCAAATTCGGCCAGCCGGTCAACCTCTGGCCCAGTTGCACCCACCACGTCAACTCCGCCGGTCGCAGCCACACGCAGTCGGGAAATCAGCGCCGCCTCTGCCCCTTCTAACAGGATGGCCGGATCGACCTCCAGCCGCTCTGCAATATCATGCAGCAGCTTGCCACCAATACGCCGACGGTTATGTTCAATCAGATTAAGGTAGGAGGCCGAAATTCCCACATCCCGGGCCAGATCCGCCTGTTTGACCCCCAAATCCACACGCCGATCCCTGATCCGCGTCCCAAGCGCATCAAGATAGGCCATGGCTTTTCCTTTCAGTTCAGGCACATCAGGGCATAATTTACAAATTTTTACATATTTGTTTCAATGTTTGTGTATATCTTTACAAAATTATTGTTTCATTAAAAGCATTTGTTGCCTAATTTTCAGTTCATCCCGGATAATACGCTCACTTGGCAAATGCGGATCGCGGTGAGGAGACCCGATCGCATTACAATTCGGGAGGACTACATGGCCAAATCACTCACAACACGTCGCGGCGTGCTGAAATCCGGGGCCCTGGCTGGCGCCGGGCTGGCAGTGCCGACGATCTTTACGGCATCATCCGCAGCCGCATATACAAATGAGCCCACCGGTGGCACCGTCACTCTGGGTTTCAACGTTCCTCAAACCGGCCCTTATGCTGATGAGGGCAATGATGAACTTCTGGCCCAGCAGCTGGCGGTCGAACATCTGAACGGCGAAGGCGACGGCGGCTGCCTGAACACCTTCAGCTCCAAGGCGCTGCAGGGCAATGGCATCCTGGGCAAGAAGGTCGAGTTTGTGACCGGTGACACCCAAACCAAATCAGACGCGGCCCGCGCCTCGGCCAAATCCATGATCGAAAAAGACGGCGCCATCATGATCAATGGCGGCTCGTCCTCAGGCGTTGCAATCGCGGTTCAGGGTCTGTGTCAGGAGGCCGGTATCACCTTTATGGCGGGCCTCACGCATTCCAATGACACCACGGGCAAGGATCGCAAGGCGAATGGCTTCCGCCATTTCTTCAACGCCTACATGTCTGCGGCCGCTTTGGCACCCATTCTGGAAAAGGAACTGGGCGCAGATCGGCGCGCCTATCACCTGACAGCGGACTATACTTGGGGCTGGAGCCAGCAGGAATCAATCGCTGCCGCGACAGAGGCGGTCGGTTGGGAAACCGTCAACAACGTGTTGACCCCGCTGGCCTCTACAGACTTCTCGTCCTACATCGCGCCCGTGCTAAATGCCGGTGCCGATGTTCTGGTTCTGAACCACTATGGCGGAAACATGGTCAACTCTCTGACCAACGCCATCCAGTTCGGCCTGCTGGACAAAGTCGCGAACGGCAAAGACTTCAAGATCGTCGTGCCGCTTTATTCCGAACTGATGGCCGCAGGTGCCGGTGAAAACATCAAAGGCGTGTTCGGTTCCATGAACTATAACTGGCAGCTTCAGAACGAAGGCTCCAAAGCGTTCGTGAAGAGCTTTGGTGAAAAATACGGCAAGCCACCGTCGAACTCTGCACAGACCTGCTATGCACAAACCCTGCTTTATGCGGATGCCTGTGAACGGGCTGGCACCTTCAACCCATGTGGTGTTGGTGAGGCTCTGGAAGACTTCGAGTTTGACGGATTGGGCAACGGAAAGACGCTTTATCGCGGGGCCGACCACCAGTGCTTCAAGGACGTTTTGGTCGTGCGCGGCGCGCAAAACCCGACCAACGCCTATGACACGTTGGAAATCGTGGAGGTCACCCCGGTTGAGCAGGTCACCTATGCACCGAACCATCCGATGTTCGGCGGCGATGATGCCTCCTTGGGCAGCTGCAACTCCGGGGCATAACTCCCCCCGTGTGATATACTTGGCTCTGGGCGGCAATACCGCCGCCCCGGGCCACCATCCATTCAAGCAACCGGTGCTGTGCACCGTTTGACAACGCCAGATGGTGGGAACCATGGACGCTTTTCTTCTACAAGTTCTGAACGGCCTGGACAAAGGATCAGCCTATGCGCTGATCGCACTGGGTCTGACATTGATCTTCGGCACGCTGGGGGTGGTCAATTTCGCCCATGGTGCGCTGTTCATGATCGGGGCTTTCTGCGCCGTCACCCTGCAACGCTTCTTAAGCATCAGCTTCGAGATCGTTGACGACACCCAAGTGGATTTTCTGGGCAACCCGCTCAAGGTTCAGACCCCCTATATTGAACATTGGTTCGGACCAGAGGTCGGCTCTGCAATCATCGACTGGTCTGTGCCCCTGGCGATTCTGATCGCAATTCCAATCATGGTCGGGATCGGATTCATAATGGAACGCGGGCTGATCAAACATTTCTACAAGCGCCCCCATGCGGATCAGATTTTGGTAACCTTTGGCCTTGCCATCGTCCTGCAGGAAATCATCAAGGCCAATTTCGGCGCCAACCCGATCCAGACCCCGCCCCCTGACATCATGTCTGGTGTTGTGAACGTAGGTGCCTTGATCGGGATGGACTTGCCGTACCCCATTTGGCGGGTTACCTATTTTGCCTTCTCGCTGGCGATTATATCCGGCGTCTTTGCCTTCCTGAGATTCACCACCTTTGGCATGGTCGTCCGTGCCGGTATGGCCGATCGCGAAACCGTCGGGCTGTTGGGCATCGACATCGACAAACGCTTTACCATCATGTTCGGCGTGGCGGCTGCGGTCGCGGGGCTTGCCGGTGTGATGTACGGGCCGATCAACCCACCCAATTACCATATGGGTATGGATTTTCTGGTGCTCAGCTTCGTTGTCGTCGTGGTCGGCGGCATGGGATCACTGCCCGGCGCCGTATTGGCAGGCTTCCTTTTGGGGATCCTCGAAAGCTTTGCCTCCACCACATGGGCCACCACCACGATCCCAGGTATCAACCAAGTCATCATCTACGTCGTCGCAATCATCATCTTGCTCACACGCCCACGCGGGCTGATGGGACGCAAAGGCGTGATGGAGGAATAAGACATGTTCGGACTGCACAAAAAAGACACCAATATGCTCTTGATCGTGGCCTTCCTCGCGATCTTTGCCCCCTTCATCCTGAACCCGTTCCCGGCCGAAAGTGCCATGGCACAATTTAATGCAGGCTATCCGGATCTGATGCAGAAATTCGCCATCTTTGGCATCTTTGCGATCGGCTTCAACATCCTCTTTGGCCTGACCGGGTATCTGTCCTTTGGTCACGCGGCCTTTCTGGGTGTCGGCAGCTACAGCTGCGTCTGGATGTTCAAGCTCTTGGGCTACAACATCTTACCCGGCATTGCCCTGTCGGTGATCATCTCTGGCCTCTTTGCGCTTTTGATCGGCGTGCTATGTCTGCGCCGAACCGGGATCTACTTTTCAATCCTCACACTGGCCTTTGCCCAGATGTCGTTTGCGCTGGCCTATTCGGTCCTGTCCAACCCAAAATTCAACCTGACCAACGGTGAAACCGGGCTGCAGGTCTATGCTGATGACCCACAGATTTTCCATTCCGCCAGCGCGCCTGACCTGCCACATCTCTTTGGCCTGTCCATGCGCGCCACGGAAAAGATGCAGATCGGCGGATGGGAGTTTCAGTTCAACGTGGGCTATTACATGTGCGCGGTCGTCCTGCTGATCTGCTTCTACCTTTCGATCCGCATCTTCCGTTCCCCATTCGGGCTGATGCTGCGGGCGGTGAAATCCAATCAACAACGCATGAGCTATACCGGGCTGAACACACGCCCTTACACGCTGGCGGCTTTCGTTATCTCTGGCATGTATGCCGGGCTGGCCGGGGGGCTCTTGTCCGCTGTTGATCCGCTGGCAGGCGCTGAACGGATGCAATGGACCGCCTCGGGCGAGGTTGTTCTGATGACCATCCTTGGCGGTGCGGGCACTTTGCTTGGTCCGGTTCTGGGCGCAGGCTTCATCAAGTATTTTGAGAACATCTTCTCAAAGATCAACGAACAGGTCCTGCACAGCTGGTTTGCCTTCCTGCCTGATGGCATGGAAAACGCCATTGTCTGGGTTCTGCACTTCTTCACCGGAAAGGGCTGGCACCTGACACTGGGCCTGTTGTTCATGATCGTCGTGATCTACCTGCCAGGTGGTCTGGTCGAGGCCGGACAACGCATCAAGGATGCCATCCGCAATCGTGGGAAGGATGACAAAGATCCGACTCACGCCCCGAAACCCAATCCACACATCGCCGAATAAGGAGGGCTGACCAATGGGAATTCTCGAAGTCAAAGATGTCTCCAAACGCTTCGGCGGCCTTCAGGCGCTGGCGGATGTGAACCTCTCCGTGCAGGAAAATTCGGTCCATGCGATCATCGGGCCGAACGGGGCGGGCAAGTCCACCTTTCTGAACTGCCTGGTGGGCAAGCTGATCCCCGATACCGGTACTGTGATGTTTGACGGGCAAAGCGTTCTGGGGCGCAAACCGCACGAAATCAACCAGATGGGCATCAGCCGGGTGTTCCAGACACCTGAAATTTTCGGCGACCTCTCGGTCTTTGAAAATGTGATGATCCCCTGCTTTGCCAAACGCGATGGCGCCTTCCGCCTGCACGCCATTGAATCGGTAGAGGATGAACAAGACATCGCAGAGCGCGCCGAACAGATGCTGATCGATGTGAACATGCAGGACAAGATGCACGCCCATGCTGCATCGCTATCGCGCGGCGACAAACGCCGTCTGGAAATGGCCATGTGCCTGGTGCAGGAACCTCGGTTGTTGCTACTGGACGAACCCACTGCCGGCATGGCGCGGGCCGACACCAACAACACGATCGACCTGTTGAAAGAAATCCACGACAAGCGCAACATCACCATGGCGATCATCGAACATGATATGCATGTGGTGTTCTCGCTGGCCGAACGGATCACCGTTTTGGCGCAGGGCATGCCACTGGTCGAGGACACGCCGGAAAACATCAAGGGCCATCCCAAGGTCCAAGAGGCCTATCTGGGTCAGGCGCATTAAGGGAGAAGGATAATGAATATGGCCGTTACCATCGAAAAAAACGCCAATCACGCCAAAACCGCACCGGCGTATTTCTCCGCCTATGATATCCATGGCTATTATGGCGAAAGCTACATCGTCCAAGGCGTCAGCTTTAACATCCACGAGGGCGAGATCCTTGCCCTACTGGGCCGAAACGGGGCCGGTAAAACCTCCACCCTGCGCGCCATCGCCCGGATGGATGATCCGCAATTGACCCATGGCGAAATCTGGCTCGATCACCAGCGCCTGCACGACATGCGCAGCCACGAGGCCGCGGTGGCCGGTGTGGGTCTGGTGCCTGAGGATCGCCGCATTATCCCCGGCCTGACGGTCGAGGAAAACCTGCAACTGGCCCAAATTGTCGAACCCAAGGGTTGGTCGATCGATCGTCTTTATGACCTCTTCCCCCGTCTGGGCGAGCGTCGCAAACAAGAGGGCGTAACGCTGTCAGGCGGTGAACAGCAGATGCTGGCCATCGCCCGCGCGCTGGCCCGCGACATCAAGTTGTTGCTCTTGGATGAACCTTATGAGGGCCTCGCCCCGGTGATCGTGGACGAGATCGAAAAGACCCTGAAGATCATCAAAGCCCAGGGCATGACCACGATCATCGTCGAACAGAATGCGATCCGGGCGCTGGAACTGGCGGATCGGGCGGTCATTCTGGATACCGGCTCTGTTGCCTTTGACGGAACCGCCCAGGAGGTCCTGGAGAACGAACAGCTCCGGGCTGAATATCTGGCGATCTGACAAGCCAGACTGATAGGCCGATACTTATTTTCGATGTGACAACCGGCCCAGCAAATCTTAGGGTTTGCTGGAAACTAACAGGGACATGATACCGAACATGACTGATACCATCTATCCGCCCTCTGCCGATTTTGCCGCCAACGCCCATGTGGACGCCGCGAAGTATGAAGAGATGTATGCTGCCTCCATTGCCGACCCGGACGCGTTTTGGGGCGAACAGGGCAAGCGGGTCGACTGGATCACGCCATATACCACTGTCAAAAATGTCAGCTACGAATATGGCAATGTTTCGATCAAGTGGTACGAGGATGGCCAACTGAACATTGCCGCCAACTGCGTTGACCGTCACTTGGAAACCCGAGGCGATCAAACCGCGATCATCTGGGAAGCCGACGATCCGCAACTGGCCAAACACATCACCTATGCAGAGCTTTCCGAACATGTGAACAAGCTCGCCAATGTCTACAAATCCTTAGGCATCACCAAGGGCGACCGGATCGTCCTTTACATGCCGATGATCCCAGAGGCCGCCTATGCCATGCTGGCCTGCGCCCGGATCGGTGCGATTCATTCGATCGTCTTCGCAGGCTTCTCGCCAGAGGCACTGGCCGCCCGCGTTCAGGGGTGTGAGGCCAAGTTGATCGTGACGGCGGACGAAGCCCCGCGCGGTGGCCGCAACACGCCGCTCAAGGTCAATGTCGACAAGGCGCTGGCGATCAGTGGCGACACACAGGTTCTGGTGGTTGAGCGCACCGGCGGCGAGGTCCCAATGAAAGAGGGCCGCGATCACGTCTACGGAACGCTGATGGCCCATGCCTCTGCCGATTGTCCGCCAGAGCCAATGAATGCCGAGGACCCGCTTTTTATCCTCTACACGTCAGGCTCCACCGGCGCGCCCAAGGGCGTGGTGCACACCACCGGCGGCTATCTGGTCTATGCTTCCATGACGCACGAGCTGGTCTTCGATTACCATGATGGCGATATCTACTGGTGCACGGCCGACGTGGGCTGGGTCACCGGCCACAGCTATATCGTCTATGGTCCTCTGGCCAATGGCGCCACCACCCTGATGTTTGAAGGTGTGCCAACCTACCCGGATGCATCGCGTTTTTGGCAGGTTTGTGAAAAGCACCACGTCAATCAGTTCTACACCGCCCCCACCGCCCTGCGCGCGCTGATGGGTCAGGGCAACAGCTTTGTCGAGGGCTGCGATCTGTCCAGCCTCAAGGTGCTGGGCACCGTCGGCGAACCGATCAACCCCGAAGCCTGGGAATGGTATCACAACGTGGTCGGCAAGGGCACGGTCCCGATCGTCGACACATGGTGGCAGACCGAAACCGGCGGCCACCTGATGACCCCCCTGCCCGGCGCCCATGCCCTGAAACCCGGCTCTGCGATGAAACCGTTCTTTGGTATCGAACCTCTGGTTCTGGAACCCACGTCGGGCGCGATCATCGAGGGCAACGATGTCGAGGGCGTCCTGTGCATCCGCGACAGCTGGCCCGGCCAGATGCGCACCGTCTGGGGCGATCATGACCGGTTCGAAAAAACCTATTTCTCTGACTACAAAGGCTATTACTTCACCGGCGACGGCTGCAAACGCGACGCGGGTGGCGATTACTGGATCACCGGCCGCGTCGATGATGTAATCAACGTCTCGGGCCACCGCATGGGCACGGCAGAGGTCGAAAGCGCATTGGTTGCCCATCCGAAAGTGGCTGAGTCCGCCGTCGTCGGCTACCCCCACGCGATCAAGGGCCAGGGCATCTATTGCTATGTCACCCTGATGGCGGGCGAAGAGCCCACCGAAGACTTGCGGACCGAACTCAGAAACTGGGTCCGCAAGGAAATCGGCCCCATCGCCAGCCCCGACCTGATCCAATGGGCTCCGGGCCTGCCAAAAACCAGATCCGGCAAAATCATGCGCCGCATCCTGCGCAAGATCGCCGAAAATGACTACGGCGCGCTGGGCGACACGTCTACCCTCGCCGATCCTTCTGTTGTTGACGACCTGATTGACAACCGCATGAACCGCGCCTGATCACCAAAACCCCCGGGGATTGCTCTAACGGCCGCAATCCCCACCCTCGGGCCGCCTCCGGGCGGCCCTTTTTTGTACGGCCTATCGCAAACTGTTTTATTGGAGATAATTACATCGCGTACAGTGCCCAAAGGCCACCACATCACATCGGGGAAATCTTTCCACACAGGCGGATGATCGTGTCTGCCTCCGCCTGTGTCAGGCCCAGGCGCGCGAAGACATCGGATGACACACCGCAGCTCTTGGTCCAGATGCCCCGGCCCGTTTCGGTCAGTGAAACGATCTTTTGCCGCTCGTTTCCTTCCTGAATCTCACGCAGCAACAGGCCCTTTGCCTCCAGCCGCTGCAATAACGGCGTCATCGTTGCCTTTGACACATCCAACCGCCCGGCCAAGGTGGAAATCGACACGCCGTCCTCTTCGGCCAACGCCATCAGAACCAGATATTGCGAATAGGTCAGGCCCTGCGCCTTCAGCAGAGTCTGATAATACTGCTCTACCGTGTGGGACGCGGTATAAAGTGCGAAACACAGCTGATTGTCCAACCGCACATTGGGTCGATCCTTGGACTTCGATGTCTCGGGCACAGGTGCTTGGCCTTCTTTCATGAACAGAAGCGCATTTCTGTTACCATCAAAAGTTTATCTTGCAAATAGTTTGCTAGCTAATTATTAGCAAGCTATACGGCGTAGAAAGGAGCACTCGATGATACGTACGATTCTCATGGCCACATGTCTTTCACTTGTGACAGCCCCTGCAATTGCCGGGGATGACTTCGATACCGAAGGCGGATTTGCCGCGTTTGAACAGCTTTTCGGCGTGACCGAAGGCAAACGCCGCAACCATACCAAAGGGTTCTGCGTCGAGGGTACGTTGACCCCGGTTGACCCCGCCATTCAGGCCTATTCCAACAGCCCGCTGTTCACAGGCACATCCAGCGTGATCGCGCGGGTGTCACACAAGGGTGGCAAGGCCAATCCAGCAGATGACAGCTTTGGTCTGCTGGGCCTGTCGATGGAAATCACCACCTCAGACAACGACCTGCATGTCATCGCGTTGAACACCGAACATTTCTTCCCCGTCGCCACCAGCGATGAATTCATTGAACTCCTGCGCGCCAAGGCCGCCGGCTCTGACGCGACCAAGGCCTTCGCCGCTGCCCACCCAGCGCTAAAGGCATACAAGGCCTATCACGGCGCCCTGGACAAAACCCTGCGCCCATACGAAGGCACCACCTATAACAGCGTGAATTCCTTCTACCTTGTGGATGCAGACGGAACTCAAACCGCCATGCGCTTTTCCTTCCGTCCCTCGGGCGAAGAGGGGATCGTTGTCGACACCCACCCGGATTTCTTTCTGGAAAACATGCAGGCCAATATCGCAGGTGGTGGCGTGTCCTGGGATATGGTGATCACCCTCGCCAACCCAGATGACGCAGTCGCCGATCCATCGATCCTGTGGACAGGTGAACACACCGAAATCGCCGCTGCCCGCTTCACGGCAAGCTCTGCGATGAGCGAGGCCGACGGCCAATGCGATGACCTGAATTTCGACCCGACCGTTCTAAGCGAAGGTTTCGCACCGTCCGAGGATCCGATGCTGCAGGTCCGTTCGATGATCTACGCCCATGGCGCCGGGCAACGCCTTGGCGAAAAATACTAATCCCACACCCATCGACCACCACTCACAACCTAGGGCCGCCCATGGGCGGCCCTTTTTTCACATTCTATTGCACCAGCACAGCATATTTAGCTGCATGTTTACCAGCGCCCACCTATGCCGAAGCTTCTTATTTCTCCCAATGGGGCACCCAATTTCCTTCTAGGCGCAGCGAAACGCCTGCCGCATCCTCTTCAAGCTTAACCACATGAAGTTCGCCTTTGTCGCCGCCATAAGTTTTTCTGGCTTTTTCAAACTGGTCACAGACCAGTCGCGTAGCAGGTGCCAATGTGCCTGCATCATCGCAGGCCTCGACAATCAAACCCAGATCTTTGTGGCACAGATCCAACGTAAAAGAAGGGTCATAATGCCCGGCGAAAACCGAAGGCGCGTCGTGGTGCATACACCAGCTTTCGCTTGCGCCAATCTTCAGCGCGTCCCATGCGCGCGACAACTCGACCCCGGATTTCACCGCCATGACCAGCGCTTCGCCCATGGCTGTCGCGTGGATCGCCCATAGCTGGTTGCTGGCCAGTTTGGTCACTTGCCCGCTGCCATTGCTGCCCATGTAATAAAGCGGGCCCATCAACTCCATCACCGGGCGAATACGTTCAACCGTATCCGCGCCACCACCGGCAAATTGCGGCATATTACCTGTGCGCGCACCGTCAACCGCACCCGATACCGGCGCGTCAATCGCATCAGCACCGGTCTGAATAACCTCATCAGCCAATTCGCGCGCCAACGCCGGTTGATTGGTTGTCATATCGACCCAGACTTGACCTGCGCCCATGACAGACGCAAGACCGTTTGGCCCACGCACAATCTGTTCGATCTGCTTTGGCCCGAAAACCATGGTGAAAACGATATCCGCACCTTGGACTGCATCACGCGGGGTTGGCGCCCAGGTTGCTCCGCGCTCAAGATGCACCTTGGCGCGCGCCTTATCCAGATCGCAGACCAAAAGATCATGACCGCCCTTGATCAAATTTAGCGCGGCGGCACCGCCCATAGTTCCCAGTCCAATGAAGCCAATGCGCATTACATATTCCTTACGTCAGTTTTATCCGGCCGGGTTTGGCTATGGCTATAGAGCCACATGGGAAAAGCTCAACCAATGAATGTCGCTAGTGGCACTAAATTTGCCAACTTTGCTTTTCTGCGCTGCGCGAGCGTACTCAGGAAAATCTGATTGAGCTGGAACCGGGCACTCATCATGCCGCGTTTGGCGTTAACCATTCGCCCACCGTCGCAATACCGACAAAATACCGACGTTGCACAGACAGCCAGATCTGAACATTCAGGGCGGCTCTTACCGCCCCGAACTCACCCCAACGGCCGTACCATCTGCACCGCCGGAAAGCGGATGCCGGGGGCAAGGCTAAGCTCCACATCCCCGATCCGCTGAAACCCCTGGGCGGCGTAGAAAGGCTCTGCCGTCAGGGTGCTCAAACAATCAAGCTGCCTGATCCCTGCGGCCTTTGCGGTGTCGAAAATATGGTTGACCAATGCGTTTCCGATCCCCCGTCTGGTGTACCGGAAATCAGTAACCACATGGCGGATATGGCCCAGCCCCTCCCGGCCCGGACCACCCATCGGGTTGCGATGGCTCCAGCCGCCGGCACCGACGATCTGGCCGGTTTCATCCTGAACCGCATAGTAGGTACCAGATTGCAAAAGGCGCGGATTTGCCTTTGAAATCAAGGGCAACGCCGTGACCATGACCGATGGTTTGTAATCCGGTTTCAACAGAATCGGATAGCTGCGTGACAGCAGTAGATCGATCGCGGCGATATCAGATCGGGTGGTGGGACGTATGGTCAGTGTTGTCGTCATTGCGTGGATCCTCCTGGGTGGTCGGGCCGCGCTGACGGGAAAGAAAAAGGCCGCGTCAGCGATGCTGCGCGGCCCTTGTCTGGTATCAAATCAGGCTTATTTAATTTTGCCTTCTTTGTATTCGACATGCTTGCGCACAACCGGGTCGTACTTGCGTACGACCATCTTCTCAGTCATGGTCCGTGCGTTTTTCTTGGTCACATAAAAGTGGCCGGTGCCCGCAGACGAGTTCAGGCGGATCTTGATTGTGGTCGGCTTCGCCATTTTAATCTCCAGTCAACGGGGCAGCGCAAAGCGATCAGCAACCGCCCGTGGAATCCTTGAAGCCCGCCTTTTAGCGGCTTTGCCGTCCGAGTCAACCGCAATCGCCAAGGAATCTTGCCTTATCGCGGGATGCGATTGATTTACCCAACCACATCGACACGCTTTGAAATAAAGATGTTTTACGGCGCGTGCAGATATGGGAAGCTTTTGGCAGAGATCGGAGAACCCTTATGTCCAAATATTTCTTAAAACTCCTGTCAATTTGCATTCTGACACCCGTTTTGGCGCTTGCGCAGCAAAGCGCTGACGCCATTGATCCAGAGGCCGCAGCCGCCACCGGTGGGATCGTGGTCAGCAGTGACGCACTGGCCGCACTTCAGGCCAAAGAGGCCGGGGAACCAACACGGGCCAGCAACTGGATGGTCGCCGCAGCCAACCCGCTGGCGGTAGAGGCCGGTGCCCGCGTATTGGGCGAAGGCGGGACAGCCGCTGATGCAATGGTGGCTGTGCAGGCGGTCTTGGGATTGGTCGAGCCGCAATCCTCTGGCCTGGGCGGTGGGGCGTTTTTGGTTTGGTATGATGGGGCAAGGGGCGAATTGACAACACTTGACGGGCGCGAAACCGCGCCGTTGGCCGCCACGCCGAGGCTCTTTCAATCTGCGGATGGCGAGCCGATGAAGTTTTTCGATGCTGTTGTCGGTGGCCGGTCTGTCGGAACCCCCGGAACCCCTGCCCTGTTGCAGGCCGCACATGATCGGTGGGGCCGATCAGAGTGGGCGAGACTGTTCACAGAGGCAATTGATCTGGCGCAAAATGGCTTCGCCGTCTCGCCCCGTCTGGCCAGCCTTGTGGCCGGGGATGCGGATCGCCTCGGTCGGCATCAAACCACCCGTGACTATTTCCTGCCGGGTGGTACCCCGATTGCTGAGGGGGCGATCCTGATCAACTCTGATTATGGTGCAACATTGCGTGCCCTTGCCACCAACGGCGCCAAGGCATTCTATACCGGCGAAATCGCACGCAACATCGTCCACACTATTCACAACGTCGACGGCAATCCCGGTGTGCTGAGCGAAACCGATCTCGCCATATACGCGGTCAAGGAACGCCCCGCCGTGTGCGCGACGTACCGCGCCCATGACATATGCGGTATGGGGCCGCCATCGTCGGGCGCGCTGACTGTGGGCCAGATTCTAGGGGTTTTAGATAACTTTGATCTATCCGCAGGGCCTGACAACCCAGACACATGGCGCCTGATCGGGGATGCCTCGCGGCTCGCTTTTGCGGATCGCGGGCGATACATGGCCGACAGCGACTATGTCCCCGTACCCGTCACGGGATTGGTTGACCCGACCTATCTGGAAGAACGCGCGGGCCTGATCGAGGGCGACCGCATCGACGGATTTGACGCGCTTTCCGCAGAGGCGATCCAACCCGGCAACCCCCAATTTGACCATGCGCTGTTTTGGGCGGATGACGTGTCAATCGAGTATCCCTCTACCAGCCACATCTCCATCGTCGACCAGTACGGCAACGCCCTGTCGATGACCACGACGATTGAAAATGGCTTTGGCTCGCGTTTGATGACGGGCGGCTTTCTGCTGAACAACGAACTGACGGATTTTTCCTTCCGCACCCATTCCGATGGCATCCCCATCGCCAACCGGTTGGAACCGGGCAAACGCCCGCGTTCGTCAATGGCGCCAACAATCGTCTTGAAGGACGGCAAGGTCGAACTGGTGATTGGCTCCCCGGGCGGTAGCCGGATCATCGGTTATGTCGCCACGGCAATTATCGCCCATCTCGATTGGGGTCTGGATGTGCAAGCGGCCATCACCCTGCCCCATGCGATCAACCGGTTCGGCACCTTTGATCTGGAGGAAGGCACATCGATGACGGGTCTGCAGGGTGCGCTGGAAGCCATGGGGTATGAAACCAGCATTCGCGCGCTGACATCCGGCCTGCATGGCATCGATGTCACCCCTGATGGCCTGTTAGGCGGGGCAGACCCGCGCCGCGAAGGCATCGCACTGGGGGAATAATTCGCCAATTCACCACGGCGCTGCCCGCTGTCGGTTGGGCTCAGAACAGGGCCCTGACCACCGCAATCCACAGGGGAAGTGTAATCGCGCTTAATAAAGTGGATTGTGCAATCAGCGTTGCAGCCAGTTCGCGATTGGCACCAAATCCCGCAGCCAACACATGTGCGGCAGAGGCTGTGGGCAAGGCCGCAAACAGAACCAAAACTGTAATAGTCGGGCCTGAGAACCCTCCGATTAATCCCGCCAAAACCACCACCCCCGGAAGGATCAGCAACTTGGTCGCCGTGATCATCGCGCTGAACCGATCCAGACGGGCCAGCGCCCCCCAGTTCATCGTTGCACCGATAGAAATCAAGGCAATCGGAATTGCCGCCTGTGACAGCATTCGGAGCGGCGCCATGACAGGATCAGGAATATATAATCCGGTCAGACCCACCGTGACCCCAGCGAGACTGGCCAATAAGAACGGGTTGAGAGCAATCCGCCGAACCGTTCCCCAAAATCCCAAATTGCCACCACGCGACAGCGCCGTGACTGCAAAAAGGTTGGCCACTGGCACCGCCATGCCCACCGCAACGGCCAATATCCCCAGATCTGCCGTCGGTACGGTTGCGATCACGACAAATCCCAACGCGGTATTGAACCGCCATGCGTTTTGCCAAGCGCCCGCAAAGTCCAGAAATCGTTCTGGTCCGACTGACCGCGCCAGCCAACCCAGGGCCAACCCCACAATCAGGATCGCCCAAACGGCCGGGGCAACGACATAGACTTGAGGCAAGGTAATCGGACGGTCCGAAGCCGCAACAAACAGCAGTGCCGGAAAGAGAATTTCGAAGTTTAACTTGTCCAACCCTTGCCAGGCATTCACTGACAACCGACTGCGGATCAAACCGCCCAAAACGACCATCAAAAACACCGGCAACAGCCCCATCAAGATCGTCGCAAAGGTCATTTTCGCCCATCCCCTTCAGCGGGATAAGAGGCCTGATCCAAGTCAGTTGCAAGTGCGATTTGTGCGGATGACCTATAAGCCGGGTTCTGTACCGGGGCTGATGCCCCTTTGATGACCATTCCTCTGGCCTGCCCGTTGCCGGACAGGTCTAGCTGCCAACCCGGACCTGCTGGGGAGAAGCATCCCTGCAAGGCTGACGCCCTGCGCGCGGTCCCTATTCGGCATTGCTCCCGGTGGGGCTTGCCTTGCCGGTGCTGTTACCAGCCCCGCGGTGGGCTCTTACCCCACCGTTTCACCCTTGCCCACGGATAGTTTCGGTTGCCCGACCCGTCCGCTGGCGGTCTATTCTCTGTGGCGCTTTCCCTCGGGTTTCCCCGGCCGGGCATTACCCGGCACCGTCACTTCATGGAGCCCGGACTTTCCTCGAACCTTTGCAGGCCCGCGGCCATCCAGCCATCCGCACAAGGGTTGATTTAAGATGTGAACGGGGCGCGGTCAACGGGGAAGCGACGGGCAAGATTGTTGATCACCCACAGATCACCTGAATCACAGGGACCCGTTTTCCAGGGTGCAAACCGTAAACGAACCGCATTCAACAAGGTTTCCCCGTCGCAATCGGGCGGATAGCCGAAAGCAACCGCTGCCTGCGCGAAGGATAAATCCAAATCGCTGTCGTTTCGCGTTGGCCAGACTGACAGCCCCTGGCGCGCCAATCGTTGCCAATCAAATCGCCTGCCCGGGTCACCTTTGCGCCCCGGCGCCATATCTGAGTGTCCGATCACGCGCTCGGCCGGGATAGGGTAGCGCCCCATCAAATCGGCCAACAATAACTCCAACGCTGCCATCTGCGGTTCTGGAAAAGGGGCAAATCCTGTATTGGCAAGCTCGATCCCGATGGAATGCGAATTGACATCCATCACCGCGCCCCACTGCCCTGCTCCGGCATGCCAGGCGCGCTTATCCTCTTCAACCAGTTGATAAATCACCCCGGCTTCCGAAATCAGGTAGTGGGCAGACACTTCGATTTCTGGATCACATAACCGTTCCAGCGCCGCATCTGTGCTGTCCATCGCCGTATAATGCAGAACGATCAGATCGGGGCTGTCGCAGCCGCGCCGCTCGCCCCAATTGGGCGACGGGTGTTGAAGACATTGAACTGTCCCGGACACCTAGTTTCCAGAGGCAGCCTGCCGCGCTGCACGGAACGGGGCCGGATCCCAATAGCAGGCGAACCCGTCCCCATCAGGGTCAAGCCCCATGCGGTCGCGTTGCGGGCCACCCTTGGTCAGAAAATCTTGCTGTGCCAGATCAGATGAAGAGTATTTGGCACAGTTCCTGTTAAATCGGCTGTCAGACAGCAGGTTCAGGCGAGAGTATAGCGGCTGACCCACAGGGTTGTTGGTGGCCAAAGCATAATCGACAATGCTGGGGCCCAGATTTCCCGGACGTTCCGGCAAATCGGTGGGTTCAATCACCACATATTGCTGCCGGTTGGCGGCAATTCTTTCGGCGTCGCTTTCGATCGATTCACGGCTCGACACAGCATCAAAATCCTGTTCATCGGAAATGCCTGCGCGTGCCTGACGCTGTTCTTCTGTCAGTTCACCTTCGGCCTCTTCCGTTAAAGGGACATCGCCAGCATCTGCTTGGCCCGCTGCATCGCCCGCGGTTGCAATCGCCGCGTTGGCCTCGTTCACCAGCGCCTCGGTTTCAGTGCCAGCAGTGGCGGTGCGTTCCGGTGGCTGAACCACCTGAAACTCCCCACGCAGGGCTGCCTCGCGCGCTTCGCGCTCGCGCATATACTCTTCATAGGTCTTGAACCCTGCGCCCGTGGCAGGAGGCTGCGAGGATTGCCCACAGGCCGTCAAGACCAAGGCCGAGCACACAACTAAAATCGAAAATCGCATTAAAACCACACCTGCCCCTGTTATTTTAGCAGAGCTCTACCACCATTTCGACGGTTTGGAAACAAAGCCTGCGGCCCGCTCCAACACATAGGCCGAATTCAGCAAATCGCCCTCTTCCCAAGGACGCCCGATCAACTGCAGCCCCAGCGGCAAACCCTGTTTGTCCAGCCCGGCGGGGACGCAGACTCCGGGCAAACCGGCCAGGTTCACGGTCACGGTAAAGACATCGTTCAGATACATCTTGACCGGATCGGCATCGGCCATTTCCCCCAGGCCAAAGGCCGCAGACGGGGTGGCCGGTGTCAGGATCGCATCGATCCCTTGCGCAAACACATCCTCGAAATCTTTCTTGATCAGCGTGCGGACCTTGCGGGCCCGGTTGTAATAGGCATCGTAAAACCCTGCCGACAGAACATAAGTACCGATCATCACCCGGCGCTGGACCTCTGGCCCGAACCCTTCGGCGCGGGTTTTCTCATAAAGGTCATTGATCCCTTCGCCCTTGCCCAGCGTTGCGCGGTGGCCATAGCGCACCCCGTCATAGCGCGCGAGGTTCGACGACGCCTCTGCCGGCGCAATCACGTAATAGGCCGGCAGCGCGTATTTGGTGTGTGGGAGCGAGATATCGACGATCTCGGCGCCTGCATCGCGCATCATCTCGGTGCCCTGCGCCCAAAGCTTTTCAATCTCTTCCGGCATCCCGTCCATCCGGTATTCCTTGGGGATACCGATTTTCTTGCCGCGAATGTCACCGGTCAGCGCCGCCTCGAAATTCGGCACGGCCAGATCGGCAGAGGTCGAATCCTTCGGGTCATGGCCGCACATCGCCTCTAGCATGATGGCAGAGTCGCGCACGGTTTTGGTCATCGGCCCGGCCTGATCCAGCGACGAGGCAAAGGCCACAATCCCCCAACGCGAACACCGCCCATAGGTCGGTTTGATGCCGGTGATGCCGGTAAAGGCCGCGGGCTGACGGATTGAGCCACCCGTATCGGTGCCGGTCGCACCCAAACACAGATCGGCCGCCACGGCAGAGGCTGAACCGCCCGACGATCCACCCGGTGTCAACGCCGCATCATCATTGCCACGTCGCCATGGGTTCACCACATTGCCATAGCAGGACGTTTCGTTGGACGATCCCATGGCGAATTCATCCATGTTCAGCTTGCCCAGCATGACCGAACCCGCATCAAACAAATTCTGACTGACAGTCGACTCATATTCAGGCGTGAAGCCCGACAGAATGTTCGACGCCGCCTGGCTTGGCACGCCCTTGGTGCAAAACAGATCCTTGATCCCCAGCGGAATGCCGCACATGGCAGGGGCATCGCCCGCAGCGATCCGCGCATCGGCGGCCTGTGCCTGCTCCCGCGCAATCTCTGGTGTGTTATGCACAAATGCGCCCAACGCATCGGCGCCCTCGATGGCGCTCAGGCACGCCTCCGTCAGTTCACTCGATGTGATGTCCTTGGCGCGCAGTTTATCGCGCGCATCAGCGATGGTCAGTTGGTTCAGATCAGACATTATTCAACCACCTTTGGCACGGCAAAGAACCCCTCGCGCGCATCTGGCGCGTTTGACAGAACCTTGGCCTGCTGATCGCCATCCGTCACCTGATCCACCCGCCGCTTCAGGCGCTGCGGGGTCACAGATGTCATCGGCTCCACGCCCTCGACATCGACCTCATTCAGCTCTTCTATAAAGCCAAGGATCGCGTTGAATTCGTTAGCCAGCGCCGGCAGGGCCTCTTCTTCCACCCGGATCCGGGCCAGATGCGCCACCCGGCGCGCGGTATCGGTGTCGATCGACATCGGGATCTCCGTCATACATTCAGGAACCGCGTTTAACGCCAAGGCGCGCGGGCTTCAATCCCAACTGGGGTGATGGGTCACTATTCTATGAAAATCCACGCTTGAACCCGCGCTCGCAAACTCGCAACTATAGGACGCGGGGCGACGGCATTACCTGAAGGACATTCATGAGTAAATCAAAAATAAAAATCTGGGATACAACGTTTCTCAGCAATTCGATTAGCGGCAATTCCAAGATGTATTTGGTGCTAAACATGCCGGAATACGTTCCAGATAGATACCTTGAATGGCAGCGTCAGTATGAGGCGGGCATTCCGTTTAACTCCGATCAAGTGCCGAAATATCTTCACTTCATGTTTTCAGATCTGAGGCCCAGTGAAAGGGCGAAGATTTTGAGTCGACATATGTATACCACGCATATGCGGGTCATCCTTGTTTCTGAAGAAATGCATGATCTTCTACAGAGCTTCGAACTTGGAGAAACAAAATTTTACCGTGTTCCGGTGCGTGAGAATGATCAGAAAACCGAGCGGGATGAAGTGGTCTATCTGATGCAGATTTGTGAGCGGCGCAAAGCCTTTGTTCCAGAAGAATCTGAAAATGTGGAAGAGATCAATGGAAGCGGGATATGGCGACAATCCGTTTTCCACAAGGATAAGCTTGCTGTGAGAGCGGAAGCAGCTGAAGGCGCGGATATGTGGGTTGACCCACATTTACGACAACGCATTTTTTTCTCTGATCGCTTGAAAGAAGCCATCAAAGAGGCGGGCATAAAAGCCAGTGGATTAACCTTCCGAAGGTGCAAGGTGGTTTGAAGCCACCCCTTTATTTTGCCAAAATACGCCCGCCGGAGGCACCTGCTCGAAGTGTCAGAAAGAACACGCCCGTAAGGGCGCTCCTTTTATTTAAAATGGGACGTCGTCGGCTTGCGCGGCGGCGACAACAAACCGCGCGACGACCTTTTTAGCACCGGCCTTGTCAAATTCGACATCCAGCTTGTCGCCCTCGATACCCATCACCGTGCCGTAACCGAATTTCGAATGAAACACCCGCTCCCCCTTGCCAAAGGCGGGCAGAGCCTGCGCATCGATGATCAGATTGCGGGTCTCTTTCGGCTGCCCCATGGGCCGGGCGCTTTGCGCCGATTGCATCCGCCGCCAACCGGGGGAGTTATAGGCATCGGCGCGGGATGCCCGCGCCTCCATCTGCGCGCCCACATTGCCGGACGCGGCGCCATACCCCCCGCCATACAGCCCGGGTGGTGTCAGCACCTCGACATGATCCGGCGGCAATTCATCGACAAACCGCGACGGCATCTGCGATTGCCACTGCCCATAGACCCGGCGGTTGGCGGCAAAGGATATCGTGCAGATCTCCTCCGCCCGGGTGATCCCGACATAGGCCAGGCGGCGTTCCTCCTCTAACCCTTTCAACCCGCTTTCATCCATGGATCGCTGGCTGGGGAACAGGCCATCCTCCCACCCCGGCAAAAACACGGCGGGAAATTCCAACCCCTTGGCGGCATGAAGGGTCATGATGGTGACCTTTTCATCCCCCTCGCCCGCGTCATTATCCATGATCAGCGCGATATGTTCCAAAAACCCTTGGAGGTTTTCAAACTCTTCCAGCGCTTTCACCAGTTCCTTCAGGTTTTCCAGCCGCCCGGGCGCCTCTGGCGTTTTGTCGTTCTGCCACATGGTGGTGTAGCCGGACTCGTCCAGAATTTGTTCGGCCAGTTCGATGTGGCTAACATCATCAGAGCCAACCATCCTGGACCAGCGATCCAACTGCGACACCAGCTGTGTCAGTGCGCCCTTGGCCTTGCCCTTGATCTCTCCGGCCTCCAGCAAAATGCGCACACCGTCGATCAACGGCACCCCATGCGCCCGTGCCGCGCGCTGGATGTTTTGCAAGGCCTTGTCGCCGACGCCGCGTTTGGGCGTGTTCACGATCCGCTCGAACGCCAGATCGTCCTCTGGGCTGACCACGACGCGGAAATAGGCCATGGCATCGCGGATTTCCATCCGTTCATAGAACCGGGGGCCACCGATCACGCGGTAGGGCAAGCCGATGGTCAGGAACCGATCCTCGAATGCGCGCATCTGGTGGGAGGCACGCACAAGAATCGCCATGTCGTTCAGGCTTTTCGGGGCCATGCCACGCGTGCCGCTTTGCATCGCCTCGACCTCTTCGCCGATCCAGCGCGCCTCTTCCTCGCCGTCCCAATGGCCGATTAGGCGGACTTTTTCGCCGTCTTCTTCCTCGGTCCACAATTCCTTGCCCAACCGATCCTTGTTGCCCGCAATCACGGATGATGCGGCAGCAAGGATATGTGGGGTGGAGCGGTAATTCTGTTCCAGCCGCACCACATGGGCACCGGGGAAGTCTTTCTCGAACCGCAGGATATTGCCCACCTCTGCCCCGCGCCAACCATAGATCGACTGATCATCATCACCCACACAGCAGATGTTTTTGTGCCCCCCGGCCAAAAGGCGCAGCCACAGGTACTGGGCGACGTTGGTGTCCTGATATTCGTCAACGAGGATGTAATTGAACTGGGTCTGGTACTTTTGCAGAATATCGGGGTGTTTTTGAAAGATCGTGATGACGTGAAGAAGTAGGTCGCCAAAATCAACGGCGTTCAGTTCGAGCAATCGTCGTTGATACTGCGCATAAAGCTCCGGGCCTTTGCCGTTGAAGGCAGAGGTTTCAGCGGCGGGTAAAGTCTCCGGCGTCCAGGCGCGGTTCTTCCAGTTGTCGATGATGCCTGCCAACAGGCGCGCGGGCCAGCGTTTGTCATCGATATTGGCAGCTTGGATGAGCTGTTTAAGCAACCGAACTTGATCGTCGGTATCTAAAATTGAAAAGTTTGATTTTAAATGTAGATGAGACTCGCCAGCGCCAAATGATCGAATGCTCTCGGGTCTCGGCACAGCGCCATCCTGATATGCACCCTTGTCGCTTGTATCAATAAGATCACCTTCATCTGACGGCGCATTTTTATTCTTTGTGCTGTCACCGATCAATTCCGCATGACGGCGCAATAGCTTAACTCCGATTGCGTGAAAGGTGCCCATCCACTGCATGCCGCTTTCCAGATTGACCGGATACGCCTGCACTCTATCTTTCATCTCTTTTGCGGCTTTGTTGGTAAATGTGACTGCGAGAATTTGGTTAGACCACGCGTGCCCTTTATGTAGGAGTTCAGCAATGCGTGAGATTAGACATCTGGTTTTTCCAGTTCCTGCACCGGCCAACACAAGCAATGGTCCGTCTAGCGTTGTCGCTGCATCCAATTGCGCATCATTCAACCAATTCAGATGATCCGAAGGCTCGACACTAGGCGCGGGCCGTGCGGCCATCGCCATCTGGCTCAGCTTGGGTTTGGATACGGCGGCCTCAAAGGCCTCTTCTTCATCGAACCTGCTCATGGCGGCAAAGGTTAACGACATTCCACAGAAAGGGAAAGAGGTGTTCCACTTATGTTCCGTCCAATTTTATCCTATGCACATTGGGCCGGGACGCGTAGGAATTGCATATGGATTTGCACAGCAAATATCCCGCAATTGCCGATTTGCGCGCCCGGGCCCAGCGGCGTATCCCGCATTTTGTCTGGGAGTATCTGGACAGCGCGACCGGGCGAGAGCAGGCCCACGCCCGCAACCGGGCCGCCCTTGATCAGCTGCGATTCTACCCGTCGATCCTGCACGGGGAGATTTCGCCGGATCTGTCCGTTGATCTGTTGGGGCACCGCTTCGCCCTGCCATTTGGTGTCGCCCCTGTCGGGATGTCCGGGTTGATCTGGCCGGGTGCCGAACGGGTGCTGGCGCGGGCGATGGCGGATACGGGGCTGCCCTATACGATGTCCACCGTTGCCACCCAATCCCCCGAAGATATCGCGCCGCATATCGGTGACCATGGCTGGTTTCAGCTCTACCCGCCGCGAGACGAAGATATCCGCCGCGATATGCTCCGCCGTGCGCGCGATGCTGGATTTCGGACCTTGGTCCTGACCCTGGATGTGCCGGTGGCCAGCCGTCGGGAACGGCAGGTGCGGTCAGGCCTGACCAATCCGCCCCGGCTGACACCCCGCCTGTTGGCGCAAGTTCTGCGATGCCCCGCCTGGGCCGTTCAAACTACGCGGTTTGGGCGTCCCCGGATGCGCATGTTGGACAAATATTCCGACGGACAGCAGGCGCGATCCTCTATTGCCCATCTGGGATATCTGCTGCGCACTTCCCCCGATATCACCTATCTGCGCTGGCTGCGCGGGGCATGGGAGGGCCCGTTGATCATCAAGGGCGTTCTGAACCCGGCAGATGTCCCTATGCTTCAGGCCGAAGGCGTGGACGCCATCTGGATTTCAAACCATGGCGGGCGGCAATTTGATGGCGCCCCGGCCCCGATAGAGGTTCTGCCGGATATCCGCGCCAGAACCGACCTGCCCCTGATCCTGGATGGCTGTATGGGGGGGGGCTTGGACATTCTGCGCGCCATGTCACTGGGGGCGAATTTTGTGATGCTGGGCCGGGCCTGGCACTATGCATTGGGGGCGCTGGGCGAAAGGGGCCCCGCCCATCTGACCGATATTTTGCGACAGGACCTTCTGGCCAATATGGGCCAGATGGGTTTGAGCAACCTGCGCGGCCTGCCCGAACCGCTCTTATCCGGAAATGGTGCTGAGTGATTTGCCGCAGTCGCAGAAGAAAATGTCGTGAATTGAGCGTTGCTTTGGCGAAGAATCCGGCACTACTCATGCAAACTGTTGCGCTGCAGCGCAGCAAAACGTAAAACCGTCACCAAATGGCGCATGGACAGGCGCCATTTCACTAGCATTTGGGGGGGTACCGTGGCCGAATTCAAGAAGATCCTAATCGCAAACCGGGGTGAAATTGCCATCCGCGTCATGCGGGCTGCAAACGAGATGGGAAAGCGCACCGTCGCCGTTTTTGCCGAAGAGGATAAACTCAGCCTGCACCGGTTCAAGGCGGATGAGGCCTACCGGATCGGCGCGGGAATGGGACCGGTCGCGGCCTATCTGTCGATCGACGAAATCATCCGGGTGGCAAAGGAATGTGGCGCTGATGCGATTCACCCCGGCTATGGCCTGCTATCCGAAAACCCGGATTTCGTGGATGCCTGCGCGGCCAATGGCATCACGTTCATTGGCCCCAAGGCTGAAACCATGCGTGCCCTGGGGGACAAGGCTTCGGCCCGGAAGGTGGCAATCGCTGCCGGTGTTCCGGTTATCCCCGCGACAGAGGTTCTGGGCGACGATATGAATGCGGTCCGGGCGGAGGCTGCTGAAATTGGCTACCCCTTGATGCTGAAGGCCAGCTGGGGCGGCGGCGGTCGCGGTATGCGCCCGATCCACGGCGAACACGAGGTCGAGGAAAAAGTTCTCGAAGGACGCCGCGAAGCCGAGGCCGCCTTTGGCAATGGCGAGGGCTATCTGGAAAAGATGATCATCCGCGCCCGCCATGTCGAAGTCCAAATTCTGGGCGACAAGCATGGCGGCATGTATCACCTCTATGAACGCGACTGTTCAGTCCAGCGCCGCAACCAAAAAGTGGTCGAACGCGCGCCCGCCCCCTATCTGACCGAAGAACAACGCGCCGAGATTTGCGAACTTGGCTACAAAATCTGCAAGCACGTGAATTATGAATGTGCGGGAACAGTCGAGTTCCTGATGGATATGGACAGCAGCAAGTTCTACTTCATCGAGGTAAACCCGCGCGTGCAGGTCGAACATACTGTCACCGAAGAGGTCACCGGCATCGACATCGTGCAGGCCCAGATCCGCATTGCCGAGGGCGCGACCATTGCCGAGGCCACGGGGAAATCGGCTCAGGATGACGTCCGGCTAAACGGCCACGCGCTGCAGACCCGGATCACAACCGAAGACCCCCTGAACAATTTCATTCCGGATTACGGTCGGATCACCGCCTATCGCTCTGCCACTGGCATGGGCATCCGCCTGGACGGTGGCACCGCCTATTCCGGCGGCGTGATCACCCGCTACTATGACAGTTTGCTGACCAAGGTCACCGCCCATGCTCAAACGCCCGAAGCGGCGATTGCACGGATGGACCGCGCCCTGCGTGAGTTTCGAATTCGCGGCGTATCGACCAACATTGCCTTCGTCGAAAACCTGCTGAAGCATCCGACCTTCCTATCGAATGAATACACGACCAAGTTCATCGATGAGACGCCTGATCTCTTCCGGTTCAAAAAGCGCCGGGATCGGGCCACCAAGATTTTGATCTACATCGCCGACATCACCGTCAACGGACATCCCGAAACCCAAGATCGCGTTAAGCCTGCGGCAGACCTGAAACGCGCGCCCACACCGGCACTACGTGCAGAGCCAGCCTATGGCACGCGCAATTTGTTGGAAGACAAAGGACCGCAAGCCGTCGCCGACTGGATGGCGGAACAGAAACAACTGTTGATCACTGACACGACCATGCGCGACGGGCATCAGTCGCTCTTGGCCACCCGGATGCGGTCAATCGATATGATCAAGGCCGCCCCATCCTATGCCGCCAACCTGCCGGGGCTGTTCAGTGTTGAATGCTGGGGCGGTGCCACCTTTGATGTGGCTTACCGGTTCCTGCAGGAATGCCCGTGGCAGCGCCTGCGTGATCTACGCGGGCGCATGCCCAACCTGATGACCCAGATGTTGCTACGCGCATCAAACGGCGTTGGCTACACCAACTACCCCGACAATGTGGTGCAGGCCTTTGTGGCCGAAGCGGCAAAGGGTATCGACGTTTTCCGCGTCTTTGACTCGCTGAACTGGGTCGAAAACATGCGCGTCGCCATGGATGCGGTGGTTGAAAACGGCAAAGTCTGCGAAGGCACGATCTGTTACACTGGCGATATCCTGAACCCGGACCGGTCGAAATACGATCTGCAGTACTATGTCGATATGGGCAAAGAGTTGAAAGCAGCCGGCGCCCATGTACTTGGACTGAAAGACATGGCGGGCCTTTTGAAACCGGCATCTGCCCGTGTTCTGGTCAAGGCCCTGAAAGAAGAGGTCGGCCTGCCGATCCACTTCCACACCCACGATACATCAGGCATCGCAGGCGCCACTATTCTGGCCGCGGCAGAGGCAGGCGTGGATGCGGTGGACGCAGCCATGGATGCGTTTTCCGGTGGCACGTCGCAACCGTGCCTTGGCTCAATCGTCGAAGGTCTGCGCAATACGGACCGCGACACCGGGCTGGATATTGGCGCGATCCGCGAAATCTCCAACTATTGGGAAGGGGTGCGCGGGCAGTATGCGGCGTTTGAGTCGGGCCTTCAGGCGCCCGCATCAGAGGTCTATCTGCACGAAATGCCCGGCGGACAGTTCACCAACCTCAAGGCTCAGGCCCGTTCCTTGGGGCTAGAAGAGAAATGGCCAGAGGTCGCGCAGGCCTATGCCGATGTGAACCAGATGTTTGGCGACATAGTAAAGGTCACGCCGTCCTCCAAGGTTGTTGGCGACATGGCCCTGATGATGGTCAGTCAGGGCCTGACCCGCGGACAGGTCGAAGACCCGCAAACAGACGTGGCCTTCCCTGACAGTGTCGTCGACATGATGCGTGGCAATCTGGGCCAGCCCCCAGGTGGCTTCCCGACACTGATCCAATCCAAGGTGCTTAAGGGCGACACACCGGCCACAACACGCCCCGGCGCCCATATGCCGCCTGTCGATCTGGAAGAAACCCGGGCCAAATTGTCTTCGGATTTGGAAGGGTTCAAAGTCGATGACGAGGATCTGAACGGCTATCTGATGTATCCCAAGGTCTTCCTGGACTACATGGGTCGCCACCGCATGTATGGGCCCGTTCGCACCCTGCCCACTAAAACGTTTTTCTACGGCATGGAACCCGGCGAAGAAATCTCGGCAGAGATTGATCCGGGCAAAATCCTCGAAATCCGCCTGCAAGCGGTCGGCGAGACCGATGAAAACGGCGAGGTCAAAGTGTTCTTTGAACTGAACGGCCAACCCCGGGTGATCCGGGTGCCCAACCGACTGGTCAAATCTCAAACTCAAAGCCGACCCAAAGCCGAACCCGGCAACCCCAACCATGTTGGCGCTCCAATGCCGGGTGTTGTGGCCTCTGTTGCCGTGACCGTCGGACAGGAAGTGCATGAGGGCGATATGCTCTTGACCATCGAAGCAATGAAAATGGAAACCGGAATCCACGCCGAGCGCGACGCGGTGGTCAAAGCCGTCCACATCCAGGCCGGCGGCCAGATCGACGCCAAGGACCTGCTGGTGGAACTTGAATAGTACGGAACATCAACGGAAAAAGGCGGGCCATAAGGTCCGCCTTTTTTAGTTTAGTTCAGTTAAAATCAACTTTCCGCAGGCTCTTCAGCGTCGCCTTCAGCTCCTTCGGCGCTCTCTCCTGCGTTGGCTTCGTCGTCGTCATCTCCCTCACTGCCTTCGGGGTCTTCAGTATTGAGGCCCAAGTTCACGTGAAGCTCATTCAAAGCCTCTGGTGACAACTCATCTCCACCGGTCAGCTCGCTCAACGGATCAGATTCAGTGCTTTCTTCACCTTCGACACCTTCGCCTTCGGCAACTTCACTCTCGGTGCCTTCACCTTCAGTGTTTTCGCCTTCAGTGACGTCGCCTTCTTCTCCGTCGCCTTCATCATCAGCAGTTTGTTGTGCCTCAATCGCTTGGCGATAAGTTTCTATCTTGCCAACCATGCTATCCGGATTGGCATTGTCCCAAGCGGTCGGGCTGGAATGGGACGCATTCATGCCCTTCAATTCAGATGCAATCGCACCATGGTTTGTCTTGCCTTCACCATCATCGGTAGAATTGGCGTTTTTACCACCCTGCCCGGAGCTGTTTTCAGAGTTTCCACCGCCGTTTCCACCACCATTGCTACCTCCGTTTCCACCGCCGTTTCCACCACCATTGCCACCGCCGTTGCCACCGCCGTTGCCACCGCCGTTGCCACCTTTGGCTTCTGCGATCTCAGTCGTAATTGGCAAGACGATCATACTGACAGCGCCCGTGAGCAATGCGAAAACGCTGGCGGACTTCAACAGTACAGCAACTCGATGTTTCATCTTCATATCCTTCGAATGGGTAACAGCAGCACGCGACTGCCCTCATTGTTTCCAAGATCGACAAAATCCCTTACGATTTGGAAACAGATTGGGCAAAACTGTGGCAAAAGATTGGCGTACAGCCACAAATGCTGATCACGACCACCTGCCTGTCCAGTGACTTTGCCGCTGCCACGCGGTTCTTGGCCAGCGATTACGGAAATTTTTTCAAACCACCGAATTTTTCACTTGCAGCCGTTTCGTGCAGTCGTTATCTGACGCCTCACCTACAGGATGCGGGCGTAGCTCAGGGGTAGAGCGTTACCTTGCCAAGGTAAATGTCGTGAGTTCGAATCTCATCGCCCGCTCCAAAAGGTCTTCCAGAAAATCAAAGACTTGCAAACTCAGGGTGTTTATAGCGCTTCTGATATCAACATTTGTTCACATCTAGAAGTACGAACGTTCACCTTTGGAATCGGGGCGTGAGCCGGGGTTTCATACTTGGCAAGGGGCTCGAAGCACGCTTCGGCGGCAACCTCGCGCTAACTCAACGAGCGACCTTGCAAAACCTTGCAATACCAAACGCCAGCAGAGAAGTTTGATGCCTGTGTTGCGGCGATCAGTTGAAACCTCAGGGACAAAGCAGACCTTGAGTGAACGCGCTTGCAGTGCCAGAAACACTTCACAGAAGAAACAAGTCGGCAACTGCTTTATCAGAGAATTCGTACCCACTTAATCGAATTGCTTGACATGTATTCGTCTTTCGACGGCATCGCTACACTTGGGGCCTATGAAATAGTTGAATTGGCCGGGGACTTGTTGCCGCTACATTTCGATCATGCTCCCAAAGCATTCAGCGAAAGGGAGATAGAAGCCATTTCTAAGTTTACAGAGCTTGCTGAACACGCAGCCGATGCAACTGAACAAGATACTTGGGGCATTGACTGGTTTAAGAGTTCGCAGGAATGGGTCAGCGTATCCAAATTTACAAATCAGACATCGGCTATCTTCTCCGAACACGGACGCTTTATCGCGGATCACGAAGAGGGTATTGCGACATAGGACGCAGCCACTTTGAACTCAAACCGACCATCCACCCAGATACGATGCGTGCGCCAAAATCCTCGGTCCCATAAATCTGTCGTGCCACCCCCTTGCCCCGGCCCGCCAACCCCCTCTATAAGCACCCAAATCAGGATGGAGCGACAATGACTTTCCGCCAGCGCCACCTTTTGGGGATCGAGGGGCTCGCCCCCGATGAAATCACCGCCATTCTGGATCTTGCCGACAGCTATGTGGATCTGAACCGCAGTCAGGTGAAACACTCCGATGCATTGGCCGGTCTGACCCAGATCAACATGTTTTTTGAAAACTCCACCCGCACGCAGGCGAGTTTTGAGCTGGCGGGCAAGCGACTGGGCGCGGACGTGATGAATATGGCCATGCAGGCCTCTTCGATCAAAAAGGGCGAAACCCTGATTGATACCGCCCTGACGCTCAACGCCATGCACCCCGATCTGCTGGTCGTGCGGCATCCGCATTCGGGCGCGGTGGATTTGCTGGCGCAAAAGGTCAACTGCGCGGTTCTGAACGCAGGCGACGGGCGCCATGAACACCCGACGCAGGCCCTGCTGGACGCGCTGACCATCCGGCGGCGCAAGGGGCGACTGCATCGCCTGTCGATCGCGATTTGTGGTGACATCGCCCATTCCCGCGTGGCGCGGTCGAACTTGATCCTCCTGGGCAAGATGGAAAACCGGGTGCGGCTGGTGGGCCCGCCCACCCTGATGCCCAGCCAGATTGATCAGTTCGGGGTCGAGGTCTTTCACGATATGAACAAAGGGCTGCAAGATGTGGATGTGGTGATGATGCTGCGCCTGCAACGCGAACGCATGGATGGCGGTTTCATCCCGTCAGAGCGCGAATATTACCACCGCTACGGGCTGGACGCGCAAAAGCTGTCAAATGCCAAACCCGACGCCATCGTCATGCATCCCGGCCCGATGAACCGGGGGGTCGAGATTGACGGAACATTGGCCGACGACATCAACCGGTCGGTCATTCAGGAGCAGGTTGAAATGGGCGTGGCCGTGCGCATGGCCGCGATGGATCTGTTGGCGCGGAATTTAAGGGCGCGGACAGATGACGGAGTGATGGTTTAAACACTGTGTTCTCGCAACATGACTGGACAGAATAGTAAACAACATGTGAGAATTGCAAAAACGGGACACTGGGCAGTTTCAAAATGCCATAATAAGACAAATAGATTTTAATCCTTGGAATATTCGCTAATTTACAAGGACGTGACGTAGAGGAACCTTTATGACCGATCCGCATTTCTCTCCAGCTGGTGAACAACGCCGGGTTTGGCTGTTCTCTTTGGACATGTCTGAGGAAGAGGTAAAAAGCTTCGCCGATGAGCAGTTCAACGAAGAGGGCACATCAACCGGATGGCCGCTCAGAGACGCTTTGGGTGTCGTGCGGTTGGACAAGGATTATGTTGAGGTGTTCAAGACCGACACGTTTTCCGAATACGGGCTGGATCGCTACCTGACTGAGGCACACGGCATGTCAGAGGCGCAAGTCACGGCAGATGCTGAGAAGCTGAAGGAGCTGAACGGCCATGCGGTTCTGGTGGTGTCCAAGGCCTTTGGTGGACGGGCGGCGCAGTTTAACCCGTCCGACAAGCTGACCCTGATTGGCAGTTATGAGGCCGAAAAGCCCAGCGCCGCGATCCTGAAGTTGGAGGCCAAAGCCGCCAAGCAACAGGAACTGGAAGAGAAGAAGGCCGAAAAGCTGGAAAAGCGGCGCGAGAAAGTCGCGCGAAAGCAATCTGACGCTTCGATCGGCGGGCGGGTTGCCTTGCTGGTCCTGCTGGTACTGTTTGTGCTTGTCGGCGCGATGATACAAATTTCGGGATAATCCATGACAGTCACGACCCTGACGAATGCGCGCCTGATCGACCCGGAGGCGCTGTCTGAAACTGCGGGCTGGTTGCGGGTAGAGGATGGCGTGATTGCCGGGGTCGGAACCGGTGATGCACCAACCGGGAGCGATGTCATCGATTGCGGCGGCAAATATCTGGCCCCCGGCATTGTCGATATCGGCGTCAAAATCGGCGAGCCGGGAGAACGGCACAAGGAAAGTTTCAAATCCGCCGGATTGGCCGCTGCGGCCGGGGGCGTCACCACGATTGTGACCCGCCCCGACACAACACCTGCACTGGACACGCCAGAGGCGGTAGAGTTTGTCATCCGCCGCGCCAATGAGGCCACACCGGTTCGTGTGCATCCGATGGCCGCCCTGACCAAGGGCCGCGTTGGGCGCGAAATGACCGAGATCGGGTTTTTGATGGATGCGGGTGCCGTCGGCTTTACCGATTGCGACCATGTGATCGGTGACACCAAGGTGTTTCAGCGCGCCCTGACCTATGCCAATTCCATGGGCGCGCTGATCATGGCCCATCCGCAGGAACCGGGGCTCAGCCACGGCGCTGCGGCGACATCGGGCAAGTTTGCCTCGTTAAAGGGCATTCCGGCGGTATCGCCCATGGCTGAACGGATGGGGCTGGATCGCGACATGGCGCTGGTTGAGATGACCGGTGCGCGCTATCACGCCGATTGCATTTCCGCCGCACGCGCCCTGCCCGCACTGGAACGGGCCAAGGCCAACGGGCTGGATGTCACGGCCGGGATATCGATCCATCACTTGACCCTGAACGCACTGGATGTGGGCGATTACCGGACGTTTTTCAAACTGAAACCACCCTTGCGCGATGAAGACGACCGTCTGGCGATGGTCCAGGCGGTGGCTTCTGGGGTGATAGATATCATCTCCTCCTTCCACACCCCGCAGGACGAGGAGAGCAAACGCCTGCCGTTTGAGGAGGCCGCCTCTGGCGCGGTTGGGTTGGAAACCCTGTTGCCGGCGGCGATGCGGCTTTACCATTCCGGGGATCTGAGCCTGCCACAGCTTTGGCGTGCTATGTCGCTAAACCCGGCCAAGCGGTTGGGCCTGCCGGGCGGGCAACTGGCAACAGGCGCACCTGCGGATCTGGTTTTGTTTGATCCTGACGCCCCCTTCGTCATGGATCGCTTTGCGCTGCAGTCGAAATCCAAAAACACGCCCTTTGACGGGCAGCGGATGCAGGGCCGCGTCCTGCGCACCTTTGTTGGTGGGGCAGAGGTCTACGCGCGCTAAACCGCCAGCCCCGTGTCAGGAAACTCGACCGGCGAAGGACATGACCAGTGCCAACGCCACGAAAAACAGCAGGGCGATGCCCCAAGCGGCAAATTTCAGCGCCCTTGATGCCGGTTTTCCGGCCTTGATACGCTGAAACAACAGCCATCCCGTCACCAGCGACATGGCCCCATAGGCCACAGACATCAGCCCCCCGGTTGAGTTTAGTGCCGGACCAGACAGCGTTTGATACAATACCGTTAAGCCAAGGGCGATAAACAGGGTTGGGATAATAAGTTTCATCAAATATCTCCTGATCAGCGGGCGGGGTGACCCGCAACCGTTTCAGACTATCGCCAGATCATCTTAGGCCTTTGCCATCATTTCAACCAGTGATGTCAGTTCTTTTTCGGCAAGGCCTTGATCAATCGCCTGTTTGGTCAGATCCCGCATAAGGCGCGGCAACGCATCCGTCGTGCCGGTTAAGGCAAACGTCGCCATGACATCCTCCAACGCATTCAGGTAAACCTGCACTGTCGCACCCGCGTCATCATATTGCCCATCTGGAACCGTAGCAGCAAAGAGCTTGGAATAGTTTGCGGCCATGCCAAATGTCACGGGCACTTGATCGACAAAGGCTTGAACCGGCAGACCCGCCTTTTTGCACACAGCACCGCCATAGATCAGACCAAACATCCAGGCCTGTCGGGCGGTGAACATCGCCGCAAAAAGGCCCGGAATCGCGGCGGCCGTGGTGCCCACATGGGCCGACGCCCCGCCCAGCGTTTTAATGACATCCGCGCACCTGCCCCAAACGTCCGCAGGCCCGGCACACAGGATCGCGGTTTCCGCCTTTCCGATCCCGGACGGGTAGGCATTGATCATCCCGATTTGCCAAGTGGCCCCGGCACCCGTCAACATTTCCACCAGGTCTTCGGCCTCTTCCGCGCCGCCGGTCGACAGATCAACAATGGTTTTGCCCGCCAGAACATTTGCCTCTGGGGTCAACATCTGGGTGGTTGTTTCATGGGTTTTGACGCAGGTAATAATGATATTACTGGCCGAAATGGCATCCGCCAAAGACTGTGCCACCAGCGCACCTTGATCCACCAACGGCGCAGCCTTATCCGCCGATCGGTTCCACACGGTCACGGTTCGCCCGCTCTCCAGCAACGTCGCCGCCAACGCCGCCCCCATCTTGCCCAATCCAATGATGCTAATATCTGTCATTTTACGGCCCCATAAAAAAGGAAAGCGTAGCAAAGCCAGACCCGTCTGTCGAATTTTGTCTCGTATAATCCGCGCGTTATTTCTTGCGCAGAACCGGGATCATCCAGATCAAACAGGAAATGATCCACACGGCGCTGCCCACCACAGTCAGCATATCGCCAAAGCGAATACCCACCGCGACAAAGATCATTCCGGCAATGATGAAACCGATCAGGCCGATCAGTTGATAATGATCATCGGTCATAACTAGCCTCCTTCGACCTGGCGGGTATAGTCGGCCTCATCAAACCAGCCCAGCGACCGGATGATGCGCATGTCATCATCAAATTCTGACTCTTCCCAACCGCTAAAGCTGACAGGATTGCCGGTCTCCACATGATGGCCGGTCACCGTCCAGCAAAACACCGCATGATTGCAGGCAAACCTGAACTCGTCCAGCGTCAGGGCCAGATCAGGAAATTCGATGCAAAACCCTGCGACCATCTCGACTATTGCGCTGCGCCCCACCATCGGATCGCCGTTATTGATGACAAAGACGGCGTTGGGGGCGTAAAACGCGCCCACGGCCGCGGCGTCATGGGCGCTCCAGGCTCGGGGGTAGTCGGCGCGCAACTGCGCGATTTTTTCTTCGCCATTGTTCATCAAGATGGTCCCTCAAAAGGCCACAACGCTCTCAGGCTCAATTCCGCCCGGACGGGTTGCAGCGTTCATTTCCGGCTTTTCCAAGCTCTTTCATCTGCTTATACTCCGCCAAAATCTTTCGGAGGCAACATGAAAAAAGCATATCTACTGATCGCCCTGATGCTCGCGTCGCTCGGGCTGAGCGCTTGTGAAACCATTCAGGGCGCCGGGCGCGACATTACCAACGCTGGTGAAGCACTCGACGACGCGCTGTAAGCGGGGTTTCAACCGCCAACCACCATATCTGGACCAAGCAAACAGATATTGTGAATAATTGCACTGAGCCACCGACATATAGTTGATCTTGGGCAATGAACCGTGTATCGAGACCCTACAGGTGCATAGACGCGGTAGCATTCTGACTTTCGGGGCTCGATTGCCACAGGCAATTCGGGCCCCGTTTTCATGTGGCGATCTGAAATTTTTGATGAACCATAGAAAAAGGCGCCAGGTGCTCAGACGCGGTCCTTGCATTGTGCCCGAAGACACACCCTGACGCCTTTCTGAAACATCCACCCCGAGGGGTATCGGCTTCAGAAGACAAGGATCCCGAAAAATCCCCATCTAATGCCATTGGTCCGAAAACCTCTGGCGACCCAATTAGATCCGAAGATCATCTTGGGGGTGCTCTGGCCCTAGATCACCGACCGGTTTCATCCTTCCCGAGGGAATTCAGCACCCTGCCTGCGCCCTATAGTCCTTTGCGGATAACACTTGGTCTGAAAACCTCGCCCCACCCGCGCCAGCCTCGAGGGGCCTTTGCGTCCCGCCGCTGTTCTAAGAACCGCTGCGGTAAAGACACGTTCACAAAACCCGCGGCACGAGGCAAGAAAATAGCACTGCAGCATGAAAATTAGCTGGGGATAAACTGTTGATAGGCCTGTGACTGATTATGTGGATAAGTCGGCAAAATGCAGACGGCAGAACCAGATGCGCGGGGATAAGGTCAAAATCGAAAAAAATGCCCGAAATTTCGGTTTTTCTGCGGGTGCGAACAGGCCATCTCAACCGGCAGAGGCAATCGGGCAGAATCACCTGCCCCAATACCCACCCGAGTATGCCTGTTTCAGCCGTTAAATTAGAATCGCCGCAACCTCTGCCAAGCCGACCAGTGCCAGCAAACCGGTCGAGATTGTTTTCAACATCGGCAGGTTTCGGGCCGCGACCGATTTACCTTAATTCGAATTGGCCGTCGCCTCATCCATATCGTCGCGCAGGGCGATCATATCATCCAGCGCCGCGCCACCGGCCAGAATACCGTAAAGCGTCGCGGCAATCGTCAGCGTGATCAGTGGTGCCGAATAACCGCCCGGCCCAAATTCAATCATCGCCGCAATCGCCGCCATGGTGAAAATCGTCGTGCGCATGATCGACATGAGATGATCAATCCGTGCGATCAACAATTTCGTGCGAATATCTGGTGTCATTATCTGTCCCCTCTGTTGTGCCGGATGATCCGGCGTGAGGGGAGGATAGCACAGAGCGGCGCTTCAGCTAATGTTCCGCCCGGCGGCACCGCCGGGCCGCGCCGACCCGCCCGTCAAACCGAAGGTTTGCATGCGGCAAATCGGGCGGCGCGATTGCGCCACCCCGGGTCAGTCGCGGCACTCAGCATCATGATCCGACCTTAGGGAAGAAGAGAAAGCCATTTTTGAGCAGCTTCGACGACAGCGGTGACCTTTTCGGGTCCAATCATTTGGTATGCACCGTAAACCCCGGTTGCCGGCACACCGACCTTCATGGCCATTGATATTCCTTCTTTGATCGTCGTATCGACCGCTAGGTCAGCCTTGCGCCCCGCCCACTTGGCGCATTCGGCACCGATCCTAAGAAGCGCATCAATCGCCTTTTGAATTTTGCTTCTATCTGGCTCTTCGCTTGACGCTTCTTCCTGTAAATCCTGAAGCGGCTTCCACACAGCTATAAATTCACTGGAAATGGTTGGTGCCGCCTCTATTGGTTCCGGCGGATTGTTCCCACCAATCCCAAGCCGCGATTGGGAGGCAACAGCAAGCTCTTGCTCCAATTCCTCAATCCGCTTCTCCAGATCAAATCGGGCGCGGATTTCCTCAATCACATTTGCAATATGCTCTGGCCCCTGATCCCAATCCTCATCCGGGATCAACGCCACCCGGCGTTGCAGTTCCCAATCCATCGGGTTGCCATCAAGGAAGCCTTGGTACCATTCGCGCCAGAACGACCAATGTGGATCGTAATCAAAGTAGATACTTAACTCTGCTATCGCTTTATCATCATTTGTAATCATATCGCTTTCAGCCCGCCATAGCACTTGGGATTCATTGAGGTGCTTGACGCTTTTTATGTCTCGCTGAACTGCGTCTGCATTTCCCGATTCTAAATTTGGAGCACTCAAAATGCCTGACATCGGGGCAACAGCAACTTGTCTTGCGTTGTTAGATACATTGGCCGCTCTAGATGAGGCCCAAGCTACATCTGGCAAATTAACCGAAACCTGGGAAGCATTAAAACCAGTCTTCAACGCTGGAGTCCCCCCGGTTTGAAGGACGGTTATGGGCTTATTCCGTTGAAAAAGTCTTCTTGATTGGATGCCGTTTCACTGATTCAATTTCCCTATTGAAGCGGGGGATTAATGCCGATGATGGGGCCTAGACAAGAAGCACAGGCGGCACTGTTT
>NZ_JBXVVI010000013.1:0-97784 GCF_057219155.1 Roseovarius sp. YIN77
TCTGGCTCTGGCTCTGGCTCTGGCTCTGGCTCTGGCTCTGGCTCTGGCTCTGGCTCTGGCTCTGGCTCTGGCTCTGGCTCTGGCTCTGGCTCTGGCTCTGGCTCTGGCTCTGGCTCTGGCTCTGGAAGCGGTTCTTCGATCTCAGGTGCTGCGTCAATCACCTCTTCTTCGCCGCCATCCTCGACAATCGCATCCAGCCCCTCTTCGAGCTTGGAAGAGGATTTGAACAGTTTGGATTTGAGTTTGTTGAAGAATGACATCGCGCACCCCGGAAAACCTTCCCCAATCACCTAGTCCACAAGTGCCCCGGATGGAAGGCCACAATCGCCAACTTCGCGTTGCCTGACACGGGTTTGGCGTTATATCTGACCGGATGCAGGACGACAGCCCCCAGAATCACGACCTGACCGCCCGGATCGAGGCGCATGTGCTGACCACGCCGGATCGGGTCAGTAGTTTGGACCTGTCAGGGCAGAAGATCTGGATCAAGCGCGTGGAGCACCACAAACCGATCCGCCGCCTGCAAAAGGGCAACGCGTCTGCGGCGTTTGAACGCGAACGGCAGGCGTTGCACATTCTTGGCGTACACGGGCAGCCGGTGCCACAGATCGTGGCCGAAGGGCGCGACTGGTTTGCCATCGGTGATTGCGGCGTTCCCATCAGCAGGCTCTTGCGCGATCAGACCCTGACCGCCGAGGAGCGGATCGCGATCTTTGCAAAGGCAGGTGTCGCGCTGGCAGATTTGCACCGGGCGGGGTTCAGCCACGGGCGGCCCAATCTGAAAGACATCTGCTGGGATGGCGCGGTGATCCGGTTTCTGGACTTCGAACGTTTCGCCGAACATCGCAATACCCCCAAGGGCCACATGCAGGACCTGTTGATGTTTGTTTTCAACGCGCATGCCCTGGCCAGAAAACCAACACCGGAACTGGCTGCAGCCATAGACGCTTATCGATCTGCGGCCCCAACAGATGTTTGGCGTAGTGCCGTTGATTGGTGCCAAAGATGGCGATGGATCATTCGCCTGACGGCGCCTGTACGGTTGTTGAGCAATACGCGGGAATTTCAAGCAATCCCAATGACTTTCCAGTATTTTCTGTCACGGGACTGACCCGCGACTGGCGCGGAGCTGCAAATTCTGCCACTCTGTTCCCATGTACCGGATTGTCAGTTTGCTGATCCTGATCGCCACCCCGTCGCTTGCCAGTGATCCGATGTCGGGCGCGGCGTTTGACCGCCTGACCCGAGGCAAAACCTATTTCTATGGTGACGGGCAAACCGCCTATGGGGCGGAACAGTACCTGTCAGACCGCCGGGTGATCTGGTCTTGGCTGGATGGCACCTGTCAGTTTGGCCGCTGGTACGAAACCGAACCTGGGATGATCTGTTTCATCTATGAACAGGAGCCAGAACCGCAATGCTGGCAGTTCCGGCAGGAAGGCGACCGGTTGTCAGCAGAATTCCTGAACCAACCGGATCAAGCCCCGCTCTATGAACTGAATCAAAACCACGCGCCGCTGGAATGTTCCGGGCCGAAAATCGGGGTCTGACGGCGCAGGCTTGTCAGTTTCTGCCTGCCGCACCTCTTCCTTTCGCCGCAAATACCTCGGGGTGAATTGGCCCGGCCTGCCGGGTCAAGAGGGGCAGCGCCCTGATTTCAAAACAGACTGCCCTGATCGGGGGGCGGTGTTGTTTTCTTCTGTGACCGCGCCCTAGAAGGACCCCCGGCCTGTACCCGACCATCCTGAAATTCAATTTCCAATGACGGGGCCTTTGCTGCTGCGGATTTAGAGGTGATCAATGTCTCACCCGAACGTACCACTGCGTAGCCCCTACGTAATGTTTCCCGATAGCCCAATGTCTGACGCATCCGTTCCAGTCCAGTCAACCTTTGATCCCACAGACGGATCTGGGTTTGTGCGGCTTTGGACAATCGGTTCAAGACCTGTGACATATCCTGTGACCGTTTACCCAAATCGCGGGCCAATGCATCGGGCCGCAGACGAGCCGAAAGATCGCGAAGCTGATCTCTGGAACGGCTGGCATGTCGCGACAGGGCAACCGGTCGCAGACCCGCGGATGCCTGAGCCAGATCATTGCGTTTTTTCTGGGCCATCAAGCTTAACGCCCGGGGCAGACGCTCGCCCCAGCGATCCAACCGAACCTCGGCCTCTTGCACCAGACGTTCGGGGTTTGGCAGGGCGCGGGCCAGATCGCGCAGACGTTGGCGGCGCAAACTGACGGCTTGTTCGGCGGCGCGGATCAGGCGGGCCTCTTGCTCACCCACCCAGGCCAACAGCTCCATCCGAACCGGCACGGCATGTTCCGCCGCCGCAGTCGGTGTCGGAGCGCGAAGGTCAGAGACAAAATCGATCAAGGTTGTATCGGTTTCATGCCCAACGGCAGAAATCAGTGGGATATCCGAGGCCGCAACCGCACGGGCGACAATCTCTTCGTTAAAGCCCCACAAATCCTCGATCGATCCACCGCCGCGCGCCACGATTAACAGATCAGGCCTGGGCATGGCGCCCCCCGGCGCCAGTTGATTGAACCCTTCAATCGCGCGGGCGACCTCTGGTGCACAGGCCGCGCCTTGCACGGCCACGGGCCAGATCAGCACCTTACGCGGGAAACGATCCCGCAGGCGATGCAGGATATCGCGGATCACCGCACCAGAAGGCGAGGTGATCACGCCGATGACCTCTGGTAAAAACGGGATCGGTTGCTTACGGGCGGGGTCAAACAGCCCCTCTGCCGCCAGCGCTTTCTTGCGTTTTTCCAACATGGCCATCAGCGCGCCCTCACCCGCGATGGCAACATCATCCACATTCAGATTATATTTTGATTGCGCCCCAAAAGTGGTGAGCTTGCCGGTGACGACAACCTCCATCCCCTCTTCCGGTACCACAGACAGTTGACCCACCTGCCCCTTCCACGTCGTACAGGCCAGAACGTTTCGGTCATCCTTGATGTCATAGTAAAGATGCCCGGACCGCGCCTTGAAAACACGCCCGACCTCACCACGCACTCGCACGCGGCCAAAGGATCCCTCAATCGTTTTCTTCACCGCGCCTGAAATTTCGGAAACGGTAAATTCAGGGGCGTTTTCACCGGGGGTGGGATCATCCAGCAGGTCGGACATTTTGCTTCCTTGTCATGTGCTGCCTTGCACCTTAGAACGCCGATCAACAAAGGCCAAGGAGACATCCATGAACATCCTCATTCTGGGCAGCGGCGGGCGTGAACATGCGTTGGCCTGGGCGGTCAAGCAAAACCCGAAATGCGACCGTCTGATTTGCGCGCCCGGCAATGCCGGGATGGCCGCGATCGCTGAATGCGCGACGCTGGATATCATGAACGGCGGCGCGGTGGCCGAATTTGCCTTGGAAAACAGCGTGGATTTCGTGATCGTCGGACCAGAGGCACCCTTGGCCGCGGGTATCGCGGACCGCCTGCGCGATGCGAATATTCTGTGTTTCGGGCCCTCTGCGGCGGCGGCAGAACTTGAAGCCTCCAAATCCTTTACCAAGGCGATTTGTGATGCGTCGGGCGCCCCCACCGCCGCCTATGCCCGGTTTACCAAGGCTGACCCTGCGCGCGCCTATATCCGCGAACAGGGAGCCCCGATCGTGGTCAAGGCGGACGGTCTGGCCGCCGGTAAAGGTGTGATTGTGGCGATGGACGAAGACGAGGCGCTGGCCGCCATCGATGATATGTTCGGTGGCGAATTTGGCGATGCCGGGGCCGAAGTGGTGATCGAAGAGTTTCTGGAGGGTGAAGAGGCCTCTTTCTTCGTCCTGTGCGATGGCAAAACCGCCCTGCCCATCGGCACCGCACAAGACCACAAACGCGCCTTTGACAATGATGAGGGGCCCAATACCGGTGGCATGGGCGCCTATTCCCCGGCACCGGTGATGACGGATGCGATTGTACAGAAAACCATGGACGAAATTGTTAACCCGTCGATCGCGGAAATGGCGCGGCGCGGCACGCCATTTCAGGGGGTTCTCTTTGCCGGATTGATGATCAAGGACGGCCAGCCCAAGCTGATCGAATACAACGTCCGCTTTGGCGATCCGGAATGCCAGACGCTGATGATGCGGCTGGGGGCGCAGGCGCTGGATCTGCTGTTGGCCAGTGCCGAAGGCACACTGGATAAAGCACAGGTCAACTGGGCCGATGACCATGCCCTATCCGTGGTCATGGCCGCAAATGGTTATCCCGGAAGCTATGATAAAGGCAGCGTTATAAGGGGGTTAGATGCCCTGCCTGAGGACAGCAAGAACATGGTCTTTCACGCCGGCACCTCGGAAAAAGGCGGCCAGATTGTTGCGACCGGCGGCCGCGTCCTGAACGTCACCGCCCGGGGCGACAGCCTGCAAGAGGCGCATGACCGCGCCTATGCAATGGTCAGCCAGATCGATTGGCCAGAGGGCTTCTCCCGCTCAGACATCGGCTGGCGGGCGTTGAAATAAGTTTAGGTGTTGGCGGGATGAACCCCCACCCTACGCAGCCGCAAAATCGCAAAGGTTAACGACAAAATCAACATCGGTGTTGCGTCGGTATTTCGGCTGCCCTGCGTCGGTGGGCGTTTCAACGCACCGCTGACGTTAACCACTTGGGATAACAACTAGGTGCCGGGCTGAAGCCCGGCCTACGGACTCAATCCAACTTCCTTTCGCCAAAAATACCTTGGGGAGTTTGAGGGGCAAAGCCCCTCATTCCGCACGCAGTGCCAGAGGGAATGCGCCGCAGGCGCGCCGGTTGGTTAGCCTTGCTTGACTTCCAGTGCCTCGATCCGGGCCTTTAGCGCCTCGTTCTCTTCGCGCGCCTTTTGGGCCATGGCGCGGACCGCGTCGAACTCTTCACGGGTGACGAAATCGCGGTCGGCCATCCAGCGATCGATCCAGCCCTTCATCGCTGTATCCATTTCATCCTTGGCGCCTTGGGCGACGCCCATCGCGTTGGTCATCAGCTGGGAAATGTCGTCGAAAACCTTGTTGCGGCTCTGCATGGTGACCTCCGGTCGCGGCTATAGAAATATTCCGCCTATATGGGCGTTTCGGGCGCGATTCACAAGGTTGACTTCGCCCCCGCCCCGTCGCAGGTATCAGCCATGAATGGCATGATCCCCTTCCCTGATATCGGGCCAGATATCTTTTCGATTGATCTTGGGTTTATCACCCTGACGCTGCGCTGGTATGCGATGGCCTATATCGTCGGCATCCTGATCGGCTGGCGGATTGCTGTGCGGGCCTTGGCGAGCCCCGCGCTATGGCCCAATGATAATCCACCGATGACCAAGACACAGGTTGATGATTTCCTGACCTGGATCATCATCGGCATCGTGCTGGGCGGGCGGCTGGGCTATACGCTTTTTTACCAACCCGCCTATTACCTGCAAAACCCGGCAGAGATCCTGATGGTCTGGCAGGGCGGTATGGCCTTTCACGGCGGACTTTTGGGGGTTGCGCTGGTGGGCCTGTGGTTTTGCAGCCGATACAAACTGCGCGTCCTGTCTGTTGCCGACATGCTGGCCATTGCGACACCGCCGGGGCTGCTGTTGGGGCGGATCGCCAATTTCATCAATAACGAGCTATGGGGCCGCCCGACCGATATGCCGTGGGGTGTCGCCTTCCCCGGTCCGGCGGCGCAGGATTGCCCCGATGTTGTGGGCATTTGTGCCCGCCATCCATCGCAGCTGTATGAGGCCGGGCTGGAGGGTTTGATCCTTGGCGCTGCCCTGTTGGTCCTTGCCTTTGGGCGGGGTTGGCTCAAACGCCCGGGGCAAATCACCGGGCTCTTCATCGCGGGCTATGGGGTGTCGCGTTTCATTGTCGAGCTTTTCCGGCAGGCCGATGCGCAGTTCATCACCATCGGTAATCCGATGGGCTATATCGTACAGTTGGGCAGTACCGGCCTGTCAATGGGACAGCTGTTGTCATTGCCGATGATCCTGATTGGCCTTGGCCTGATCCTATGGGCCCGTCGGCGGGAACGGCAGCGCGCATGACAGCGCTCAGGGACAGGTTGGTGACGCGGATCGGGCGGACCGGTCCGATCTCTGTAGCTGATTACATGACCGAATGCCTGCTCCATCCGAACCTGGGCTATTACACCACCCGCGATCCGTTGGGGGTCAAGGGTGACTTTACCACAGCGCCAGAGATCAGCCAGATGTTTGGCGAATGTCTGGGGCTGGCGCTGGCACAGGCCTGGCTGGATCGCGGCGCGCCTGATGCCTTTGTCCTATGCGAACTGGGCCCCGGGCGCGGTACATTGATGGCGGATCTCCTGCGGGCAACACGGGCTGTGCCGGGATTTCACACAGCAATGCAACTGCATCTAGTTGAGGCCTCGGCTAAACTGACGGCGGCCCAGAAAAACAATCTGCAAGGCTATGCTCCCCACTGGCATGATACGATCGAAACTGTACCGGATGGCCCGCTGTTTCTGATCGCCAACGAATTTTTTGATGCTTTGCCGATCCGGCAATATGTTCGGGTGGGCGACTGCTGGCGCGAGCGTCAGATTGGCGTGGCGGATGGAAAGTTGAGTTTCGGTCTGGGCGGCCCGGTACAGCCGGATGCGCTGATGGACCGTCTGTCTGACACGACGGAGGGGCAGATGGTTGAACTCTGCCTGCCCGCGCAAGCGCTGACCGGTGAGATCGCCCGCCGCATCGCCACCCATGGCGGGGCTGCTGTGATCGTCGATTATGGCGATTGGCGTTCCATCGGGGACACATTGCAAGCGGTGCGCAATCACACACCTGATCCGGTGCTGGATCATCCGGGGGAGGCTGATCTGACCGCTCATGTGGATTTTCAGGCGTTGACGGATTGCGCGACCCAATTTGGCGCCAAATGTTCGGCCATGACCCCGCAAGGCGTTGTCTTGGAACGGCTGGGCATCACCGCGCGGGCGCAACAGCTCGCTGAAAAGTTACAGGCAGAGGCGCTTTCGTCACATATCGCGGCACATAGACGCTTGACGCATCCCGAAGAAATGGGAACGCTTTTCAAAGCCATTGCGATATACCGCGATGGCGATCCTTTACCCCCGGGGTTTGACGCATGACATTGGAAATTCTGACCTCTGACGATTTGGCCCCCTTGCGCCACGGGTTTTTCACCCGCAAGGGTGGGGCCTCCTCTGGTCTGTTTCGGGGGCTGAATTGCGGAACGGGGTCGTCTGACCAGTCTGACAGCGTGGCCATCAACCGCGCACGCGCGGCAGAGGCCATGGGCGTTTCACCCGCGGCATTGATCGCCGTTCATCAATGCCATAGCGCCGATGTGGTGACCGTCGATGCCCCCTTGTCCAAGCCCCTGCCCAAGGCCGATGCGATGGTCACGGCGACGCCGGGGCTGGTGCTGAGTATTCTGACGGCTGATTGCCAGCCGGTCCTTTTTGCCGACCCAGTGGCCCATGTCATCGGGGCCGCGCATGGGGGGTGGCGCGGGGCGCTGGCCGGGGTTTTGGAAAACACCGTCGATGCGATGATCAAATTGGGCGCCCAGCGTGATCGGATTAATGCGGTCATTGGCCCCTGTATCAGTCAGGCCGCTTACGAGGTCGGGCCGGAATTCATGGACGAGATTGTTGCCGACGATCCTGAGAGCACGCGTTTCTTTGCCGGTGGCAAGGGGGACCGTATCCAGTTTGACCTGCCCTCCTACGGGTTGGCCCGGCTGCGGGATGCGGGAATTGGCGGTGCTTCCTGGATTCACCATTGCACCTATCTGGACGAGGAACGGTTTTATTCCTATCGCCGGTCTGTGCATCGGAAAGAGGCCGACTACGGCCGATTGTTGTCTGCAATCAGACTATGACACCCTGGCCGGCTGACTGTTTCCGATTCTGGCACGTAGTGACACAATTCCGCCTCAAATTCATGAACATTCCAGAAACATCTGTGGATAGGTGAAATTTATTCATCTTAAATTTCCTTGCTCCTCAACGGGTTGGGCAATGGCCACTGATTGATCGCAAAAATTGGCGGATTTTTTCCGAAACGCCAAATCCTCGCCGTAATGCACTGCAATTCTTGTCTGGTCCGGCGCGGGACAGTTCAAAAACCGCCCCCGGACACCGGGCAGTATGAGGAGGCACAGGTGAAAAAACGTTGGCTGGAAAATATGATCAAGGCCGCTGCGGAAAAGGACGTTGCCCTTCCCTGGCAACGCGGTGCACTTCGCAGTGAATCGATCCCCAACCGACAGAGCGATACAGAGCAGAAATCCGTATCCGCCTGAACCGCCACAGGCACAAGAGCAGAATCAAATCGGGCCGCATGATGACCATGCGGCCCATTTTTTGCCACAGTCCGTGGAAATCGGGAAACAATGAACGGCGCGCGACCCGGGATTGTCCCTGCGTTAACTTTAAAGTCTCAAATTCTTTGACAATTTGAACTAAACACCACACGATTGCCTGACACGCTGCTTTTGGTGGGGGCCTTGCAGTTGTGGATCGAAAGGTTCGCATCCATGGCCTACACCCCGCCAAACCACCGTGGTGGTTTCCCCGTCCCGACGTTGCCGCATGCGCGCAAACCCGATTTGCCGCCAATGCGCCGCTACAGCGCGACCTATCTGACCCATGAGAACCAGATCGATGATCTGCAACGCGTCGGACCTGCTGTGCCGGAATTTGAAATCGGATTTTCCGCTTTCGCCCGCGGCACTTTGATCGCAACCGAAGAGGGCCAGATCGCCGTTGATGATCTGCTGCCCGGCGCCCGCGTCAAAACCGTCAACAACGGTACCCGCACCCTGCGTTGGATCGGATCGATGATGTATGTCCCCAAACCGGGACAGCGCGCAGATACCGCCAGCCTGACCCGCATTTATGCCGATAGTTTCGGCTTGGGACGTCCGATGCCCGATCTGCTGATCGGCCCCGGGGCGCGTTTGTTCCGAACCAGCCCTCAGGATCGTTGCGCAACCGGCACACCAACGCCAGCCTCTGAACTGGTCGATGGCGACAGCGTGATGCAGGTATCGCCGATTTCTCCGGTAGAGATTTACCACATCGCCTTTGACGCACCGCAGATCATCTGGGCCAATGGCATGGAATGCGAAGCGTTCCACCCCGAAACCATGATCAGCCCGCAATTCGGTGGCGAAATGCGCGCGCTGTTCATGTCGATGTTCCCGTATATCAGCCAGCCAGTGGTCAATCGCGGGATGTATCCCAACATGCGGCCGGGGATTTCGGCGGCTTAAGGTCTGACAATCAGTACCAAAAAACTGCAGTATCAAGGGCCAAATGAACGGCCCTTAATACGTTGCTTCGAGGCGGCTGTTGATCAACACTTCAGCAACAACCGCGTTGTTGGGCAGGCTTAGGGTATAGGCGACCGTTTCGGCGATCACCTCTGGATCAATTTTGAATTGACCCTTTGGTACTTCGTAGTCGGCGACCATGCGAGTATCCACCAGACCCGGGCAAATTGCGGTTGCTCTTACTCCGTCATCCCATCCCTCCTGTCGGGTCGCATGGGTCAACGAAAGTGCCGCGAATTTTGTCGCCGAGTACCCAAGCATCGTGGGATCAAGCAATCGCTTCCCCGCCATTGACACGATGTTTATCGCTCGCCCATGGCCACTGGCACGCAAGGATGGCATGACTGCCCGCATTAACCGAAGTGGCCCCATGAAGTTCACTTGCCACAATGTCTCATAGGCGTCATCGACCGTGTCTTCTAGGGAGGTTGCAATATCCACACCAGCATTCATCACGATGCCATCGACGCGGCCGAAACGTTCTTGGGTCTTGGCAACCCAGTCCTGTGCGGTCTGCATGTCGGTAGCGTCCCAAGATGCAACCAACGCATCATCCCCAAAGTCACCGACATTGATAGAAGCAGGATCACGCACGCCCAGGCTTAGTTTATAGCCACGCCGCGCCAACAATTTACCTGTTGCCAAACCAATGCCCCGGTTGGCGCCGGAAATCATGATCACGCGCCCTTCGGGTGTGAGCATTTGAGATTCTCCTCTTTGTGCGATTTAGGCGATCTCCTCGGTGACCATTGGCACAATGGCCGGAGTCTTAACGCGCCAATTCAATGAGGATTGACAACACGAACCCCGCAGCAGGTCAAGTACGGCAGACGACACAAAAATCCAGGCAATCTGCCACACCAGATGAAAACCACGAAGAAGCAGGTTTCCGGCAATAAACAACGATGAATGAGATCGGCTCAGGTGGCGAAAGTAATCTGGCGCATAACGCACCAGACCTTAGGCGGTCTGGTTCATCCGTTCTTCCAAAACGTCGAAGGGAACGCCGGGCACATCTTTGGCCCCGCGAATGACCAGCGAGGTTTTGACACTGGCCACATTATCCGCAGCGGTCAGTTCCCCGGTCAGAAAGCTTTGAAAGCTGGACAGATCCGGGGCCACGCATTTCAGGATGAAATCGACCTCGCCATTCAGCATGTGACATTCGCGAACCAACGGCCAATTCTGGCAGCGTTCCTCAAAGGCGACAAGGTCGGCTTCCGCCTGTGACACGAGGCCCACCATGGCAAAAACCTGCACCTCGAAATTCAAGGCGCGGGCATTCACATCCGCATGGTAGCCACGGATATAGCCCTGTTCTTCCAGTGACCGCACCCGGCGCAGACAGGGCGGTGCGGAAATCCCGACCCGCTTCGCCAGCTCGACATTGGTCATGCGCCCATCAGCCTGAAGCTCTGCAAGAATCATCCGGTCAATCTCGTCGAGTTTCATGCCAACCATGGGGCCTCCAGTGAAAGAATTTCATATTGTCCAACATTGCGTCCGTTGACGCAATTAAATTTCGTACAGGCGCAACTATCTTACATTATTGGGAAGGTGCAAGCATTTTTCTCGTCACCCTATTGCAGGGTCTTTTAACCCGGACAGTGCGGGTCTATATCCTCGGGGACCGTTTACGACAAGGGGGCCACGATGGCTGAGACACGACACACGAAGGTTCTGATCATTGGCTCGGGTCCGGCCGGATATACGGCAGGCGTTTATGCTAGCCGCGCGATGCTGGAACCCATTCTTGTGCAGGGGATCGAACCCGGCGGCCAGCTGACCACGACCACTGATGTCGAAAACTACCCCGGCTTTACCGAGGTGCAGGGCCCTGATCTGATGATCAAGATGCAGGAACACGCGGCCGCGATGGGCTGCGAGATTATCGGCGATATCATCACCAATCTTGACGTGTCAAAGCGCCCCTTCACCGCGACCGGCGATAGCGGCACAATCTATACCGCCGATGCCGTTATTCTGGCGACAGGCGCCCGGGCCAAATGGCTGGGCCTGCCGTCGGAAGATAAATTCAAGGGCTTTGGTGTGTCGGCCTGCGCCACCTGTGACGGCTTCTTTTACCGTGGACAGGAAATCGTGGTGATCGGTGGCGGCAATACCGCGGTCGAGGAAGCGCTTTTCCTGACCAACTTTGCCTCCAAGGTCACATTGATCCACCGCCGCGATGAGTTGCGGTCCGAAAAAATCCTGCAGGACCGTCTGTTCAAGAACCCCAAAATCGAAACCTTGTGGTTTCACACTTTGGAAGAAGTTGTCGGCACCGACATGCCACTGGGTGTCGAGGGTGTGCGCGTCAAAAACGTCAAGACTGGCGAGATCACGGAAATCCCGGCCAAGGGTGTTTTTGTGGCCATCGGCCACGCGCCTGCCAACGAACTGGTCAAGGATGTGCTGGAAACCCATATGGGCGGCTATGTGGTCACCAAACCGGATTCGACAGAAACCTCGATCCCCGGGGTTTTTGCCGCCGGTGACCTGACCGATCACAAATACCGTCAGGCTGTGACCTCTGCCGGGATGGGCTGTATGGCCGCGCTGGAGGCCGAGCGTTTTCTGGCCGAACAGGAAGATACCGCCGAGGCAGAACCCGAAGCGGCGACGGCCTGATCTGAGTTATCCTCGCATCCGGCTATTGTTCGGGTCAAAGGGCGGGCGTTCCAATACGCTCGCCTTTCGCTTTTGTCCTAATATTTCGATCTGCAACCCGTCCCGGGCGGCGCGATCGCGCAGATAGGCCAGTGCCAAGGTTTTGCCGGTGCGATGGCCGTATGCGGCGGAGGTCACGATCCCCACGCAGCGTTCCCCCTGATAGACGCCGTGGGCGTGGTAGGGATCGATATCGGTGGTCTCAGCCTCCAGCAGGACCATTTCCCACCGGTCATCAGCAGCCATCCGACAGGCCAGTACGTCACGGCCGACAAAATCGTGATCCATTTTGATCAGGTGCCCTGCCCCGGTTTCTGCGGGGGTGCGTTCCGTGGTGAAATCAGCACCCCATGCAGGGTAGCCTTTTTCCAGCCGCATCGCGTTCATTGCATAGGCCCCGAAGAGGCCCAGGCCGTGTGGCTTGCCAGCCTCTTCCAATGTCAAAAACAGGTTGCGCATCTGATGGGCGGCAACGTGCAGTTCCCACCCCAGCTCCCCCACATATGACACGCGCAGGGCGCGAACCGGAACGCCCGCCACGGTGATGTTGCGAACAGAGAGCCAAGTGCCCAGATCATCGTTGGTCAGGCTTTCAAGCACCGCGCGGGACTTTGGCCCCATCAGGCCCAGAATGACGTAATCTTCGGTGACACGGGTTATGGTGACGTCAAAGCCATCGGCGCGGGTGCGCAAGAGGTCATCATCCCGTTCCTCCGCCGCCGCGGCGGAGGTTAGATAGATGTGATCCTCAGCCAATACGGTGACGGTAAATTCAGATTCTGTGCCCCCCGCTGGGCTGAGCGCATGGGTCAGGCCGATGCGGCCCACCTTTGGCGCGCGGTTCGCGCCGATACTTTCGACAAAGGCACGGGCCTCAGGGCCGGCAATGTCGAACTTGGAGAAGACCGACATATCCGCCAGCCCGACAGCGGTGGTGACGGTTTGACATTCCCGGGCGACGGGATCAAACCAGTTGGAACGGCGGAAGCTTGGCACTGCGACTTCACCGGCATTGTCTGAGAACCAATTCGGACGTTCCCAGCCATGGGCGGCGCCCATGACGGCACCCCGCTCCACCATCAGGTCATGAATGGGCGACAGGCGTTTGCCCCGCGCGGCAGGGCGTTCCTCATGCGGGTAATGGACGCCGAATTGCAGGCCGAAACATTCAACGGCTTTTTTGACCCGGTAATCACGATCTGCCCAGGATCCGAACCGGCGGCTGTCCACGGCCAGCGCATCCATCGGCGGCGCGCCATGGGTCATCCAATGGGCCAGAAACCAGCCTGCGCCACCGCCCTCCATCACGCCCATCGACGACCCTGTTAACAACCACGCATTTGGCAGGCCATGGGCCGGGCCGATCAGGGGATTGGCATCTGGGGTAAAGGTGATTGGGCCATTCACGACGGACTTGATACCCCCGGTTTCCAGTGCTGGAATGCGGGTCATGGCCGCCATGATAATATCCTCAACCCGGTCCAGATCGGGGGGCATCAGATCGGCACCAAAATCAGACGGGCAGCCATCGATGGACCAAGGTTGTGCGTCTTTCTCGTAAGGCCCAAGGATCAGACCATCGCGTTCTTGGCGGACATACCAGCTTTCCTCTGGATCGCGGATCATCGGTAGTTCTGGCAAGCCCCGTTTGATACGGCCCGCCACGGCATCGACGGTGTCGGTGACCAGATATTGATGCAGCACCGGGACAGAGGGGATGTTCAGCCCCATCATATGGCCGACCTCCCACCCCCAGGTGCCGGCGGCATTGACGATGTGTTTGGCGCGGATGGTGGTTTTCTCGGTCTGCACGATCCAGACGTCATCCTCCCGCCGGACCGCATGCACCGGGTTATAGCGCAGGATCGTGGCGCCGTTTTCGCGCGCGACCTTGGCCATGGCATTGGTGGCAAGGGATGGGTCCACATGGCCATCATCGGGTTCATAGATGCCTCCCAAAAGGCCATCTGTCCGGGCCAGCGGATGCAGGCGCTCGACATCTTCTGGGGTTAATAGTTGCAGATCATAGCCTGTGAAATAACTGAGCCCCGCCACATGGGCAAATTCATCCATCCGGTCGGGGTTGGAGGTAATGCGCATCGCACCGCATGGGTGAAAACCGCAGGTATCGCCGGTTTCTGCGGGCAGGATATCGCGGTAAAGCCGCACGGATGTGGCGCGCAACTCCTGAATGGTTGGGTTATGGGCGAAATGCGTGCACAGCCCCGCCGCGTGCCAGGTGGAACCATGGGTCAGGTCGTTCTTTTCCGTCAGAACCACATCGGACCATCCGGCTTTGGTTAGGTGATACATCAGCGACACGCCCATCGCACCGCCCCCGATGATCAATACATTCGCGTCGGTCATGCACGCATCCTCGTGTTGTCAGGATCAAAGGGCGGGCGGATCAGGGCCTGCGCCGGATATTTTTTGCCCGCGATTTCAATCTCAAAATTTCGCTGGGCTGTCTGGCTGGACGTTTCGCCCAAGGCGATGTCGATCAGACCGAACGCGAGCGTTTTGCCGGTACGCGCACCCCGCGCGCCGGATGTCGTCAGGCCGATAACGCGACCATCCTCCCATATTGGTTCGTCATGCAGGATCAGCGGGTGATCTGGAAGATCGAACAGTGCCAGACGGCGGGTCAGGCCAGTTGCACGTTGTTTTAAAAGAGCTTCTTTGCCCAGAAAACCCTTGGACCAATCGATTGTGAACCCCAGACCGGCCTGAAGCGGAGAAATCTCTGGCCCCAGATCATGACCCCAATGTTTAAAGCCTTTTTCTATCCGGCAGGCATCCACCGCGTAATGGCCCAAGGGTCGCGCGCCCGCATCATACAGTGTGTCGAAGGCTGCAGCGGCATGAGGCTGGCTGATGTTCAATTCCCATCCTAACTCACCAACAAAACTGACCCGGTTGGCGCGGGCGGGGTGGCCTGCGACATGCACATCACGGGCTGTGGAGAATGGAAAATCATTCCAATCCGTATCGCCAAGGCTTTGCAATAAGGCACGCGAGCCTGCCCCCATCACCCCGATCACGGCCTCGCTTTCGGTGACATCAAAGATCGTCACGTCATGACCACGCGCGTGACGGCGCAGCCAGGCCATGTCTTTCACCCGGGTCGCAGCACCCGAGGTGATGCGAAAGTGATCCGGGGCCAGCCGGGTGATGGTGGTGTCAGCCTCTATCCCGCCTTTGGCGTTCAGAAGCGGGGTATAGACGGCCTGGCCGATCCGCACGTCCAGTTGGCTCGCGGCCAGATATTGCAACAGGGTCAGCGCATCCGGGCCCGTCACGTCGAATTTTCCGAACGGCGACAGGTCTATCAGGGCGGTGCCGGTCGCCATCTGTGCGGCCTCTCGCACCGCGATTGGATACCAGGGCTGATCGCCCGTGGAACAGGGCAGGTTCCGTTCGCTGTCCTGTGCTGCGTACCATAACCCGCGTTCCCAGCCTGCGGTCAGGCCGAACTCTGCCCCCGCTGCGGCCCAACGGTCATGCAACATGGATTTGCGCAGACCGCGCCCGGCCTTGGGCTGTTTGAACGGCCAGTGGAGCGCGAAGGCGTCAGAGACGGCCTCTTTCATGCGTGTTTCGATGTGATCAGCGGCAGCTGTCAGCGGATCGACGCGGGCGATGTCAACCTCCCACAAGTCGATTGGAGGTGCCTCATCGGCCATCCAGTCGGCCAGAACCCGGCCCACACCTGCCGAGGACATGACACCCACAGAATTCATCCCAGCGGCGACATAAAAGCCATCGACCTCTGGCGCTTGGCCGATCAGGGGGCGGGTATCATGGGTGAAGCTTTCCGGCCCGTTCATAAAATGCTGAATGCCGGTCTCTGCCAGCGCCGGGATCAGCGCCAGCGCGCCCTCCATAAAGGGCATGAACTGATCCCAATCCTCTGGCAGTTCCAGAAACGGGCGGTCGCCCTCCGGGCCAAATGCATCCCAGACTTTGGCATCGGGTTCAAACCCGCCGATGACCAGCTTGCCCGCATCACCCTTGACATAAAACCCGCGATCCAGATCGCGCAGCACCGGATAGGGATTGGGCAGGCCCGGCATCGGCTCAGAAACCACATACATATGTTCGACCGCTTGCAAGGGCAGCGCGACGCCTGCCGCATCCGCCAACCGTTTGGACCACGCCCCGGCACAAAGCGCCACCTGATCGGACAGCAATTCAGAGCCATCCGTCAGAGCGACGCCTTTGATGGTACCGTTTTCGACCAGCAGGCGATCCACCGGGGTTTTTTCACGGATCACCGTGCCCTTGGCGCGGGCTGCTTTGGCATAGGCCATGCACAGATCGACCGGGTTGACATTGGCGTCTTCCTCAACCCGCAAGGCACCGACCAGACCGTCAGGGTCCAGACCGGGTACATCGATCTGGTCCGAGGAAACGATACTGGGTGTCAGGCCGAAATGACGGCCCAAAGCGGCAATCCGGTGTAGCTCATCCATCCGCGCCGGGTGGCGGGCCAGCCAATAGCCGCCGGTCTGACGATAGCCGGTAGACGAGCCGGTTTCCTCCTCCAGTTTCGGAAATAATTCGCCCGCATACATCGCCAGCCGGGTCATGTTGGGGGTCGCACGCAACGGCCCAACGATACCTGCCGCGTGCCAACTAGTGCCAGAGGTCAGCTGGTTACGTTCCAGCACTGTCACCCGCGCCCGACCGGCCAGATGATACGCGAGGCTCAGCCCAATGGCACCGCCGCCAATGATGATGACCGACTTTGACATTTGTACCTTCTGCAACCTCGTCTGACGGAAGATTGACCCGCGCCCCTGAAAGTGCAAGGTAATCCCCACATGATAAGAACATCTAATACAGCATAGAAAAAGAAGTGAAGAAACGCAGCGGAGAGATCGAATTTAACCTGTTTCGCGCCATGGAAGTCTTCATGGCCGTGGCAGAAACCCGTCAGGTGACGGCGGCGGCGGCCACTTTGGGGATCACGCAATCGGCAGCATCACAACATTTGCGCAATCTGGAAACCGGGCTGGGCTGCACGCTACTGGATCGCTCAAAGCGCCCGATCAGTCTGACTTTGTCAGGTCAGATCCTTGCCCGCCGGGCCTTTCGCATTCTGAACGAAGTCGAAGATCTGAAATCCGACCTGCGCCACCTACAGTCCAAGACATTGCCGATCCTGCGTGTGGGGCTTTTGGCATCGATTGCCACGTCTTTGACGCCCGGGCTCTATGATTTTGTCGGGCAAGATCTGAACATCCCGGAACTGACGCTGTCGGCAGGGTTGGCCACGGACCACCATGCCGCCCTGAACGCGCGCAAGGTGGATGTGGTTGTGACATCAGAACCCATGTTCGACATGTCAGGTTTCAACAGCATTCCAATCTTGGAAGAGCCATTTTTCCTCGTCTTACCAGAGGGATATGATGGCCCATCGGATGACATTTTCGCCCTGTCGGAACGGCTGTCCCTGGCCCGGTTTAGCGCCGATGCCCCGGTGGGCCGCAAGGTCGATCAGCATTTGCAACGCTGCCGGATCGACCTGCCCCGCACGATGGAGGCGGATCGCGCATCGATGGTGGTTGCGGGTGTGGTGACGGAAAAATGCTTTGCCATCCTGACCCCCAGCCTGCTGATCGACGCGGTGGCCGAAGGCATGGCCCTGCGCATCGCGCCCCTGCCCTTTCCCAGTTTTCGCCGTTCGATCATGGCAGTAGCACGGGAAAACGAATTGGGCAATATCCCCGAACAGATCGCGGCGATCTCTGCCGGGCTATTGCGCGAACAGTTTGAAACCCGGTTCCCTGCACTGCCGGAACCTGTGATCTACCACCACTAATCAGAACTATTAGTAATTTCGATACTGTGTATCCGAACTTTCATTTCACCCCGACCTGATCCTAATCTTTACCGACGGCCTATGCGCCGGTTCAGGAAACGAGGACAGGATGGCCCGACGCTCTGGCCGCAAAGACAGGATGGCAACGCGCAAGGCCCTGCAGGGCCTGAGTGCGCCCTACACGTTGCGCCGGATCGGTCTGGTCAGCCTGATCGATGACGAGGCTGTCGATATCATTGAACGCAATGCCGACCGTATCCTCGATGAGATCGGTATGGAGTTTCGCGGCGATCCAGAAACGCTGGCCCTGTTCAAGGCCCACGGCGCGCGCGTTGACGGTGAACGGGTGCGTTTTGATCCCGGCTGGTGCAGGGAAAAGATAAAAACTGCACCGCGGGTCTTTACCCAACACGCCCGCAACCCGGCCCGATCCATCCAAATCGGCGGCAACGCGCAGGTTTATGCACCCAGTTTCGGCCCGCCCTTTGTTCATGACATGGATAACGGGCGCCGTTACGCGACGCTTGAGGACTTCAAGAACATCACCAAGATGCATCACCAATTGGGCGCGGTGAACCATTCCGGCGGCGTGGTAGTGGAACCGGTCGACGTCCCCGTCCCCTTGCGCCATCTGCACATGGCGCACACCCATCTGACCATGAATGATAAGCCGTTCATGGGCGCCGTCACCGCCCCCGAACGCGCTCGCGACACGATCGACATGTGCCGTCTGGCCATGGGGCGCGATTTTGTCGATCAGAACTGTGTGCTCTATTCCGTCGTGAACACCAACGCGCCGCTGGTTCTGGATGAAACCATGCTTTGGGCATTGAAAGAATACGCCCGCGCCGGGCAATGCACGGTGGTGTCGCCCTTTGTTCTGGGCGGCGCGATGTCGCCCGTTTCGGTCGCAGCCACGCTGGCGCAGGTCTTGGCAGAGGTGATGGCCTCTGTCGCGCTGATCCAATTGATCCGCCCCGGTGCGCCCGCGGCCTTTGGCACTTTTTTTTCGCCCATCAGCCTGAAAACCGGTGCGCCGACCTTTGGCACACCCGAAGGCACACAGTTTCAGATGTGCGCAAAGACGTTGGCGGATCGGTTGGGCCTGCCGTTTCATTCTGTCGGCGGGCTGACGGCATCGAAAGTACCGGACGCGCAGGCCGGATATGAATCACAGGCGCAATTGATGGGGGCGACATTGGCGGGGGTAAATTTCATCATCCACGCGACCGGCTGTCTGGAGGGGTTGTTGACCACCGGGTATGAAAAAATCGTCATGGATGCCGATCGCTGTTCGGCCATGCAACGGTTTACCCAAGGGGTCGATTTTTCTGAGGCCGCCCAGGCGATGGACGCGTTTTTCGAGGTCGAGCCCGGTGGGCATTTTCTGGGCGCGACCCATACGCGGGAAAACTTTGAATCCGCCTTCTGGATGGGTGAAATGTCGGACAACGGCACCTATGAACAATGGTCGGCCGAAGGGGCAGACTGGCAACATAAACGCGCGACCAAGCGCGTTAAACAACTAATTTCTGAATATGATCCCCCGGCCATCGACGAGGCCATCCGCGAAAGCCTGGATGATTTCGTCGCCCGCCGGACGAGAGAGCTAGAGGGTGACACCCAATGACCTTGCATACTGACTGGACCCTTCAAGATACAGCCCGACGTCGGGATAATTTCTATGCCGCGAGCCAGCGCAAATTCGTGCCGTTCAAAGACCCAATGGTCTTTAAAAAAGGCTCGATGCAATACTTGTGGGACGTAGAAGGTAAGAAATACACCGACCTTTTAGGGATGAACGTCTGCATTTCCGTGGGCCATAGCCACCCCAAGGTCGTTGCCGCGGCGATGGAGCAGGCGCAGGAACTGACGCATTGCACGACAATGTTCTATCACCCGGTTCCCGCCCATTTCGCCGAGGAACTGGCCGCCACCATGCCCAACCCCGATGGCGATATAGACTGGGTGGTGCATTTCACCAATTCCGGGTCCGAGGCTGTTGATCTGGCCCTGACCATGGCGCGGGAATATACCGGCAATCTGGATATTCTGGCGCTGCGTACCGCCTATCACGGGCCCACGGCGGCGGCGCAATCGGTGACGGGGATTTCCGGGTGGCGTCATCCGGGGATGCCCGGCAATGTGGCCTTTGTTGCTGAACCCAACCAGTATCGAGGGATCTTTGGTGAAAATGCCGGATCCGATCCGTATCTGGACGAGATTGAGCGCACCATTCACACCGCCACCACCGGACGCGTCGCCGGGATGATCATGGAAAGCGTGCAGGGCTATGGCGGGATCATCGAAATGCCCGTGGGCTACATGTCTGGTGCGGCGGAACGGGTCCGCGCCGCCGGGGGCTTGTTGATCGCTGATGAGGTCCAGGCAGGGTTTGGACGCACCGGCGATCATATGTGGGGTTTCGAACGTGATGGCGTGATCCCTGACATCGTGGTTTTGGCCAAAGGAATCGGCAATGGCTTTCCATTAGGCGCTGTGGTCGCGCGCAAACATATCGCATCCCCCATGGCCGATAAGTTCATGTTCCACACCTATGGGGCCAACCCGACCTCTTGCGCCGCCGGTCGCGCGGTATTGCAGGTGATCCGAGAGGACCGCGTGCAGGATAATGCCCGCCTTGTGGGGGCAGCACTTTTGAAACGTCTGCACGAACTGAAACGCCGTCACAGCGCCATTGGCGATGTGCGCGGTCGTGGGCTGATGCTGGCGATTGAGATGGTGAAGGATTACAAAACCAAGGAACCCGATCCGGTCACAACCGCCGCCGTGTTCGAGGCCACCCGCCAAAGCGGCGTGATCCTGTCAAAATCCGGGGCCTATCAATCCTGCCTACGCATGGTGCCGCCGCTGTGCCTGTCGATGGAAGACGTGGATCAGGTGTATGAGGGGCTCGATCAAGCCTTCACCAACGCGACCTGAGACCATCCGTTTTGAAATTCAGGGCGAAGCAGGCAGACGATCCACCGCTTCGCCCTGTTTTGCGATTTAATCCCAAATTTCCCTGAACTGCCGGGAAAGCAGACGTAATTGTGTCGCAGCTGCCGATTTGGGCTTTCATTTCGAACCGAAATATACGATATGTTCATTTGTGAACAAACATTACCCCACGTCGATACATGCCCGAGACCAAGCCAACCCTACAGGAAGAGGATCAGCTCTTCCGCCTGCTGCGCCAGATCGATCTGGCGCCAGAGGCGTCGCAACGTGCGACGGCCGGGGCACTGGGTATCTCGCTGGGTCACCTAAATGCCCAATTGCGCAACGCCGTGCAGGCCGGGTTCATCAATATTGGCAAACGCAGCAGCGGCGACAAACGCCAACGCTTTGCCTATTCCCTGACCACCAAAGGGGCCGCTGAAAAGCTGCGCCTGACCGACCAGTTTCTGGCCCGCAAATTCGAAGAATATGACGCTCTGCATGCAGAGCTGACCGGAACCACCAGCGGTTTTGCACCGCTCAAACACAGGACAAAACTCGTGCAGAACAATCTTGCCCCGATCCCCGAACTCTATGTCTCTTACGACTCTGCTCAAAAGCTGAAGGTTGAGGCCGCTGACCTGATCAGCCACGATCTGACCCCGCGCCAGATCTGCGATCTGGAACTGTTGATGAATGGCGGCTTTAACCCGCTGAAGGGGTTCTTGTCCGAGGCCGATTATGACAGCGTTGTTGATGGTATGCGTCTGGCCGATGGCACGCTGTGGCCAATGCCGATCAACTTGGATGTGTCCGAGACCTTTGCCGACAGTATCGAACTGGGCCAGGACATTGCACTGCGCGACCAAGAAGGCGTGATCCTTGCCACGATGACCGTCACCGACCGCTGGACCCCGAACAAATCGGTCGAGGCCGAAAAAGTGTTTGGCGCCGATGATCAGGCCCATCCGGCAGTGAATTACCTGCACAACGTCGCGGGCAAGGTCTATCTGGGTGGCCCTGTCACCGGCATCCAGCAACCCGTGCACTATGATTTCCGCGCCCGCCGCGACACGCCCAATGAACTTCGCGCCTATTTCCGCAAGGTGGGCTGGCGCAAGGTTGTGGCGTTTCAAACCCGCAACCCGCTGCACCGCGCGCATCAGGAACTCACCTTCCGCGCCGCGAAAGAGGCCCAAGCCAACCTGTTGATCCACCCGGTGGTCGGCATGACCAAACCGGGCGATGTCGATCACTTCACCCGCGTGCGTTGCTACGAGGCGGTGTTGGATCAATACCCGTCCTCCACCACCACGATGAGCCTGTTGAACCTGGCCATGCGCATGGGTGGCCCGCGCGAGGCCGTCTGGCACGGGCTGATCCGCAAGAACCACGGCTGCACCCATTTCATCGTTGGCCGCGACCATGCGGGCCCCGGCAAAAACAGCGCGGGCGAGGATTTTTACGGCCCCTATGACGCACAGGAACTGTTCCGCAAATACCAGGACGAGATCGGCATCGAAATGCTGGATTTCAAACACATGGTCTATGTGCAGGAACGCGCCCAGTATGAGCCGATGGATGAAATCACCGACAAGGACAGCGTCACCATCCTGAACATTTCCGGCACCGAGTTGCGCCGCCGCCTGCAAGAAGGTCTGGAAATCCCTGAATGGTTCAGCTTTCCGCAAGTTGTTTCCGAATTGCGCCGCACCCGCCCACCACGGGCCAAGCAGGGCTTTACGGTTTTCTTCACCGGCTTTTCCGGCTCCGGCAAATCAACCATCGCCAATGCGCTGATGGTCAAACTGATGGAAATGGGCGGGCGCCCGGTCACGCTTCTGGATGGCGACATCGTGCGGAAAAACCTCAGCTCTGAACTGGGTTTTTCCAAAGAACACCGCGATCTGAACATCCGCCGCATCGGTTATGTCGCGTCGGAGATTACCAAAAACGGCGGCATTGCCATCTGTGCCCCGATCGCTCCCTACGCCACAACCCGCCGGGCTGTCCGCCAGGATGTCGAGGAGTTTGGCGCCTTCATCGAAATTCACGTCGCCACCTCGATCGAGGAATGTGAACGCCGGGATCGCAAGGGGCTCTACAAACTCGCCCGTGAAGGCAAGATCAAGGAATTCACTGGCATTTCAGATCCTTACGATGTGCCCGAAAACCCGGAACTCAGCGTCGAAACCGAAAATGTCGATGTCGACAACTGCGCCCATCAGGTCATCCTGAAACTCGAAAGCATGGGATTGATTGCCGGATAAGCATCGCAAGAATCACAAAAGCCCCGCCAATCGCGGGGCTTTTTTCATTTTGGCACCCAACCCACCATTTCCTTTCGCCAAAAATACCTCGGGGTGAATTGGCCAAAGGCCAAGAGGGGCAGCGCCCCTGAAACCCACCAAAGACAACGTGGCGCAGCCACTCCGCCGGGTTAATGCGGCCTCACAGGTGCAAATCACCCGACATCAGCACACAGCCCCTGCCGCCGACTTTAACACCGGTCGGGGCGTCGCGCGGGCCCAGAACTTCGACCTGCGCCTGTCCTGGACGGCCCATCCAATGGCCTTGCTCGGCAATAAAAGACGGGCTGTCGATCAGATTGTGATGCCACAGATAGGCCGCCATGCAGCCAGTGGCCGACCCGGTAAACGGATCTTCTGGTCGGCTTGGCGGGGCCAATAACAGCCTCGAAAACGTATCGCCTGCATCGGTTTCACCGCCCAGCGTCACCAAGAAAGGCTCCATCAGATCCGCACGGCTGGTGCCACTGTCAGCGCGGAATGCATCCAGTTTTTCATAGTTCATCTGGGCGCGCCGAAGCGCCATTTTATCCCTCAGAATCGTAACGCAAAACGGGGTGCCCGTGGACACGACTTGAGGTGTCCCAACGATGTCAGACGCGTCCAATCCATATATATCCGAAATCACTTCCGGTTCGAACATATTGCCAAATATCGGGGTGGCCTGGGTCATGGTGATCACCGGGCCATGATCTGTGGCTGCGATTTCAATCGGCAGCACACCTGCGCCAACTTCCAGCGTGAAACTTGCCCGCCCGGACGACATATCCACCAGCCCGCGATGCAACAACGACGTTACCGTCGCAATGGTTGGATGCCCCGCCAACGGGATTTCTTTGTCGGCGAGGTAATAGCGTGCGCCAAAATCGGCATTGTCGGACGGAACCAGATAAGCGCATTCGGCTAGGGATGTTTCGCGCACCAGCGCGAGGCGCTGATCAATCGTCAATGCCTCTGCGTCGTGAACAACAACACAGCCGTTGCCACCAAAGGGCTGGGTGCTGAACGCATCAACCCAGTCGAACTTGTATCCCATTAATGGACCGACACAGGCGCGAAATCGTTTTGCCGGGCCAGGATAAAGGCCAGATCGCGGCTGCCGGCCAGGGCCAGTCGTTCGCCATCTTCGCTGCACAGCGCATAAACGCTTTCAGCACCCATGGCCTGTTCCTGCAATTCATCGGGCAAATCGGCCACGTCCACACGACGGACATAGACCTTACGTTCGCCCAGCAATTTGCCAAATTCGTAACGTGTTTCCATGCTCTGCCTCCTTATGCCTTGTTGATCCGGATGGTCTGCACGATCTTATCGGGCACCGCCCGTTTCAGATCCACATGCAACAATCCGTTTTCCATGCTTGCATCGCCAACCTCGACCCCTTCGGCCAGAACGAAGGCGCGTTGAAATTGACGCGCGGCGATACCACGGTGCAAAAACACCCGGCCATCGCTGTCATCGGTCTGACGACCCCGGATAACCAACTGCCGGTCCTCGACCGTGATTGACAGGTCGTCCTCGGCAAATCCGGCCACGGCCAGCGTGATGCGGAAACTGTTGTCGCTGGTCTGCTCGATATTGAAGGGCGGGTAGCCTTCGTTCCCGGATTTGGCAGTGCGTTCCACCAGCCGTTCCAGCTGATCAAATCCCAAAAGAAACGGGTGCGATCCAAGAGATAGCTTCGTCATCGGTGTGTCCTGTTTGCAGCGACGTATGCAAGGCCCCGCATCGGCGACCTTCCTGCCATTAATATGGGGGCAGGTTTCGATAGGTGCAAGCCATGAACATCATGATCACAGGGCTTTTCGCGCGGCGTGAAACGGGCTAGAATTCGCCCTGAGGCAAGGATCAGATATCATTCATGACCAATACCCCACCTGAAATGAACCACGAAGAGGTGCTTCGCGTTCGTCTGGAAGTGCTGAAAAGCGAACATCGCGATCTGGATGAGGCAATCCATGCGCTGCAGGAAAAGGCCACCAGCGATACGCTGACGCTAAAACGCCTGAAAAAACAAAAGCTTGCTCTGAAAGACAGGATACGGCTCATCGAAGATGAGCTTTTACCCGATATCATTGCGTAATCCGGGCGAATCCGTATAGTGCCGCTTCCTTGTGAGGGAGGCGTGAAATGGCCGAAATCAGGGTCGGAATTATCATGGGCAGCCAGTCGGATTGGCCCACCATGCGCGAGGCCGCAGCCATTCTGGATGAGCTGGGCGTGGCCTATGAGACGCGAATCGTCTCTGCCCACCGCACCCCTGACCGTCTGTGGGATTATGGCAAAACTGCTGCGGGCCGTGGATTGCAGGTGATTATCGCTGGCGCCGGCGGTGCTGCACATCTGCCCGGCATGATGGCGTCGAAAACCCGTGTGCCGGTCGTTGGCGTCCCGATCCAGACCAAGGCGCTGTCAGGTGTCGACAGCCTCTATTCCATCGTCCAGATGCCAAAGGGCTTCCCCGTCGCCACTATGGCCATTGGCAGCGCCGGTGGGGCCAATGCAGGCCTGATGGCTGCGCAGATATTGGCCCTGCAGGATGCAGAGCTGGCGGTACGTCTGGACGCGTGGCGCAACGACTTGTCGGCCTCCATCCCCGAGGTGCCAGGTGATGACTAACCCCCTGCCCACCGGGGCGACGATTGGAATATTGGGCGGTGGACAACTGGGCCGGATGCTGTCGGTTGCAGCATCGCGCTTGGGCTTCAAGACCCATATCTTTGAACCCGGTTCAAACCCGCCCGCAGGTCAGGTTGCCGATCAGGTAACCACAGCCGCCTATGAGGATGAGGCCGCACTGACCCGATTTGCCGACGGTGTTGATGTCATCACCTATGAATTTGAGAACATTCCGACATCCGCGCTGGATATGCTAGAGGCTCGCCGCCCGATCCGCCCGAACCGCAAAACGCTTGCCGTCAGTCAGGACCGGTTGACGGAAAAGACATTCCTGCGCGATCTGGGTCTGCAAACCGCGCCCTTCGCCGACATCACCGGTCCGGATGATATGGCCCGCGCCGTGGCAGAGATTGGCGTCCCTGCGATTCTAAAAACCCGCCGTTTTGGCTATGACGGCAAGGGGCAGGCACGGATCAGATCCGCAGATGATGCGGATCTGGCCTTGGCCGCGATGAACTGGGCACCGTCAATCTATGAGGGCTTTGTCGATTTCACCCACGAGATATCGGTCATCGGCGCGCGGGCGGTGGATGGCTCTGTCTCCTGTTTTGATCCGGGCGAAAATGTGCATCGCGACGGCATCCTGCACACCACCACCGTTCCGGCCCGGCTGAGCAATGCCCAGCGCACCGATGCGGTATTGCTGACCGGCAAAATCCTGAATGCACTGGATTATGTCGGTGTCATGGGGGTAGAGTTGTTCGTGACGCCCCAGGGCCTGATCGTCAATGAAATCGCCCCGCGTGTGCATAACTCAGGCCACTGGACACAAAATGGCTGCGCCATCGATCAGTTCGAACAACATATCCGCGCTGTCACCGGATGGCCTTTGGGCGATGGGCAGCGACATTCGGATGTGGTGATGGAAAACCTGATCGGGGATGACATGGACCGGGTGCCAGAGATTTCTGCAGAACCCACATCGGCACTGCATCTTTACGGCAAAGCCGAAACCAAGCCCGGGCGCAAAATGGGGCATGTGAACCGGATCACCGGCTAGAACTTAGTCGGCCAGTTCCCCTAACATCCTCTCTGTCGCCTCGGAGTAACGCATCCCTGGCCGGAAACGGCCAGTTTCCAGAAATTCCAGCGTCTGAGCAATCACCATCGGGTTGTTCATCATGAAGGTATGGGTCACCGCCAGAACGATGTGATCATTCATGCCGGGCACCCGGGTCGCTTCCACCGCGACCTTGCCATCGTCGGGCCCATCGATCAGCGCCGAATAGACCGGGTTTAATGACCGATCGCCAGCGATCACACCCAGTTCGAATTTTGGGCGTTCCAGACTGTTCGGGGTACTGTCGGGATCGGTGCCCAGTTCCAACCCTGCGGGGCCATTGATCCAGCGAAACGGTTCCAGCGTTTCAAAGGCATCGACCAGCTCTGATCCCTGATTGGGCGGTCCCATCATGACCACACGCCCCATGTTGTCCGGCCGATGTTCCGTCAACCAGGCGCGCAACAGTATCCCGCCCATGGAATGGGTTACGAAATGGGTGCGCTCTGCCCCGCAGGCCTTTACCGCCGGGGGGATGGCCTGTTCGACCAGATCGACAATCGGGGCCTTGGTCGACGGATAGCCCTGGTTGACGACTTTATAGCCGTTCAGTTCTAACGCTTCTGCCGCCATCGCCATCGACGCCGGATGGCGCGCCAGCCCATGCAAGAGCACGACACAATCGGCAAACGCCACACCGGGAGTCAAAAACATCAAAGTAAGAAGAACCATACGCATGTCCTGAATATAAGGCCCCCAACCGCGACTGTGTAGATCAACCCTTGCGCGACCCGACGTCACAAGGCAGGGTCAGGGCATGACTGACCCCTTTCCCCGTCTGGCGGCCCGTGCCCTGATCGTGCAAAATGATCGGCTTTTGATCGTCAATGCTTGGCCTGATGGCAAAAGCGATCTGTGGTGCGCCCCCGGCGGAGGTGTCGAGCGCGGACAATCCCTGCCCGACAATCTGATCCGCGAAGTCTATGAGGAAACCGGCCTAACTATACAGGTCGATGCCCCGGCACTTGTGAATGAATTTCACGATCCAAATGGCAGCTTTCATCAGGTCGATATTTATTTTCGGTGCCGGATCACCGGTGGGAAACTGAACAACGACTGGCGCGACCCCGAAGGCATCGTAACGCAACGACGCTGGGTGACGCGGGACGAATTGATGGGGCTCCGGTTTAAACCCGACAGCCTGCCCCGGGCCGCATGGCCCACCAGCCCGATCCCGATCTATGACCCTTTGGAACCGATCATCCGCTGACGCGCCGGCATGACGGAAATCGCAACACCGCCCAGGATCAGCAAGGCCGACAGGACAAAGCGCAGGGTCAGGGGCTCGGCCAGCAGGATCATACCCCCGGCAACGGCGACAATCGGGGCCGTCAACTGTGCCACCCCGGCGCGCATGGCCCCCAGTTCCGGCAAAACCGCATACCACAGCGCATAACCCAGACCAGAGGTCACCACCCCGGACAGCACCGCCAGACCAATACCAAATCCCCCGGCCGAGGTGACATCAGGAAGCGCCAGCAAAGCCAACACGCAAAAGGGGGTCGCCATGGCGAAATTCATCGCTGTCGCCGCCAATGGATTTTTGACGCCACGGCCGTTCAGGGAATAAACGCCCCAGCCCAAAGCAGCCGCAGCCATCAGGAACGCACCCAGAGGATCAACAACACCCACCTCTGACGGCCACATCAGCCAGACCAACCCGGCAAAGGCGACCACGGCCCCGACCCAGCGGTTGGCGCTGGCAGATTCCCGGCTGATCAAGCCGCCGGCAAACATGGTGATCTGAACACCGCCGAACAGGATCAGCGCACCGATCCCGGTGGGCAAGGTGGCATAAGCAAAGGAAAAGCCGAGGATATACAAAAGCAAACTGCCCGCCCCCAGCCAACTGACGCGCGCAAACTGGCGATCCCGCAGGTACACCATCAGCGACAGGGCCACGGCGCCCGAAAACAGCCGGATCGCCGCAAAGGCCGACGGGCCGATATAGTCGCCCTCCAGCGCTACGCGGTTGAGAATGGAGTTCGAGCCAAAGGCGAACATCGCCAGCGCGGTCAACAGCAACAGACGCATATTTCGCCTTTCTTACTTCTGATCAGGCGAGCTGATCCTTTACCAACGGCCCAACCCGGCCAAAATCCATCTGGCCGGTATATTTGGACTTTAAAATGCCCATCACCTTGCCCATGTCACGGATGGATTCCGCCCCGGCGTCGCTGATCGCTTTTTGGACCGCCGCACGGGTTTCATCATCGTTTAGCTGCCGTGGCAAAAACTCTTCGATGATCAAAATCTCTGATTGTTCCTGTTCGGCCAGTTCCAGGCGTCCACCCTCTTCATACGCGCGGGCGCTTTCCTGCCGTTGCTTGACCATCTTGCCCAGAATGCCAAGGATATCATCGTCAGAGACGATTTTGTCTTCTTCGCAGCCCCTGAGAGAGATTTCCCGATCCTTGATCGCGGCATTGATCAGCCGCAATGTCGACAGGCGGGCGCTGTCTTTGGCCTTCATCGCCTCTTTCAAGGCTGTGTTGATACGGCTTCGCATATCCATAGTGTTACCTCATCCCCAAGGCGTCACGATTGTTCAGAACTCTGACCATACGCGCTGCTCACGGATGTTACAAGCTTGCAACAATAGCTGATGTGCCGGGTCAATTTTCTTGTGTCAATTTCGGCGCAGCAATGCGCTCTGTCCTTGACGGCTGGGCACCCTGCGCATAGGGTCCCGCCGATTTGTACCCCGGAGAGTCGCCCCATGTCCGCTGCCAGTCCCGCTGTCGCTGCACCCGAAACTGCAACCCGGCCCACGGCCTGTCTGGCGCTTGCGGATGGTTCGATATTCTACGGGATGGGGTTTGGCGCAACCGGAACCGCACAGGCGGAACTGTGTTTCAACACTGCCATGACCGGCTATCAGGAGATCATGACCGACCCGTCCTATGCCGGGCAGATCGTGACCTTTACCTTCCCCCATATCGGCAATACCGGCGTCACCACCGAAGATGACGAAACCCGCGATCCGGTGGCCGCTGGCATGGTGGTAAAGTGGGACCCGACCACACCGTCCAACTGGCGCTCGGTTGAGGGGCTGTCAAAGTGGCTGGCCGCCCGGGGCCGGATCGGTATCGGGGGCATTGACACCCGCCGCCTGACCCGCGCCATCCGTAATCAAGGCGCCCCGCATGTGGCGATTTCCCATGATCCAGAGGGCAATTTCGATATCGGGGCACTGGTGGCAGAGGCGCGCGCCTTTACCGGGCTGGAAGGTCTGGATCTGGCCAAGGATGTGACCTGCGCACAAAGCTATCGCTGGGACGAAATGCGCTGGGCCTGGCCAGAGGGTTATACCCGTCAGGAAGCACCCAAACACAAGGTTGTCGCCATCGACTATGGCGCAAAACGCAACATCCTGCGCTGTCTGGCCTCTGCCGGGTGTGATGTGACCGTTCTGCCCGCCACGGCCACGGCAGAGGATATTCTGGTCCACAATCCCGATGGGTTGTTCCTGTCCAACGGCCCCGGCGATCCGGCGGCGACGGGCGCATATGCCGTACCGATGATCCAGACCATTTTAAGCGACACCGGCCTGCCGATCTTTGGCATTTGTCTGGGCCATCAAATGCTGGCACTGGCGTTGGGTGGCAAAACGATCAAGATGAACCACGGCCACCACGGCGCCAACCACCCGGTCAAGGATGTGGAAACGGGCAAGGTCGAGATTACGTCCATGAACCACGGTTTTGCGGTCGACAGCCAGACCCTGCCTAAGGGCGTGGTTGAAACCCATGTTTCACTGTTTGACGGGTCGAACTGCGGCATCCGCATGGCTAATCGTCCGGTCTTTTCCGTACAGCACCACCCAGAGGCCAGCCCAGGCCCGATGGATTCAATCTATCTGTTTGATCGTTTTACGTCGGCGATGGCGGAACGCGCCCTTTAACCCGCTGTTAACCATATTCCGATGAACTGACCCCGGATTTTCCGGGGTTTTTCATGTCTGCACGGACGCATCAGGGCACGATTTCAACTCGACGCACGCCGCGCCTGATCCACAGCGCCGATCGCCCGTTGTTGGGCCGGGTGCTGGTGGAACAAGGCGCGCTGAGTCGCGCGGACCTGAACCGCGCCCTGGTGTTGCGCGAACGTTATGACTGTTTGCTGACCGATATTCTGCTGAACCGCGGTTGGGTCACCAAGCCACAGCTGTCGCGCGCCTTGGCCACGCAATGGGGGTGCGCGCTGGCAGATTTTGACGCAACCCCGCCCGATCCAGCCCTGTTTTCGGTTCTGCCACCAGAGGTGTGGTTGCAATTGAACGCAGTGCCGTGGCGTGACGGGCCAGAGGGGATAGAGATCGCCACCGCCCGCCCCGATCAATTCGCCCAAGTTCGCGCCGCCCTGCCCAAAGGCATTGGCCCCATACGCATGGTTCTGGCCCAGAGGGAGGAGATACATGCCGCGATCCTGTCTCTGCCCTTGCCGACGCTGACCCGACAGGCCGAGGCCCGCGTGGCAGAAGAGGAAAGTTGCAGAAACTGGGACACCAACCGCTTTCGCCGTGGCCTATTGGTCGTTGTTGCATTTGCCGTCATCTTGGGCGTATTGGCCCCGAATATGCTGTTGACGGGAATCTGTCTGTGGGTGGCAATATCGTTGATCGGCACCACGTTGATGAAGTTAACTGCAGCGCTCTTTTCCCTGCGCCATGTCCGGTCGCATAGGCGCGCGCAGGAAAATCCTGATCCCTTGCCACCCGCGTTGCCAAGCGTGTCGATCCTTGTTCCGCTCTACCAGGAAAAGGAAATCGCCCGCCACCTGATCCGACGACTGCAGAACCTGACCTATCCCAAAGAGCTGTTGGATATCTGTCTGGTGATCGAGGCCGATGATCAGACGACACAGGATGTCATTGCCCAGACCGATCTGCCCCGATGGCTACGGGTGATCACGGTGCCAGAGGGGGGCGTGCGTACCAAACCCCGGGCGATGAATTTCGCACTGGATTTTTGCCGGGGTGAGATCATCGGGATTTATGATGCCGAGGACGCTCCCGACCCTGATCAGATCACCCGCGTTGTCAGCCGTTTTCACCAGCGCGGACCGCAAGTAGCCTGTTTGCAGGGAATTTTAGACTATTACAACTCTACCACCAATTGGATGGCGCAGTGTTTCACCATCGAATATGCCATGTGGTTTCGCGTGGTGTTGCCGGGGTTGCAACGGATGGGGCTGATCCTGCCCTTGGGGGGCACAACGCTGTTTGTCCGCAGACCTGCACTGGAAAAACTCGGGGGGTGGGATGCCCATAACGTGACCGAAGATGCCGATCTGGGCATCCGGCTGGCCCGTCATGGCTACCGCACTGAATTTATTGAAAGCGTGACTGAGGAGGAGGCCAATTGCCGTTTGTGGCCGTGGATCAGGCAACGGTCACGCTGGTTGAAGGGGTTCGCCATGACCTGGGCTGTGCATATGCGCGACCCTGGTGTGCTAATCCGGCAGGTTGGATGGTGGCGCTTTGTCGGGCTGCAATTACTGCTACCGTGCGCCCTAAGTCAGGTGCTGCTGGCCCCGCTTCTGTGGTCGCTTTGGCTGATCCCTCTGGGGATCGGGCACCCGATTGAGGCGTTACTGCCATCCTGGGCGCTGCTTTGGGTCGCGCTTTTGTTTATCGGGGCCGAAATCGTCACAATGTTGGTCAATCTGTTGGGCGTGGCGTCACCGAAACATCGACACTTGCGCCTATGGGTGCCGGTCATGCATTTTTACTTCCCGCTAGGGGCATTTGCGGCCTACAAGGCGCTTTACGAACTGCTGGACCGGCCCTTTTACTGGGACAAGACCGGCCACGGCGTGTTCACCCCCACCAAAACGGAAAGCGCCTTACCCTGACCTTACTTGGTCTGTTGGGCATCCAGTTTCAATCGGGTCTCAAATGCCTTGGAAATATGGGCCCGCAGCGCGTCAAATGCGGCGTCCCCTTCGCCATTTTCTATGGCTGTTACGATCGCATCATGTTCGGCCAATGCATCCTCGCCACGCCCATCAACCGCCAGCGAGGTCGAGGCCAGCAAGGCCATGGACCGGTGCACCAGATCCAGTTGTTGGACCAGATAGCGGTTATGGCTGGCCAGGTGAATTTGCTTGTGAAACCGCCGGTTGGCCCGCGACATGGCCTGTGGGTCGCCAATCAGGGCCTGATCGGTCTCCAACATTTCGCGCAGGACGGTGATCTCCTCTGGCGTTGCGTGGCGCGCGGCCAATCGGGCGGCCAGACCTTCCAGTTCGGCCCGAACCACGTAGAGCTCTGCCAACTGATTGTGATCCAATGAGGCCACGATCAGACTGCGCCCATCGCGGGTCAGCAAGGATTGCGTTTCCAGCCGTTGCAAGGCCTCGCGGATCGGGGTGCGCGAGACACCAAACTTTTCCGCCAGGTCACTTTCAACCAGACGATCACCCGGTTTGTAATCGCCATGATCAATGGCCTCCAGGATCAACTGATAGGCGTCCTTATTGGGTTGGCTGGCCTCTGTCATTCATGCACTCCTGTCCCGTTCGCGCGACACTAGGCGCTCCCCCCAATGCGATCAAGTCGCATTGCATCTGATCCATGACAGGAGTAGCGTCCGCGCCATGATAAGACAGCATTTCAATCATGTCGAAACCTGGGTTTTTGATTTGGACAACACGCTCTACCCGCCAGAGGTGGCCCTGTTTGACCAGATTGAAATACGCATGACCGCCTGGGTGATGGAGGCGCTGAATGTCGATCGGCAACAGGCTGATCACCTGCGCAGCCATTACTGGCGCACCCATGGCACCACACTGGCCGGGCTGATGCGCGAACATGACATCGATCCGCTGCCTTATCTGACCGATGTGCATGATATCGACTTTTCTGATCTGAGCCCCGATCCCGACCTGGCGGCCCGGATCAACGCCTTGCCCGGGCGGCGGATCGTGTACACCAATGGCTGCGAACCCTATGCCCGCCGTGTGCTACAGGCGCGTGGGCTGGAGGCCTGTTTTGACGCGGTTTACGGGGTCGAACATGCTGATTTCCACCCGAAACCAGACCGCGCCGCCTTTGACACGGTTTTTGGCAAGGATGGGCTGGACAGCACCCGCGCCGCCATGTTCGAGGATGACGCCCGCAATCTGGCCCAACCCCATGGCATGGGAATGCGCACCATTCATGTCGCGGCGGAGCTCGATCAGGATCACGCGGCCTTTATCCATCACCACACAAACGATTTGACCGCCTTTTTAGGCGCGTTGGCGGGCTGAAGGATCACAGCCAATGGCAGAACAGGTTGATATTCTGATTTCCGGCGGCGGGGTCGCTGGCTTGACCGCCGCAGCGGCCTTTGGCGCGGCAGGGTTTTCGGTGATCTGCACCGACCCGGCACCGCCCGTGACCGATGGCGCTGCCGCAGGGGCAGACTTGCGTACCACGGCGTTCTTGCAACCGGCACAAGCATTGCTGGAACAATGCGGTCTGTGGGCGCGGTTTGAACCCTATGCCGCGCCCCTGCAGATCATGCGGATCGTCGATGCCGGGGGCCGTGATCCCGAGCCCCGGATCATCAAGGATTTCAACGCCGCCGATATTTCCGACGCACCCTTTGGCTGGAACCTGCCCAATTGGCTGTTGCGCCGCGAAATCGTTGCCCATCTGGCAGACCTGCCCAATGTCGATTTCCGCCCCGGCACCGGCACTGCCCGGGTTCTGAGACGAGAGGCAGAGGCGCGGGTGGCCCTATCGGACGGGGTGCAGGTTTCTGCCCGTCTGCTGATCGCCGCAGACGGGCGCAATTCGCCGGTGCGCGCGGCGGTCGGAATTGATGCCAAAACCACGCGTTATGGGCAAAAGGCTCTGGCCTTTGCCGTCACGCATCCGAAACCGCACAACAATGTCTCGACCGAGGTGCACCGCTCCGGCGGGCCATTCACTCTGGTGCCCCTGCCCGATCACGACGGACAGAACTGTTCTGCCATTGTCTGGATGGAAACCGGGCCAGAGGTCATGCGCTTGGCAGATCTGCCCGAGGCCGAATTTGAGGCCGACATGAACCGCCGCTCCTGCGAAATTCTTGGCCCCCTGACACTGGCCAGCCGTCGGACCGTCTGGCCCATCATCAGCCAGATCGCGGATCGCATGTTTGCCCAGCGTACAGCCCTGATTGCCGAGGCCGCCCATGTCGTGCCACCCATCGGCGCGCAAGGTTTGAACATGAGCCTTGGCGATTTGCGGGTCCTGCTGGAACTGGCGACACAGGCACCCGACGATCTAGGATCCGAGAAAATGCTAACCACCTATCACCGCCGCCGCCATCCAGAGGTGCGCTTGCGTGTCACGGGCATCGATGCGCTGAACCGCGCTTCCATGGTGGGCGCACAGGGCCTGCGCAACATGCGGGCCGCGGCACTGGATGCGCTTTATTCTGTGGCCCCGGTGCGCAAAACGCTGATGAAGGCGGGTTTGGGTACAAAATAAGGGCGGCCCGTTGGACCGCCCCTGAAACTTCTTCGGTGAATCACCAAATCAGAATACTTGATCCAGCGCCTCCTCCAAGCGCGCAAGCGACGCATCGACATCGTAGAGTTTGTCGAGACCAAAGAGGCCAAGGCGGAAGCTCTTATACTCCGGTCCCTCATCGCACATCAGCGGCACGCCGGCGGCAATCTGCATGCCCAGCGCTGCGAATTTCTTGCCCGCCTGCACCTCTGGATCGCTGGTATAGGCCACAACCACACCCGGCGCAGCAAAGCCATCGGCAGCCACGGATTTGATCCCGCGCTTGGCCAGCGCCTCACGTACCCGGTTGCCCTGTTCCCATTGCGCATCGCGCAGCTTGTCAAAGCCGTAATCGCGGGTTTCCAGCATCGTATCGCGGAAGGCACGCAGTGCATCGGTGGGCATGGTGGCGTGATAGGCGTGACCGCCACCCTCGTAGGCCTCCATGATCGCCAGCCACTTGCCCAGATCGGCGGCAAAGCTGGTGGATTTCGCAGCCTTCACCGCGGCAACGGCCGTATCGTTCATCATCACCAGACCGGCGCAGGGTTGGGCCGACCAGCCCTTTTGCGGGGCAGAGATCAGAACATCGACACCGGTGGCTTTCATATCTACCCAAGCACAGCCCGATGCGATGCAATCCAGCACGAAGAGGCCACCATGGGCATGCACAGCATCGGCCACTTGACGGATATAGTCATCGGGCAGGATCATGCCCGACGCGGTTTCCACATGCGGGGCGAAAACAACATCCGGCTTTTCCGCCGCGATCCGGGCCACGACCTCGTCAATCGGGGCCGGGGCAAAGGGGGCATCCGGGGCATTGCCGGTGCGCCGCGCCATCATCACGGTTTCATCCGATGGGATCGCACCAAATTCGAAAATCTGGCTCCAACGGAAGGAGAAAAACCCGTTGCGGATGACCATCGCCTTTTTATCGGTTGCCAGTTGGCGGGCCACGGCCTCCATCCCATAAGTACCGCCGCCAGGGATCACAGCGACCGCGTCGGCGTTATAGACCTCTTTCAGCATCGAGGAGATATCGCGCATCACCCCCTGAAAGGCAGCGGACATGTGGTTCAGGGAGCGGTCGGTAAAGACCACTGAGAATTCCAGCAACCCATCTGGGTCGATATCAGGCAGCAAGGCGCTCATAGTTTCCTCCGACATAAAGTTTCGCAAGCCCTAACTCAGGCGACATGATTTGCCTAGGGCGGATCGCGGCATATCACCCCCAATCGGCGTTATCCTGAATGGCAGAGGCGACAGAAAGCGCCATTTCTGCGACAGCCGGTTCGGTAGTCTCTGCCAAGGCCAACCGTTCCATACGATCATAGAGCGCGCGGGAGGTATAAAAATTAAACGCCTCGGTGTTTCCGCCGCCCTCCCAAAAGGCGGTGATCCAGATATCTGGCCGCCCGATGCACCAGTCGGAATAAAACTGTAGACACAGCGCCTCGTCCGAATGGGCCGCGACCTGATCCATCAAATCGGCCACCCGCCAGCCTGCCAGCCCAAACATACAAATCATGTCATCCAGATAGGCTTTCCTCCCTTTGATCCACTGCGCCAGATACAGCCGCTGAAACCGATCCAGAACATCCCATTCCGCCGCTGACCATTGGTCGCGATCCCCGGTTGGAAACCGGTTCAGGCTGACCTCCAGACCAACATTGGCGGGGTCATCTTCGCCCACTGCCAGAACCTCCAGCACCCGGGGCAGCAGATAACCCCATAAGTGTTTCGATATCGGCGGCTCATAGGCCGCAAAGTACCAGTCTTGCATATAATGGAGTGGCATTTCATCAATCGGTGGGGTGAAAAAATCGAACTCGATCTCTGCATGCATACAACAGCCCTTGCACACCTCGGTATCCGTCGGTGTGTCGTATTGAAACACACGGTACGCATCCTGGATGATCTCATAGAATGAATTATCCGGTGTAACCTTGGCCTTCAGGGGTTTGGTGTATTTTCTAGGCATCACAATGGGTCGCTTAAATCTCTGGTCAGGTTACCACCAAATCCAGACAAATCCAGACAAAGCCGGTATTCCTTTCGCCCCAAAAAACCTCGGGGGTGAGCAGGCAACGCCTGCGAGGGGTCTGGCCCCCTTACCCCAACGGGCCCAACCGCCGCTCTTCGCTCAAGAGCACATTGGATTCCACATTACCCACACCGGGCAGCGTCATGATCCGGCGGCGCAGGACACGTTCGAAATCGGCAATGTCGCGGGCCACCACACGCACCCGGTAATCATAAAGCCCCAGAACATGATCGACGGTCTGCACCTCGGGAATGGCGGTGATCGCGCGCTCAAAGTCCTCCAGACTGACACGGCCCTTGGTGGCGAGTTTAATTCCCAGAAAGACCGTCACGCCAAAACCCAGCGCCTCTGCATTCAGATCAACCCGTCGCCCCGACAGAATACCGACGTCATACAGACGCTTTATCCGTCGCCAGGTGGCGGGTTGTGACAGGCTCAGCTGCCGCCCTAACGCCCCGGCACTTTGCGTGGCATCCTGTGACAGGGCACGAAGAATTTTCCAGTCGATGTCATCCAGATCGGTCACAGCGGCAGACCCCCGCTGGTCTTGATCTGTGCTACCTGCATCAGCGCCTCGATATCTGCGATATGGGGCAGGGTCAGGATTTTTGTGCGATACAGATCCTGATAATGCCCCATGTCGCGGGCCAGAACCGACAGGCGCACATCCACGCGACCGAGGAAGGTTTGAATTTCAATGACCTCAGGTATCTCGCGCGCCTGCTCGATAAACTCATCAAAGGCGCGGGCTTGGGTCTTGTCGAGCGTCACCCGCAAACTGACCTCGACCTTATAGCCCAGCGCCGCCCAGTCGATGACGGCCTGCACACCACCATACACCCCGCTACCGCGCATCCGCTCCAACCGCCGCGACAGGCGTGACGCCGTTAGTCCCAGTCGATCGGCCAAATCGGGGATGGCAAAATCAGGCTGCGCCTGTATCTGGCGTAAAATACGGCGATCAAGGTCATCTAACATGATTTACACATTATATTATCAATAGGCGAATTAAAACATCAATATTGGCAGAGTTTGTTGATGAAATAATCTCGAAAAACCCTGAAAAACTTATAGTCTTTGCCCAAATTCTCAGCAAAAGGACCGCCACCATGCGCGTTTATTATGATCGTGATTGCGATGTTAACCTGATCAAGGAAAAGAAAGTTGCCATTCTTGGCTATGGCTCCCAAGGCCACGCCCACGCGCTGAACCTGCGTGACTCTGGCGCCAAGAACGTGGTTGTTGCCCTGCGTGAAGGCTCTGCCTCTGCCAAGAAGGCCGAGGGCGAAGGCCTGCAGGTTATGGGCATTGCCGAAGCAGCAGCCTGGTGTGACGTGATCATGTTCACCATGCCCGATGAACTGCAAGCAGAGACCTACAAGAAATACGTCCATGACAATATCCGCGAAGGTGCCGCCATCGCATTCGCCCACGGTCTGAACGTGCATTTCGGCCTGATCGAGCCAAAAGAAGGCGTTGACGTGATCATGATGGCCCCCAAAGGCCCAGGCCACACCGTGCGCGGCGAATACACCAAAGGCGGCGGCGTGCCGTGCCTGGTTGCCGTTGACAAAGATGCGTCCGGCAAGGCGCTGGAAGTTGGCCTGTCCTATTGCTCCGCCATCGGCGGCGGACGTTCCGGCATCATCGAAACCAACTTCCGCGAAGAATGTGAAACCGACCTGTTCGGCGAGCAAGCTGTTCTGTGTGGCGGTCTGGTTGAACTGATCCGTTGCGGTTTCGAAACCTTGGTCGAAGCAGGTTACGCACCAGAAATGGCCTATTTCGAATGTCTGCACGAGGTCAAACTGATCGTGGACCTGATCTATGAAGGCGGCATTGCCAACATGGATTACTCGATCTCCAACACGGCTGAATACGGTCAGTATGTCACCGGCCCGCGCATCCTGAAATACGACGAAACCAAAGCCCGCATGAAGGCCGTTCTGGAAGACATCCAGCAAGGCAAGTTCGTGCGTGATTTCATGCTGGAAAATGCCGTTGGCCAGCCGACCATCAAAGCCTCCCGCCGTGCCAATGACGAGCACATGATTGAGGAAACCGGTGCCAAGCTGCGGGGCATGATGCCCTGGATTTCCGCCGGGAAAATGGTGGACAAAGAAAAGAACTAAGATCACAAGGAAGGGCGCCAGATCGGCGCCCTTCTTCTTTCAGAGGCCCCAAATGTCCGACGCCCCCGGCCTGAACAACTGGATCAAGCTGATCATGCTGGGCATGATCTGGGGCGGATCATTCATGTTTGTGACGATCGCGCTGGATGGGTTTGGTCCGATGACCATCGCGGCCAGCCGGATCACTCTGGGCGCGATATTGCTTTATCTGATCCTGCGCCTGCGCGGTGGGCATCTACCAAAAATACACAGCGAAAATGGCGGCAAAATCTGGGTTGCGGCGATCGCCATCGGATTATTCTCAAACGTTCTGCCATTTTCCCTGCTCAGCTGGGCGCAAACCTATGTCGCCTCTGGCTTTGCCGGGGTCTGCATGGCGGTTGTGCCGTTATTCGTCCTGCCGCTTGCGCATTTTCTGGTCCCGGGAGAGTCATTGAACCCGCGCAAGGCTTTGGGATTTATCGTGGGATTTATTGGGGTCGTCATCCTGATCGGTTTTGACGCGCTTTCCTCCCTGGGCAGCAATCTGGAACCCTATGCCCGGTTGGCCTGTATCGCTGCGGCGTCCTGCTATGCGATCAGTTCCATCGTCGCCCGCCTTTGCCCACAGGTTGATCTGGTTTCCTTGTCTGCAGCATCGTTGCTGGCTGGTTCTGCCATGATCGCGCCTTTTGCATTGTGGCAAGAGGGACTGCCGGACGCCCCGGAATTGTTGCCGCTGCTGTCGATCCTCTATCTGGGCGTTCTACCCACCGCCGTTTCCCAGTTGTTGCTGGTACAGGTTATTAAGTCTGCCGGTCCCAGCTTTATGTCACTGGTGAATTATCAGGTGCCAGTGTGGTCCGTTATCTTTGGCGCATTGCTGCTGAACGAAACCCTGCCACCGCAATTGGTAATTTCTCTCGCGATGATCCTCGCCGGGCTTGCACTCAGCAAGCGCCGTCGTCCGTCACAGCCTGTCCGATAATGCACAGGCCTGGTTCATCAGCGCACCATACGTGATGTTGTAACACTTTCCCGCCCTGCATAGCTGCAGCTGATGACTTACCACACATTGCCAGACAGGACCGGCCTGCCCTCGGACATGCAGGTTCTGCTTCGAGATTATCCGCGCGATGCATGGCCGGATCACCCGAACTTCGCCCGCTCTATCCAGAATTGGATGGGTGCCCATCAGATGTTTCGCCAATTGGCGGAAATGAACCAGACTGAAACAGAGCTTTACCTGCAAAACGCCCGCGACCCGCAGGAATTTGCCGGGCGATTGTCCTTTTATGGCGATCTTCTGGTGCGGAACTTGCATGGGCACCACACATGGGAAGATCGGGACTATTTCCCGGAACTGCAGGCGGCAGATCCGCGATTTTCGCATGGGTTGGACATGTTAGAAGGCGACCACCTGCAGATGGACGAAGTTCTGGATGGGTTTACCCGTCAGGCCAACCGGGTGGTGCAGCTGATCCAGCTGGATGAGGCACAAGCACGGGAAGAGGCCAGAAAACTACATGATGTCACCACCGACATTCGTGCCTTTCTGTCTCGCCACTTGGAGGATGAGGAGGATCTGATCGTTCCGATCCTGTTGCACCACAAGCTTCGCGGTTAGCCCCGCCTATGGGCGTCAACCCGCGCATTTATGCACAGACCAAGGCCCGCATTGCCAAATCCGGCACTGCGGGCCGATAATCATGCGCGTGTATATTGTAATGATGAAGGCCGGTTCCAATGCCCAGACAAATTCACCTAACCCTTGTCACGATTGCTGCCCTTCTGTGCACACCCGTAGTGGCCAAAGATGCAGCACTAATCATCAACAACTCAGAATATGAGACCCTGAAAGATTCCCGCAGCTTGCGACGCGACGACGCCCTTGTGCGGATGTTGCGCGATGCCGGATTTAACGTCACGGCGGGCCGCGATCAGTGGGCGGATGAACAGTTTGATCTGGTAGACGCATTTCGAAATGCCGCAGAAGACGCCGACCGTATCTTGATCCTGTTGCGCGGACATTTCGCCCATTCGGGTCACGAAACATGGCTGATCGGCAGCAATGGGGATGGGCTGAACGCGTTCAACATCGGGGCGCAGGCCCTGCCAGTTGGCGCGATCCTAGATATGGTGGGCGCCTTTCCCGGGGGCGCGGTCGTCCTTTTGGCCCCTTCTAATGATACACCGGGTGATCTGCCCAGATTGGCCCCGGGCCTTGGCATGCTCGACATTCCCCAAGGCGTCAGCATTGTCACCGGGCCCGCCGATCAGGTCGCGCGTCTGATCACAGGGCCGCTGTTGGAGCCGGGCCTGTCTGTGCGCAGCGCCGTTGATCAGGTTGGGCGCGAATTGGTCCTGTCCGGTTTTGCCCCTGATCGCATCCCATATATGCCGTCAGAGGGCGGGTCACTGGTGGATGAGGAAGCCGTGCATTGGCGCGTGGTTCGTTCCATGGGCAGCACCGAGGCTTATGAAAGCTATTTGCGTGCCTATCCGCGCGGTCGCTTTCAGGCAGAGGCAGAGCGCGAAATTCAGGATCTGCGCGACGCCCCATTGCGTGAGGCCGAAGCGGCTGAGCAGGCATTGGCGCTGGACCGCGAGGCGCGCAAGGAGATTCAGCGCAATCTGGCCTTGCTGGAATTTGATCCGCGCGGCATTGATGGCATCTTTGGCCGCGGCACCCGCGCCGCCATTACCCGCTGGCAATCGGCCAACGGGTATGAGGCAAACAGCTATCTTTCTCGCGAACAGATCACCCGTTTGGCGGCTGATGCCCGGACCCGCGCAGCGGAATTGGAAGAAGAGGCACGCCAACGTCGGTTGGAACAGGAACGCGAGGATCGCGATTACTGGCGCGCCACGGGGCAAAGCGGTGCAGAAACTGACCTGCGTGCCTATCTCGTCCGCTACCCGGATGGGCTCTATTCCGATATCGCGCGCGACCAGCTATCGGTGTTTGACGCCCAACGCCGGGCCGAGGCCGAGGCCGAAGAACGCGCCTATTGGGACGATATCGCCGAGGCAGACACCCCAACAGCCTATCGAGATTATCTGGAACGATACCCGGACGGCGCCTTCGTCGAGGCCGCAAATGGGCGCCTGCAAGAGCTCGAAGGGTCCGGAGTGTCTGAAGCGGAAATAGAGGCTGCGAAGCGAGAGGAAGAAACGGTCGCCCGCATCGGCGTTACCCGCGTTCTGGCCGAACGGCGACTGCGGGCGCTTGGCTTTGACCCGGGAGAGGCCGACGGGAAGCTGACGGATAAATCCCGCCAGGCGATCAGGCGCTTCCAACGGGAACAAGATCTGCCACCCACGGGGTATCTGACCCAGGACACGATGGTGCGGCTGTTGGTGAACTGACGATCAGGCCGATGATTTTTCGGCCACATGCGGGAAATCACCTGTGGCGATATAGGCCTTTTCCTCTGGGCTGGAAACGCGGCCATAGATCGGATTGCGATGCGGGTGGCGACCAAAGCGTTCGATCACCCCGCGCACGCGCTTGTTCTGTGCCCTGATCTCATCGCCCGCATAGTCAAGCGCCTCTGGCAGTTCTGAAATCAACTCTTCGCTGATCGTTTCAATCAGATCAAAGCGTTGCAGATGATCCGGCCCTTCGCAATGGCCCAACGCAATAATATAGAACAGCTTTTCCCACGATTTCAGCGCTGCGAAATGGCCATTGTTGATGCCTTCAATCACCAGCAGGTTGGCCTTGATATCCTGTGCAAAAGCACCCGGGGTATCGCGCCACAAGGACCGGGGAAATTGATCCAGAACGATCAACAGGGCCAGCCGCCCGCGCGGTGTATCCGCCCATTGGTCCAACAGCCCTTGGGCCGCTGCCTTGGTAAGCTCTGCGAAATGCGCGCAAATGTGGTCATCCACACCACCCTGCATCCGATGATTGATCCAGTCCCCAAATCGTTCCCGGTTTTCCCAAAACCCATCCTCCGGGAACCAGAAATCCAGAACTTCCTGTGGATCATAATCAGACATTCGGCCCCTCCCTTGCGCGGCAGAGTGGCCGAAGACGTATCTTACCACAAGATCGGTGTTAGGCGTCCCGCTGGGCAATCCAGTCGTGATCTGGATCATTCTTAAACCGCCATTTGCGCAGTGGGCCAGCCATGACGTTCAGATAATACATCTCGTATCCATAGGGTGCGCCGCAAGGGTGGTGGCCTTTGGGGACCAGCACCACATCGCCGTCTTTCACCGCCATGGTTTCATCCAACGCACCATCCTCGGTATACACCCGCTGAATGCCGAACCCTTGGCCCGGGTTTAGCCGGTGATAATAGGTTTCTTCCAGATAGGTCATGTTGGGAAAGTCATCTTCGTCATGACGATGGCTAGGATAGGACGACCAGTTGCCATCTGGCGTGAACACCTCTGTCACCAGCAGGCTGTCGGCCACATCGCGCCCTTCCATAGCGATATTGTTGATGTAGCGGGTGTTTTGCCCCTTTCCCCGCGGGGTCAGTTCGATTCCCTCAGGCCCTAAACGGGTGGCGGGATAGTTGCCCTTTCCGGGGGCAGAACAGACCGCCAGCACGCATTTTGTGGTGGCCGTTGCCGACCAGCTATTGTCATTCGGTACATAGGCACAATGCGGGGGCGATTTTTCAAACACGCTCATCCGGTCGCCCATTTCACCGAAATCCAGCGTGTCACAAGACAGCTGCGCCCTCCCCTCGACCAGCACCAGAATGACCTCCCGTTCACCGGTTGTCTCTGACACGGTTTCCCCCGCTTCCAAATGATAGAGGCCAAAGCCGACATAGGCCCAGTTCGGGCTTTGCGGGCCCCGGGCGGTATCCGGTCTGATATCGTGGACCTTTCCATGTGTCCCGACAGGTTGTCGCAATAAATCCGTCATCAATTCATCCTGTCTGTATGCAGTTTCTGGCGCAACACATCACGCCGCCCGACGGGCCGCCTGATCATCTAACGCAGCGTTCATCTGATCCACCGACATCCCTGACTGCAATCCGCCAAGGATCAGCCCCGCCTGTGATTGCGGGGCCAGCCCACCCACCGGCGGATCCCGATCCAAATTCGTAGGGAAGGAGTACCCTTCGGCACAGGCCCCGATGGTCGCATTGATTTCAGATGGTGTCATATCCTGACTGACAACCAGCAGTGCTTGATACAAAGCCTTGCACATGGTCAGCCGATCCACGCTTTCCATCGCCCGACCAAAGGCAGATGAGACCTGCAACAGGTTTGCCATCCGGTGAATGTCATCGCTTGTATTGGCCCCTGCCGCATGAAACAGAGCGGGGTTGAAAAAGACCGCATCGCCCTTGGCCAATGGCAGTTGAACGTAGGTCTGTTCAAAATAGGCACGGAAGTCGTCATGCCGCCACGCCACATAGCCGGGCCGGTAGAGCTGTGAGAACGGCAAGAGTTTTGTCGGGCCGCTTTCTATCGGCATATCAGTATGCGCCACTGCCCCTTGCAAGGTCAGGGCCGCGGACAGGTCATGCATATGCGCGGGATAGTCTTCGGCAATTTCTGCCGATTGGAACCCAAGATGATAGTCCCGATGCGCCTGCTGTGCCGCCCCGCCCGGACGTACCTGATTGATCTGCGCGGTCATCTGGTAATTCGGGCCCAACCACGCCTCACACACCGCAGCAATCGCCGTATTGCCGAAATAGCGGGCAAAAACGGCCGCGTCCTTCAGGCACAACTTTTGCAGGGAATTCCAGATCCGATCATTGGCCCCGGCCGTGGCAAAATGATCGGCCCCGCCACCTGATGCCTCGCGTTCTTCCGCGATGATTTGAGTGTAGATTTTCGAGGCTGCATCTATGGGCGTTGTATCGGTATAGGCTGATTTTAAAACCAACACCCCGGCCGATTGCCCCAGAACCCGGGCCCATTCCGTCAGGATCGCACGGCGTTCGTCGGGATCATCCAGTTTGGCGTGCAACGTTGGTATGTCATAGATCGGAATGTTCTTTTGCACATCTGCAGCAAATGGCACAGCACCCTGTGTCAGGCTTTGCGACGTCAACACCTTGAATTCATCCAGATCGCAGGATTCGTGATCAAAATACCCTATATATTCAAGTTGTTGATCCACCATGTGGTATCCTTCTTCGATGGAGGTTTTCTACACGCCGTGCGTTTGTATTTTTTAAATCATCCCAGCCCTATTTGGGCGGCCGAAGCCTTAAGTGATCGAAGACCCATTGTCTGGTATTTCAGCGGATTGTGTTGGACCGGATCTTGCTCTGCCTCGATCACGATCCAGCCGTCATAGTCGTGGCTCTTCAGGATTGACAACAATGGGTCGAAATCAATCCCGCCTTCGGGATCGCCCGGCACGGTAAATACGCCCGCGCGCACGCCGTCCATGAAGGTCAACCCATTGTCACGCACATTTCGCATCACATCGGGGCGTACGTTTTTGGCGTGAAAATGCACCACGCGATCGGCATATTTTTGCAGCATCGGGGCGGGGTCTTGCCCGTTCGATCCAAAATAGTAATGCCCACTGTCAAACAGCATCTTTGTTGCCGGGCCGGTCGCCGCCATGAAGGCATCGATTTCGTCAGGCGTTTCGACGACGGTGCCAACATGGTGATGAAACGCCAGCGTGATCCCCTGATCCGCGCAGTATGTGGCGATCTCTTCCACTTTTGCGCCAAGATCAGCCATCTCCGCAGGCGACAATACCGCCTTATCATTCACGGGCACATCCAGACCTTGGACAGAATTCGAGGTCTCGCAGGCAATGCACACCTTGCATCCATTGTGTTTCAGCTTGTCCAACTGCGGCTGGATCGCAGCCTTTTCATGCTCGACCGAGTTCACAAGCAGGTTCAGCGAATGCCAGCCAGAAATGTATTTCAGCCCATAGCCCGCCAGAAGGGCGCGCAAGGCCTCTGGATCATCCTGCGGCCAGCGATGACCGTTTTCGATCCCGTCAAAACCGATATCACGTGTCTCGCTCAGGATCTGTTCGGTCGGGATATGGGCGCCCAGGGTCTGATCATCGTCATTGGCCCAGGCGATGGGATTGGCACCATACAAAATCATTTGTCGTTACGTTCCTTCAATGCAGCCTCGTATGCGGCACGTTTTTCGCGCACCTCGGCGCGCTCTGACACCTCGGGTACGGCGACCTCCCACCAACTGCCGCCGGCTTCGGTCGATGGGTAGGGGTCTGTGTCAACGACGATCACCTCAACACCTTTGCCGGTGCGATTTGCCAAGGCTGTTTCCAGCTCTGCAATAGTGGAAACTTTCTGCGACTTCGCCCCCATCGATTCAGAGTGTTTGACGAAATCAATGGCCGAGGCCTGTTCATGCACCGCATGATCCAGAAGATTGTTAAATTCCGCCCCGCCCGTGCCCATCTGCAACCGGTTGATACAGCCAAACCCGCGATTGTCTGTCACGATAATGGTGAAATCGATCCCCATCATCACCGCCGTGGCCAGTTCGGAATTGGCCATCATATAGGTGCCATCGCCGGTGAAACAGATCACATCGCGGTCGGGCTGGGCCATCTTGATGCCCATGGCGCCTGCGATTTCATACCCCATGCAGGAAAACCCATATTCCATGTGATAGGCGCCGGGGCCGGAGGCCTTCCACAGTTTGTGCAACTCGCCGGGCATGGTGCCCGCAGCACACATCACCACGGTTTTGTCTGTCGCCGCGCGCTGCACGGCCCCGACCACCTGCATATCAGTGGGCAAGGCGTTGCCCTCTCCCGGGGTTGTTGTCACGGCATCGACTGCGGCGTACCAGTCGGGCTTTAGATCTGCATTGATCGCATGGCCGCGATACCCCTCCAAACCCGCATTCAGGGCCTTCAACCCTTCGCGCGCATCGGCCACCAGTGACAAGGCGCCGTGTTTGATACTGTCATAGGGCTGGATGTTCAGGGCCACGATCTGTCGATCAGGATGCTTGAACAGTGACCACGACCCGGTGGTAAAGTCCTGAAAACGCGTCCCAATTCCGATCACAATATCTGCGTCACCGCAGAGCGCATTGGCGCTGCTGGATCCTGTCACGCCGACTGGGCCATAAGCCATCGGGTGATCCCATGCCAGTGCCCCCTTGCCAGCCTGCGTTTCGACCACCGGAATGTTATGGGTGCTGGCAAATTCTGCCAGCTGATCGCAGGCGTCCGAATAGAGCACCCCGCCGCCCGCCACGATCACTGGGTTTTTCGCAGCTTTAATCGCCGCCAATACCCGTGCCAGTTCACCCGTATCCGGGGCCGGACGGCGTGTGATCCAGGTGCGCGGCTCAAACAGGCTGGCAGGATAATCATAAGCCTCCGCCTGCGTATCCTGACAGAAGGCCAGCGTCACCGGCCCACAATCCGCCGGGTCGGTCAGGGTGCGAAAGGCCCGCGGCAAAGCGGTGATCAGATGTTCGGGCCGCGATATCCTGTCAAAATACCGGCTGACCGGGCGGAATGTGTCATTGGCACTGATGGTGCCATCGGCAAAAACTTCGGGTTGTTGCAAAACCGGGTCAGGTCCGCGACTGGCGAAGACATCACCGGGGATCAGTAAAACCGGCAACCGGTTCACATGGGCCAATGCCGCTGCGGTGACCATATTGGTGGCCCCGGGACCGATAGAGGATGTCACCGCCATCGCCCGTTTGCGCCGCATCTGTTTGGCATAGGCAATCGCACAATGGGCCATGGTTTGTTCATTGTGGCCGCGATAGGTGGGCAGGCGGTCCTTGGCATGCCACAGCGCCTCCCCCAGCCCGGCGACATTGCCGTGCCCGAAAATTGCCCAGACCCCTTCGATGATCCGGTCGCCATCTTCGTTGAACTGGTTCTCAATAAAACGCACCGACGCCTGTGCGGCGGTCAATCGTATGGTTTTCTCAGCACTCATCATTCACCCCCAGATATCTCTGACATTTGCACTGTCCGCCCTTCGGCCACAGATTTCAACGCCGCCTCAGCCAAGGCCAGCGCCTGCAACCCGTCCGCGCCTGTCGGAGAAATCTTTGCCCCGTCCCGGATGGCCGCGACAAAGGCACTGACCTCTGCGGCATAGGCCTCTGTATAACGGGTCATGAAAAAATCGTGCAGGGGCGGGCGGGTATAACCTTGCGCATTTGCCACCTCGATCGAAACCGGTCGCTGATTTTCCGCGGCAATCATGCCGTCTGAACCGTGCACCTCGATCCGTTGGTCATAGCCATAGGTGGCCCGGCGTGAATTCAGGATCGTACATTGCTTGCCGCTGGCGGTGGTCAGCATCACGGTGGCAGTGTCAAAGTCATTGTGTTCCGCGACCTTTGGATCAACCAGCACAGATGCGGTGGCCTGAACTGTTGCGATCTCTTCCCCCAACAAAAACCGGGCCATGTCAAAGTCATGGATCGTCATATCCCGAAAGATCCCACCAGATACATCGATATAGTCAAATGGCGGCAGCCCGGGATCACGAGAGGTAATGGTGATTTGTTCAACAGCACCAATCTGGCCCTGGGCAATTGCATCGCGGACTGCTGCAAAATGCGGGTCAAAGCGACGATTGAACCCCAGCATCAGCCGGGCATCTGTCTGTTGAACCATGGACAAGCAGGATTTTACCCGCATCATATCCAGATCAATCGGTTTTTCGCAAAAGATCGCCTTACCCGCCCGGGCAAAACGTTCGATCAGATCGGCATGGGTGTTGGTCGGTGTGCAAATGATCACCGCGTCAACTTCATCCGATGCCTCGACATGGTTAAGGTCGCGGATGGTACAGTCATATTGATCGGCAATCCCCTGTGCGGCCGCGTCAAATGCATCGGTGACTGACACCAACTCTGCATCAGGATTGGCGACGATTGCAGCGGCGTGCACCTTCCCGATCCGCCCTGCCCCTAACAAAGCCATTCTGATCTTGGTCATTTCGATCCCCAAATATTTGCAACCGCCCAGACATTCCAATGCCTCCGTATTCAGGCACAGTGTCTTATCCTTGGTGGCAGACAGAAGGGGAGGTATTCAATCTGAATTCTTAAGCAATCACATCAACCCTGATGCAATCCAACGGGGAATCATGATGTAATTACATCAAACTACAGAGACTCTGGAACATACAGCTCCGGTTGCAGGAAAATCTGACGGTTTTCACTGCGCCCCGTCGTCTCTGCCGCCTTCATCATTAATTGCACCGCCGCATCACACAGGGCAGAGACAGGTGTGTTGTTGATCACAGAGACATACCCATCCTGCAAAGCCCGGCCGGACACATCTGTCAGCTCATTCACCACCATGGCCACATCACCCGGGGCTCGGGCTTCTCGCAAGGCCTCAATCGCACCCTCCATGCCGCCACCGGCGACAAATATACCGCGCAGATCGCTGTGGCGCTGCAACAGATCCAGAGTCGCCTCATATGTCACATTACGGGTTTCCAGGTTCACCAGTGTTTCCAACAGTTCAAACTCGGGTGCTTGTTCGCGAAAATAGCTCCGGAATCCAGTTTCCCGCAGTTCGTGACCGTGCCAGCGGCTGCCCCCGACAAAGACTGCAACCTTGCCTGTGGAGCGGGCCAGGTTGCAAATCGCCCATCCCGCCATACGCCCAATCTTCATATTATTCAGGCCGATATAGCTGTTGCGCACGCCTTGCGCAAAATCGTTCATCAGGGCAAAGACGGGCACCCCTCGATCCGCCAAAGTACTGACCGCGCGCGTCGTTTCATGATGATTGACCGTGGTCGCCGCAACCACGTGATTGCGCCGCCCCAATTCCATCAACAAACGCGCTTGTTCCTCTGGGTCCTGAGACCGGGCAAAGACAATCTCTGCCCGCCCCCGCGCGTTGGGATATGCGTTGACACTGACTTCGAACACCCGGGCGAGACGCTGATAAAATTCCTGATTTTCCTTTTGCAAAAGCAATCCCAACCGTCGCTCTGGCAGGTCTGATCTCAACCGCTCCCGGATCAGGGCGGCGGCGTGATATCCCACCTTTTCGGCGGCGCCATAGACCTTTTGTGCCGTGGCGGCCTGCACATTACCGCGCCCGTTTAGAACCCGGTCAACGGTCGCGGTTCCAACCCCGGCAGTGCGGGCAATATCTGCGATTGTGGCACGGTGGGCCATGGGGCACCCAATGATCTGATGATGTAATTCACATCATCCTCCACGATGGATGGCAATGTCAATCCAGCTGTCTGAACTGTTCGGTTATCCGCCAACCATATAGGGCATCAGTACAATTTCCTGATCTTCGCGCACCGGGGTGAACCACGCATCGCGATAGATCACCCCATCTACGGCAAAGGACACGCCGCGCTTGATCTGCGGGGCAAGTCCAGGGTGTCGGGCGGCCAAGCCGTCTAACACCTCTTTCAGATTGCGCGCCTCAAGCTCTACCATCTCGTCACCACCCGCGAGCGAGCGCAAAGAACCCCAGAGCTTGACCCGAACCATTAGCCCTTGATCGCCTTCAGAACCTTGGGCGGCGACATCGGCAGTTCGAAAAGTCGCTTGCCAATCGCCCGCGACACGGCGTTTGACAGGGCCGCCAATGGTGGCACGATTGGGGTTTCGCCAACACCACGCACCCCGTAAGGGTGGCCTGGATTGGGAATTTCCAAGATGACCGTATCGATCATCGGCAGGTCAGAGGCGACAGGAACCCGGTAATCCAGGAAAATCGGGTTTTGCAGGCGCCCGTCCTTCCCATAGATATATTCCTCGTTCAGAGCCCAGCCGATCCCCTGAACCGCTCCGCCCTGCATCTGCCCCTCGACATAGTCGGGATGCACGGCTTTGCCCGCGTCCTGGAACACTGTGTAGCGCACAACTTTGGTGTATCCCGTTTCAGGGTCCACCTCTGCATCGGCGATATGGACACCAAAGCTGACACCGGCGCCATCAGCGTTGCATTCGAAATGCCCGGCAATCGGCCCGCCCGTGTTGTGGGAAATCGCAGCAACGTCCGCCAGCGCCATTGGATCATGCTGCCCGGCATTGGGGCCAGCCGGATGCACGGCACCGTCTTTCCACTCAACGGCCTCTTCCTCCAACCCCCAGATATTCGCAACCCGGCGGCACATTTCACGCTTGGCGGCGCGGGCGGCTTCTATCGTGGCCAGACCAACGGCAAAGGTTACCCGGCTGCCATCGGTGGTGTCGTTATAGCCCAGCGAATTGGTGTCGGTCACAACCGTGCGCACCTTTTCATATGGGATTTCCAACTCTTCCGCCGCCATCATCGAAATCGAGGCGCGGGAGCCGCCAATATCCGGGTTGCCCTCCGTGACACCCACGGTGCCATCGGTGTTCAGGTTCAGAGTGACACAGGTGTTGCCGCCAAAGTTGAACCAGAAACCACAGGAAATCCCCCGGCCCTGATTTTCACCCAAGGGGGCGGAATAATGCGGATGCTCTTTCGCGGCCTCCAGTGTGGCTACCAACCCGATATCGGGGAAGGTCGGCCCGTAAGAGGACAGCGTCCCAGCGCGGGCCGCGTTTTTCAGGCGCACATCCAGCGGATCAAGGCTCAGTTCTTGACACAACTCATCCACCACGCTTTCGACCGCATAAATCGCCATTGGTGCCCCGGGGGCGCGATAGGCGGCCTCTTTCGGGCGGTTGGTCATGACGCTCAAGCCATGGGTGCGCACGGCCTCCAGATCATAGGCGGCAAAGGCGGCTTGCGCGCCAAATTGCACAGTCCCATTTGGAAACGCCCCGGCCTGATAGCGCAATGTTGCATCCGCCGCAGTGATCCGGCCATCCTTGGTCATGCCGATTTTCACATCGGTGGCCGAAGATACGGTTGGTCCTGTGGCACGGAACACCTCTGACCGGGTCATGACCAGTTTCACCGGACGCCCGGATTTCTTGGCCAAGGCCAAAGCAACAGGTTCCGCCCATACGGTCGTCTTGCCACCAAATCCACCACCGATTTCAGAGGCGGTGACCCGCAACTGACTTGCCTCCATCCCCAAAATTTCGGCGCAAAGTTCACGAATATAAAACTGCCCCTGCGTGCACAGCCACAGCTCCCCCTTACCATCGGCATTCATCGACGCCAGACAGGCATGAGGTTCGATGTAACCCTGATGGGTCGCGGCGGTTTCAAAGCTGCGTTCGATAACGATGTCGGCCTTGGCAAAACCCGCGTCCAGATCGCCGTGACCAAATTCATAGAACCGGCACACGTTTTCAGAAAACCCGGCAGGGACATTTTCATCTGCGCGGCCAGACAGAACCACCGGGGCGTCGGGCGCCATTGCCGCGTCAACATCGGTGACATGAGGTAAAAGTTCGTATTCCACCTCGATCAGTTTGACAGCAGCTTTTGCCACCTCTGTCGTAGTGGCAGCCACGCCGGCAATGGCGTGACCGTCATAAAGCACCTTGTCACGTGCCAGCACATTGTCACGCACATCGCAGACGGACTCATCCTCGATCGCATCGGAAAAATCGGCATTGGTGACAATCGCCTTCACCCCGGGCAGAGCCTCTGCCTTGGAGGTATCGATACTGACAATACGGGCATGGGGATGTGGGCTGCGCAGGATTTGCGCATGCAACATGCCGGGGGCAAAGGCATCCGCGCCATAAAGCGCCTTGCCGGTGACCTTATCGATGCCTTCGGGGCGGCGTGGTCGGGTGCCTACGACCTTGAACTCTCGCTTCGGCTGATGATCAAGCGCCATGGGATTCACCTCTCATCTCTGCGGCCGCGTGCTGGACGGCTCTGATAATCTTGTCATATCCGGTGCAACGGCACAGATTGCCCGCCAGCCAATACCGAAGTTCCTCATCGGTCGGGTCTGGATTTTCATCCAGCAAAGCCTTGGCCGCCACCAAAATGCCGGGCGTACAGATCCCGCATTGCAGCGCGGCCTTGTCCAGAAACGCCTCTTGCAGCGGATGCAGGGCGTCGGCGTCTGCCATGCCCTCGATCGTGGTAATCTCTGCACCTTCTGTCTCGGCGCCCAGCACCAGGCAGGAACAGACCAGTCGGCCATTCATCGTTACGCTGCAGGCGCCGCAATCGCCGGTTCCGCAGCCCTCTTTGGCGCCGGTCAGGCCCAGACGGTTGCGCAAAACGTCCAGCAAGGTTTCCCCGGCGCCGCAGATAAATTCATGCGTGTCGCCGTTGATTGTTGTTGTCACTACATGTCTGCTCATGCTGCATCTCCTGCGCGCTGATAGGCGATCTTTGCCGCGCGTTTGGCCATGACCCCGGCCACCTGGGTGCGGAACTCTATCGTACCGCGTTTGTCATCAATTGGGTTGCACGCTGCCTCGCAGGCCGAGGCCAGCGCCGCAAGCGCTGTATCGTCCAACTTGCTGCCTATGATCGCGTCTGCCGCCTCTGGCACCAAAACCACGGTCGGGGCCACGGCACCCAGCGACACGCGCGCGACAGCGACTGTGCCATCGGCATCCAAAGTCAGGCTAACCCCGGCAGAAGCCACGGCGATATCCATTTCAGTTCTTGGGATGAAGCGCAGATAAGCATCGCCAGACCGTTCGGGGCGCGCAGGGAGAAAGACAGAGCTGATGAACTCGCCCTTGGCCAATGAATTGCGGCCCGGCCCAACGGGGATATCCATCACCGAACAATCGCGGGCACCCTCGGGGCCCTCGACCCGCACCACTGCATCGGCAGCCACCAAGGCCGGTACGCTGTCAGCGGCGGGGGAGCCATTACATAGGTTGCCCACCATGGTGCAGCGGCCCTGCACTTGGGTCGATCCGATCAGCTGTGTCGCCTCGACTACGCCAGGCCAGGCAGCGGCCAGACCAGCATGTTCGCTTAGCGCGGCCCCAGGGACAGTTGCGCCAACGCGCAGGCCACCGTTTTCTTCGGTGATTTCACCGATTCCGGGGATCGATTTGATATCCACCACCAAATCAGGTGACAGAATATCCGATTTCATCTGCACCAGCAGATCCGTTCCACCCGCCAAAACATACGCGCGGCCAGACGCATCAGCGAGCCGCTGCGACGCTTCTGCGGCGGTCGTAACTTGCACAAATTCCAAGATTATTCTCCTCGTTTTGCGGATCGTGACGGGATGATTCCCTCCGGCACGGCGCTCCACATTTTGGGCGCACTATTGCACTGGAAACTGAGTCGCTAAACCCCCAATTTTCGCACGATTCGACATCCGACTCGTGAAATGATGCACCCTGCCCCAGGTTTGGCGCATTCCATCAGGATTTGCCCGAATTGAGACACTGTTTGCGGCGGACAGATCGATTGTCGCCACAAACAAGTTCAATTTGACCCGAAACTGATACCAAAAGACAACTGGTTCCAAAGCACCTCATGCCTTAAATTTTAAGAGTAAGTTAAGTAAATGGTTCACAACGTAACAAGTACCCGTAACCAGTGCCCCGCGTATCGGACCATCTGATCGAGTGAATGTGTGTGAGTTGATCAGAACAGCCCCCAGCCGGAAACGGCGGGGGCTTTCCTTTTCCAACGCTTGCCAGATTTTCATAACTCCGCTATGGCCGCGACATGCTCGATCATCTTGACGATATCCATCCGCTGTTTCATGGCGCACCTTCGACGACAGAGTTCAAGAAGCTGCGCAAGCGCATCGTTCGCGAAGTGCGTGAGGCAATTGAACAATACGGGATGATCGAACGCGGTGCCCGGTGGCTGGTTTGCTTATCCGGCGGCAAAGACAGCTATACTTTGCTGGCCGTGCTCTATGAACTAAAATGGCGCGGGCTTTTGCCCATCGATCTGCTGGCCTGCAATCTGGATCAGGGTCAACCGGGGTTCCCGGCAACTGTTCTGCCCGAATTTCTGGAACGGATGCAGGTGCCGCACCGGATCGAATACCAAGATACCTATTCCATCGTTGTCGATAAGATCCCGCAGGGTCGCACCTATTGCGCGCTGTGTTCACGACTACGACGCGGCAACCTCTATCGCATTGCGCGGGAGGAAGGCTGCTCTGCCGTAGTCCTGGGCCATCACCGCGACGACATACTGGAAACGTTTTTCATGAACCTCTTTCACGGTGGTCGCTTGGCGACAATGCCACCGAAACTGGTGAATGAAGAGGGCGATCTGTTCGTCTATCGCCCGCTGGCCCATGTGGCAGAGGCCGATTGTGAAAAATTCGCCGCCGCCATGAACTACCCGATTATTCCTTGTGATCTGTGCGGGTCTCAGGACGGGTTGCAACGTCAGCAGGTCAAACAAATCTTGGACGGATGGGAAAAAAACTCTCCCGGTCGCCGTCAGGTTATGTTCCGCGCCCTGATGAATGCGCGCCCCAGTCATTTGCTCGACCCGAAACTCTTTGATTTCGCGGGTCTGCAACGTGGGTCTGACGCAGATTAAAGGCCGTCTTGATTAAGAATATGGTGACACTGTCCGCCTAACCTTCCCGAGTGATTAAATTTCCAGGGGCGGAGGCAGACAGAATGGCAAACCTTGCAATTCGCGGCAAAGAGCTTTTTGCCCTGATCACGTCACCCCCGCAGGTGTTCACCTTTCTGCCCGCGGCCTTTCTGGCGGCCTTCTGGTTGGGCGGGGAACCTATACTGATCCTTTTGGCCTTCGCGACCAGCCTGTTTGGCACGCTGAATTCCTATCCAGCAGTCGCCAAACGCAGATTGTATGAAATCGACCCGATGACCGGGCTGCAAAATCGGCAGTATCTTATCGATAAGACGTCAAAATATCTGAAATTGGCCCAGGCAGAACAGCTGAACACTGCAACCTTTCAGATTGAGGTTGAGGATTTTGATCGTCTTTGTGATCGTTTTGGACACGGAACCGCGGGTCAGGTCATGTCGCAATTGGCTGGGCGGTTTTCTGAACGATTGCGCGCAGGCGACATTCTGGCGCGGCTAGAGGGGCCGCGATTTGGCCTGACATTGTCGCCGGTATCAGAACTAGAGCTGGACAACCTTCTGCAGATATCGGCACGGCTTCAGACAGTTTTGGCAGAACCCTTCCAAATCGAGGGGGCATCGGCCTATCTGACCGCCAATATCGGGTTTTCGTCTATGAATCAGTCTGATGGACCCAACGAACCTGATCTGCTCGAAGCGTCAGAAAACGCACTGATCGTCGCCAAACGCCATGGTCGCGGCGCTGTGCGGGCCTTTTCACCCGATATGAACCGGTTGGTGTTTTCCCAACGCGGCCTGGCCAAAGAAATCGAAAAGGCGATGGATACCAATCAAATTCGCCCATGGTTTCAACCGCAAATCAGGCTGGCGGACGGGCAGGTAACCGGATTTGAAGCCCTGGCGCGATGGGATCACCCGGAACATGGCACAATCCCGCCCGCCGAATTTCTGCCCCTGATCGAAGACACCGGCATGTCGGAAAAACTCTCTGAGGTCATCTTGTTCAGCGCGCTGACCAGCTTGTCATCCTGGGACAAGGCCGAACTTGGAGTGCCCACGGTCTCCGTGAACTTTTCGCTGAGCGAGCTGCAAAACCCCAAACTTTTGGATCGCATTCGCCGAAATCTGGGCCGCTTTTCCTTGCCGGCGCATAGGCTCTCGATCGAAATCCTTGAAACGGTTGTGGCGCGGTCTGACATCGAAATTGTCGCCCGCAATATCCGAATGCTCTCTGACCTTGGTTGCCGGATCGAGCTGGATGATTTTGGAACGGGGCAATCGTCAATTGCAAGTATTCAGCGCTTTTCCGTGAACCGGTTAAAGGTCGATCGCTCTTTCATCCGCAATATCTGCGATGATCCCGCACAACAAAGATTGGTTGGTGCGATTGTGACAATGACCGACCAACTGAACATCGATTGTCTGGTCGAAGGGGTGGAAACAGCAGATCAACATAAACTGGTCGACCAACTGGGATGTGAATTTGCGCAAGGCTTTCACTTTGCCAGGCCCCTGCCGCCCGAAGATGTTCCCGAATGGTTGCTGCGATATCGCTCTCATCTCGGTACAGAGGTACTGGAAGAGGCAAGATCGCAACAATCGTGATAGCGCGCTGCAACTGAATTCTGCCTGTTTTTGCTAGCGAGTGTTGACATTTCCTGCCCCAGTCTGTTCAACCCCCAAAACCTTTACAGATGGACAGGTGGGCGCCCTCTCATGGACGATCAGAATAAGAACCTTCTTCTCGCTATTTTGCTGTCAACCATCGTCATGGTGATCTGGCTGGCACTGTTTCCGCCGCAAAATCCAGAAGACCTGGCCGACGCTGCATCTGGAACGGATTCCAGTCAAACCGACGGGCTGACACCGGCCGCTGCTGAAACCGGCGCAGACGTGGTTACTGAACCCGTCACCAACACGCCCGCCACTGTGTCCATCACAGATGCGCCGCGCATTGCCATCGACACCCCGCGCCTGACCGGTTCCATTGCCCTGTTGGGTGGCCGGATCGACGATCTGTCACTGAAAGATTACCGGGTCGCTGTCGGGTCGCAGGAAATCGTTACTTTGCTAAAGCCCGAAGATCAGGATCAGGCCTATTATTCCACCTATGGCTGGGCCCCTGGTGGCGACCTGCAATTGACCGACGTCCCCGGGGCCAACACCCTGTGGCAGGTTGAGGGCAGCGATACACTGACCACGGCATCCCCGGTCAATCTGGTCTGGAACAGTCCGCGCGGCCTGACCTTCCGCCGTCAGATATCCGTAGACGCGGATTTCATGTTTACCGTCACCCAATCGGTTGAAAACAATAGCGAAGGGTCCGTGCGGATGGCCCCTTACGGGCTCTTGGTCCGCCATGGCGAGCCGCAAGATCTGAAAGGTTTCTTCATCATTCACGAAGGCGCCATTCGCATGGCCGATGGGGAACTGACCGAAAATGACTATGGCAACCTTGCCGATCTTCCCGTCGTCCCGCGCGAGGCCTCTCAAGCCTCCGTCACTGATGTTACAGAAAATGGCTGGATCGGCTTTACCGACCACTATTGGATGACAACGCTGATCCCAGAAGCGGGTCAGGCGTTTACGGCCAAGGAACTCTACCGCGCGAATGCTGATCTTTACCTGACAGAGGCGCGCCTGCCCACCACCACCGTCGCCCCGGGCGCCACTGCTTCTGTCACGACCGAACTATTTGCGGGTGCCAAGGAATGGGAAGCCATTCGCGAATATGAGAACGAAGGCGGTGTTGCGGGTTTCTTGAATTCGATCGACTGGGGCTGGTTCTTCTTCCTGACCAAACCGATGTTCTGGCTTTTGCACACGCTCAACCAGATGATCGGCAATATGGGCTGGTCGATCATCGCCCTAACCATCGTGATCAAGGCCGCGGTGCTGCCGCTGGCCTATAAATCCTACGCTTCTATGGCCAAGATGAAAGAGCTGCAGCCAGAGATGGAGGCGCTGAAGGAACGCTGCGGCGATGATCGCCAGAAAATGCAGCAAGAGATGATGAAGCTCTACAAGGATAAAAAGGTGAATCCGGCCGCAGGCTGTTTGCCGATCCTGTTGCAGATCCCGATCTTCTTCTCTCTCTACAAGGTGATCTTTGTCACCATCGAATTGCGTCACGCCGAATGGATCGGCTGGATCAAAGACCTGTCCGCGCCTGATCCCAGCTCGTTGTTTAACCTGTTTGGGATTTTTCCCTGGGCGTCACCGGAACCCGGATCGCTGTTTGCGCTGGTCTTTATCGGGATCATGCCGATCGTTTTGGGTGTGTCGATGTGGCTTCAGCAAAAGCTGAACCCCGCCCCAACCGATGCCACGCAGAAAATGATCTTTGCCTGGATGCCTTGGGTGTTCATGTTCATGCTGGGCAGCTTTGCCAGTGGCCTGGTGCTGTACTGGATCGCCAACAACACCATCACGTTCCTGCAGCAATATGCGATCATGCGCAGCCACGGGTATCACCCGGATGTGTTCGGCAATATCAGATCCAGTTTCAAGCGCGAAAAAGACGCCAGCAAACCGGATAAGAAGTAATGTCCCCCCGCATTAGCGCACTTTTTCGACATCCGATCAAAGGATTGGGTGTCGAAGCGTTGGAAAGCGTCACTTTGCACCCCGGGCAAACCATGCCCGGGGATCGCGAATGGGCGCTGGCACAGCAGGGTGCGAAAATAGACAGAAACGCGCCGGATTGGACCCGCTGCATGGCCTTCATCCGCGGGGCCAAAGCGCCGACGCTGATGGCGGTCTCTACGGCGCGAGAGGCGGATGGACAGATGCGCCTGTCGCACCCGGCCCGGCCGGATCTTGTCTTTGACCCGATGACAGAGGCTGGAGAGGCCGCGCTGATTGAATGGCTGTTGCCGCTCTACCCAGACAACCGCCCCTTACCGGACTATCTGGTCCATCTGCCTGATCGCGGCATGACTGACAGCAGCACCCAGACCGTGACCCTGATGTCAGATGCCAGCCTGAAGGACCTATCCAATTCGATAGGGCATCCGCTGGACCGCCGCAGGTTTCGTGGCAACTTGTGGATCGATGACCTCACCGCCTGGCAGGAACTGGATCTGATCGGACAGGAAATAACGTTCGGCCCCCTGACCGGCCGCATCCTCAAGCCGGTGGAACGCTGCCGCGCGCCCAGTGGGAACCCCGAAACCGGGGTTGAGGATGTTGACGTTCTGGGGCATTTGAACACCGCCTTTGGCCATCCCAATTTTGGCGTCTTTGTTGAAATCACCAAGGGCGGCACAGTGACCGTCGGCGACAAGATGACAATCGGAGTCCCTTCATGACATCGCTACCCTTCCCGATCGCCGAACAACCGGATGCCGCCACCGCAGAACGCGGTAGAAAGCTCTTTGCCGGGCAAACCGATTTTCTGAAAGGCGTGGTTGCCATGTCTGGCCTGCCTGACGCAGACCGGCCAGAGATTTGTTTTGCCGGTCGGTCGAATGTCGGTAAATCCAGCCTGCTGAACGCCCTGACGGGGCGCAAGGGGTTGGCGCGGGCCTCTAACACACCGGGCCGCACACAAGAGATCAACTTTTTCACCCTGAGCGATAGCCATTATCTGGTGGACTTGCCGGGATATGGCTATGCCAACGCCCCGCTGGCGGTGGTCGAAAAATGGCAGCGCCTGCTAAAATCCTATCTGTCGGGCCGTCAAAGCCTGCGCCGCGCCTTTGTCCTGATTGACAGCCGCCATGGCGCCAAAGCCGTAGATGAAGAGATCATGACGCTTCTGGATCGCGCTGCAGTGACCTTTCAGGTGGTGATGACCAAGGCCGATAAGGTCAAGGAAGCGGACCGGCAAAAGGCGCTGGATGTCACCCGTGCCGCGCTGGCCAAACACCCTGCTGCCTATCCCGAGATGATCGTCACCTCCTCTGAAAAAGGCGACGGGCTGGAAACATTGCGCAGCATCATCGCCACGATTGATTGAGAATGCTCTTGCCCTTCGCCGCCCTATCAGGAAAATGGCTGATGACAGGGACACAGAAGATATGAAGAAGCAAATCATGAACCGCGACTGGATCGCCACCGCCCGTACACTTTCCCAGGCTCTGCCGTATCTGCAACGCTACACAGATGCGATTGTCGTCATCAAATTCGGTGGCAACGCGATGGGCGATGACGAGGCTATGGATACCTTTGCCCGCGATATCGTTCTGATGCGCCAGGTGGGGGTGAACCCGGTCGTTGTTCATGGCGGCGGCCCGATGATCAATGAATTGCTGGGTAAGCTGGATATCAAATCCGAATTCGTCAATGGCAAACGGGTCACGGATAAGGCCACAGTCGAAGTCGTGGAAATGGTGCTGGCGGGTCGGGTCAACAAGCGCATTGTTCAGGCCATCAACCGTCAGGGTGGCCGTGCGGTTGGGCTGTCTGGCAAGGATGCGGACCTGATCATCTGTGAACAGACCAATCCTGATCTGGGCTTTGTTGGAACCCCGACCGAGGTTAACCCATCGGTTTTAAAAACATTGTTTGAATCCAACATTATACCGGTGATTGCCCCGCTCGGTTCAGGGCGAAATGGCGAAACTTTCAACATCAATGGCGACACCGCAGCCGGTGCCATCGCTGCGGCGCTGAAAGCTGATCGCCTGCTGCTTTTGACCGATGTTCCGGGGGTTAAGGATGCCAATGGTGATTTGGTGACAGCCCTGTCCACCGAAAACATCCGACAGATGACAGAGGATGGTGTGATCGCCGGCGGTATGATCCCGAAAACTGAAACCTGCGTTCAGGCGATCGAGGGCGGCGTACGCGCTGCCGTCATTCTGGACGGGCGCGCACCCAATGCCTGCCTATTGGAATTGTTCACCGACCACGGTGCAGGGTCAATTATTCGGGCCGGGTGAAATCCTGCTGACACTCAGCTGTCAGCAGGGGTGATGTATCAATGTTTGTAACGGCACTTTCGCCGTCACAACAAACGGAGATTCACATGACCCCCACTTTGGAAAAAGTCACCTTTCGCACCAATGTTGGTATTGATGAGACCGCGTTTCTGGCCGCTGCTGCACAGGTCACAAGCTGGGCCGCTGCGCAACCCGGTTTTCAATATCGCACATTGGTCAAGGAAGACGACGCTTGGATCGATCTGGTGTTTTGGGACAATGAAGATGAGGCCAAATCCGCCGGGCAGGCCTTTATGGCAGCAGAGGAAACAAAACCATTTGCCAACATGATTGATATGGCCAGCGTGACCATGACGCATTTGCCGCAGCTTCATACCTCCTGCAGCATGCAGATATGATTTCACGCGTTGACCCGCCAGACGGATGGTGATGTGATCCCACCATGGAACACGAAGCCACCATTCGTCTAAGCATTTTCCTGGGCCTCTTTGCCCTCTTTGCATTGGCAGAGGCCCAGGTACCACGTCGCAGGCGCGCCTATGGCCGCGTACGGCGCTGGGGCACCAATTGGGGCATGACCATCCTGAACACCCTGACATTGCGTGTCATGGCGGTGGGGATGCCTCTGCTGGCCGTCGGCGCCGCAATTGATGCAGGACAAATGGGTTGGGGCCTGCTGAACCTGATATCCTTGCCCGGGTGGTTCAAGGTCCTGATTGCGATCCTGATCTTCGACTTTGCCATATGGGCCCAACATCTGATCACCCATAAGATCCCGATCTTGTGGCGCTTGCACCGGGTGCATCACGCGGATCGGGATATCGACGTCACCACCGCAATTCGCTTTCATCCTGTCGAAATCGCGCTATCCATGCTGCTGAAAATCGGGTTGGTTTATCTTATCGGTCCTTCGGCACTTGCAATTGTCATGTTTGAAATCATCCTGAACGGTACAGCCATGTTCAATCACGCCAATTTGCGTCTGCCGTTGGGTCTGGACCGTGTACTGCGCCTGGTTTTGGTGACGCCTGACATGCACCGGGTGCATCACTCCATCCATCGGCACGAGCATGACAGCAACTATGGCTTTGCCCTATCGATTTGGGACCGCCTGTTTGGCACCTACATCCCCCAACCCGCGGATGGTCATCAGGACATGGTGATTGGCCTGCAATGGCAGGACGATCGACCAACAAAACTTGGGTGGAGCTTATGGCTACCATTCCGCCGCAAATGACCGTCGCGATACTGTCGCAATACAGTCGCGAAACCGCATTGGAAGTTTTCGGTGTCGTAACGCCCCGGCCCGGCGATCCGGTTCCCGCAGATTGCCAATCTGTTATCCTTTTCGGCCCTCATGAACCGGGCTTTTGGGACGTGTTTTCAGCATCACCTGAGTATCAAGATGACGGCCCTGATCCGCTGGACCGCTGGTCCAAAAGGATCATCGGCGCGCTTGCTCAAAATCTGGGTGGCACCCCCCTTTTCCCGTCAGACGGCCCGCCCTACCCCCCGTTTTTTCGCTGGGCGCAGCAATCCGGGCGATCTTGGCAATCCCCGGTCACGTTGCTGGTTCACGATACAGCAGGTCTGTGGGTGTCGTTCAGGGGCGCGATTGCACTACCCACACCTGTCATTCAAGCTGAGACACCACCTGTACCTTGTAGTAGCTGTGACAAGCCATGTATCACTGCTTGCCCCGTCAATGCCCTGACACCTGACGGCTATGACCTTGATCGGTGTCACAGTTATCTGGATACGCCAGATGGGCAGGATTGCATGACCAAGGGCTGCGCGGTCAGACGGGCTTGCCCCGTGTCCCAACGCTATGGCAGGGTAGAGGCGCAATCTGCATTTCATATGAAGAGTTTCCACCCAGAATGACATTACGCCTGATCCTGTTACGCCATGCGAAATCCAGCTGGGATAATTTTCAGATTACTGATCACGACCGTCCACTGAATGACCGGGGCCGAAAAAGTGCTGACGCAATCGGGAAGTGGTTGCAGCAGCAAAATCACGTTCCGAATGTGGTCCTGTGTTCTACGGCGAAACGCACTGTCGAAACCTGGAAATTGGTCGAGCCGCATCTTAATCCCACGCCTGATCTGGAATTAAACTCCGCCCTCTACCATGCGTCCCCTGCGGCGATGATGCGCGCCATTGCACGGCGGGTGGAAGGCTGCGTTATGGTGATCGGGCACAATCCCGGCATCGCGGAACTGGCTGAACGCCTTGTGGCAAATCCCCCTGATCACCCATCATTTTTTCGGTTCCCAACAGCCTCCACCTGCGTGATTGAATTTGGGGCAAACAATTGGGCTGAGGCGCTTGACCAAAGAGGAGCCGCCAAAGACTTCATCGTCCCCCGAGACCTGATATAAAAAAGCCCCGGAAAACCGGGGCTTTCAATAATTTTGGTGCAGAAATCAGTGCCCCAGGATTTGGCTGAGGAACAGTTTTGTCCGTTCGCTCTTTGGATTGTTAAAGAACTCTTCCGGTTCGTTCTGTTCAACAATCTGGCCCTGATCCATAAAGATCACGCGGTTGGCAACCTGACGGGCAAAGCCCATCTCGTGGGTCACACACAGCATGGTCATACCCTCTTCTGCCAGTTCGATCATAGTGTCGAGCACCTCTTTGATCATCTCCGGGTCCAACGCCGATGTCGGTTCGTCAAACAGCATGATCCGCGGGCGCATGCACAAAGACCGGGCAATCGCCACACGCTGCTGCTGACCGCCGGAAAGCTGACCTGGATACTTGTCGGCCTGTTCGGGGATTTTCACCTTTTCCAGGAAATGCATCGCCGTTTCTTCGGCCTCTTTACGGGGCGTCTTGCGCACCCAGATTGGGGCCAGCGTGCAGTTTTCCAGAATGGTCAGATGCGGGAACAGATTGAAGTGCTGAAAGCACATGCCAACCTCCGACCGGATCTTGTCGATGTTCTTCAGGTCAGAAGACAATTCAGTTCCATCCACAACGATGCTGCCTTGTTGGTGTTCTTCCAGCCGGTTGATGCAGCGGATCAGGGTCGACTTGCCGGAACCGGACGGTCCGGCAATAACAATCCGTTCCCCCTGATTTACGGTCAGATTGATATCACGCAACACGTGGAACGCACCGTACCATTTGTTCATGTTGGTGATTTGGATGGCGACTTCGTCGCTGACCTGCATTTTAGAGCGGTCAATTTCACGATCAGATTTAAGCTCAGACATGGTTGAACTCCTTAATGATGACCAGTCTGAAGCTTACGCTCCAGATACATGGAATAACGGGACATGGCGAAACAGAAGACAAAGAACATAAACGCGATGAAGCCATACAGCTCCCACACGATGCCGTTCCAGTTCTGGTCCGCACGGACTGAGGTGCTGAGACCCAACGGGTCAAGAAGCCCGATGATGGACACCAGCGTTGTATCCTTGAACACCCCGATGAAGGTCGACACGATCCCCGGAATGGAGATTTTCAATGCCTGCGGCATGATGATCAGCCGTTGTGCCTGCCAGTAGTTCAGGCCAAGGCTATCGCCGCCCTCATATTGACCTTTTGGCAGCGCGGCCAGACCACCCCGGATCACCTCTGCCATATAGGCCGAGGCGAACAAAGTCACCATGATGAACACTCGCAGGATGATGTCAAAATTCGTGCCAGGTGGCATGAAAATATTCAACAACGTCGATGCGACGAACAACAGGGTGATCAGTGGGACACCGCGAATGAACTCGATAAAGCCCACACACAGCGCCTTGACGATCATCAGATCTGATTTCCGCCCCAAAGCCAACACGATGCCCAACGGCAATGAACAGGCGATGGCAACAACACCGATGGTAATCGACAGCATCATGCCCCCGAATGCACGGCTTTCAACAGCTTGAATTCCAATTGGGATCACACTGCCGATCGCCCCCATTATCACCCCGGACAAGACCAGCCACCAAACAAGCGCCGCAATGACACCGGCGATGATGCCAAACAGGCTGCCTGCAGCAGTGTTCACAGCCTTGAACACAAAATACCCGATGACAAATCCCAACGCGGCGCCAATGGGCGACCAAATCAGACCGCCCCAAAGCAACCAAGGCATCATGAACGGATAGATCATGCTGAACCAAATCAGCTTTGCAGGTACTTTTTCTGCAAATAAGACCGGAGCCAGAGCAACACCCAACAGAATGAAGGCCAAGATCGGCCGCCAATAGAGCTCTGGTGGATAGAAACCAAAGATCAACTGCACCCAGCGATCCCGGATCACACCCCAACACGCCCCTGCAAAGTGACCTTCGCGGCCAAGTTCATGCAGGATCCCCCGACATTCGCTCAACGAGGTCGCGTTCCAGGTCGGAGAGTACATCCACGGCAGCAATGAGGATAGAACCAGATATATCAGGCCAACTGAAAACAGCGTCAGACCTGTGTTAAACGGGCTGGAAAACAAGTTTTCCTTGGCCCAGCCGACAGCACCAACCGTGGAAGCGGGGGGTGCCTTTTCCGGCAACATTTCCGCACGGACAAATCCAATATCAGACATCTTACCGCTCCACCAATTTTACACGATTGTTGTACCAGTTCATCACCATCGAGATGCTCAGAGAGATCGTCAGGTAAATCAGCATTCCCAACATAACCGTTTCCAATTCCTTACCGGTCTGGTTCAGGGTGATACCCATTAGCGTTCCGGTCAGGTCCATATATCCCACCGCAATCGCAAGCGAAGAGTTCTTGGTCAGGTTCAAGTAGTGAGAAATCAGCGGCGGAATGATCACGCGCATTGCTTGTGGCAACACCACGAGGCTCATGATCCGGTTCGGACGCAAACCCAGAGCCCCGGCGGCCTCTGTCTGACCTTTCGAGATCGCCAGAATGCCTGCACGAACGTTTTCTGCAATGAAGGCCGCCGTGTAGAGTGACAACGCCAACCACAGCGCAATCAACGAATTGCGCAAATGTGTGCCGCCAGCAAAGTTAAACCCTTTCAGTGCGGGATATCCTAAGTGAAAACCCAAAACGGCCAGAAGGACGATCAGCGGCCCAGCAACAACACCTAATCTTTTGTGCCACGTTGTTGGACGATCCCCGGTCTTTTCTTGGATTTCATCTGCACGCATCTTGATCTTTTTGGACACAAACAAGCCCGCGCCCAGAACGATCAGAATTGCGATCAGATCCAGACTGATCTCAAACGCGCCGCCGAATACCGAAATGTCACCCAGCCCTCGGCTGAACAGCGGTTCAGGGATGTATACGCCACGATTGGTCAAAGCAACGGTGTCTAAAAGATTCATCGTGGCTTCGGGATTTTCACCCCGGAAGTCGCGCGGCGATGGCAATGTTTCGATCAGGACCGCCATCACGAACACGATCCACAACAGGACCGGAACGTTGCGGAACATTTCTACATAAATGGTCATGAGGCGTGCGATCAACCAGTTCTTGGACAGCCGCAAAACGCCTATAATCACGCCCAAAATCGTCGCTGTAATACATCCAAGCACGGCCACAACCAGCGTGTTCAAGAGGCCGATAAAAGCCGCGCGAATATGCGGGCTTTGCGAATTATACTCCAGCAGGCGCTGGTTAATGTCATACCCGGCCGGTTCCCACAGGAACTTAAAACTGGGTTCTTTTCCCAGGCTGGCAAGGTTTGCCGCCGTGTTGCTGATCAGCCAGCCAATCAGCATGAGAAATCCGATCATCGCGACAACCTGAATGGTCATCGACCGGTACCGGGTGTCGTAGATCAGCTGTGATAGCCGAAACGACGCCTTCGGAGGGTCAGTAATTGTAGACATTGATGCTTCCCCGTTGTCCTGACCTATTGAATACGGCGTGTATGTCACGCTCTGAGCGGCTCAGGATCATACTTCTAATAACGCAGAAGGGCGCGGTATAACCGCGCCCTTAGCAAGATCGATATTAACGGAACGGCGGAGCGTAAAGCAGGCCGCCATCGGTCCACTGTGCGTTCAAACCACGGTCCAGTTTAACCGGAGAAGAATGGCCGATGTTTTTCTCGAAAATTTCGCCATAGTTACCAGCGACAGAAATCGCCTTAACAGCCCAGTCAGCATTAAGGCCAATCATTTCGCCTAGATTACCTTCGGTGCCCATCAGGCGGTTGATTTCCGGGTTGTCGCCAGGGGCAGAAGCATGTTCGGCAACATTGGCAGATGTCACACCCAGTTCTTCGGCAGCAACCAGCGCATTCAGAGTCCAGCGCGCAATGTCACCCCATTCGTTGTCGCCATGGCGGACCAGCGGGCCCAGCGGCTCTTTGGAAACGATTTCCGGCAAGATGACATGATCATCTGGGTTCTCAAAGGTCGCACGAGATGCCGCCAGACCAGATGCGTCCGTCGTATACACGTCGCAAGCACCTGCCGAATATTGCTGCAGTGCTTCGGCGTTGGTTTCGATCGGCACCGGCTCATAGCTGATGTTGTTGGCACGGAAGAAATCCGCCAGGTTCAGCTCTGTGGTGGTGCCGGTTTGAATGCAAATGGTCGCACCATCCAGCTCTTTGGCAGAGCTTACGCCCAGCTCCTTGGGAACAAGGAAGCCTTGGCCGTCATAGTAGTTTACGCCGATGAATTCGAACTTCAGATCGACATCGCGGCTAAAGGTCCACGTGGTGTTTCGTGCAAGAACATCAATTTCGCCCGATGCCAATGCGGTAAAACGTGTTTTACCTGTGGTCGGAACGAATTGGACTGCACTTGGGTCATCCAACACTGCCGCAGCAACGGCGCGACAATAGCTGACGTCAAAACCTTGCCATTCACCATTTGCGTCCGGTGCAGAGAAGCCAACCAGACCTGGTGTGACGCCGCAATTCAGCTGACCGCGTGCTTTTACGTCATCGGCAGTACCTGCAAAAGCGCCGCCAGCGACAATACCGGCGACGGTCAGTGCGCCGAGAAATACGGATTTTTTCATTTTTACCTCTTCCTGATGTGCCACGTGAGTGTGTGGCATATTTTATTCTGCCCATCGCCGTAACAACGGACATAAACACATCGGGGTTGCCCCCTAGTGGAGGTGATTTTGGTCAATTATCCCTGTAAAGGTCAAGTGCTGAGAACAAATAGCTTAATCCGATCTCAATTTAAGACCTTGATTTTGCAAGTGACGCAGGGGCAATCAGGTGCGTTGCGTACTAAAATGTCACCAATACTAGACCAAAAGATCAAATATTTCAGAGGCGAGCTCAAATTGGCGTCTTTTGTGTTCGGCCAGCTCTTCTGCCTCCTCATCGACGCCCCATTGTTCCTGTTGCCAACACTCATCGACCCGTGACAGCGCCCACGCCTCAGTCGCGGTGAGGTGTGATTTTACAACCGCAAAGGCAAGAATCAGTGATCCGGACGTGCTGACAAGATCGTGGAAGGCCGAAAGCTCGAAGGGTGTCATCGCTTGGACGTGTGCGATCAATCTGTCCAAACTCGTGGCAGGCTGTGATTGAAACATCACGCCCTGAACCGGCACCAACGGTGCGTTCAATGATTCGGCTGACCACACAATCAGCGGGTCCCACGCCTGGGCTTGTCGCGCAACCAATTCCTCAGGCTCCGCCGCGCGATAACAAATCAGATCCGAGGTACCATATTCAGAAAGCATCGATGCGACTTCATCAAACTGAACGGCAACTTTGTCGATCGCAGCATTGGCCAGACGGGTAAATGGCATTGAAACCGGATCAATTGATTCGACCTGTGCGTCCCACTCTGCCGCGATTCTGGATGCAAACCGTCGGGTGGGCACGATCAGCGCTGCCTTGGCAGGGGTCTTAACTGCGCGGCCATCCAGATGCACGGTAAAGCCCTCTTCGGCCGCAACGACCTGTGCCTCTTTCCAAAATCGTTTTGGTGCCCAATCCGACATCACGCTTAGCCTTTGTGTGTTTCGATAACATCCAAAAGTTCGCCGAAATCCTCGACAACCGTATGCGCCCCGGCTTTGCGCAACCTGTCAGGCGCGTGATACCCCCAAGAGACACCCACTGCCGTATAACCGGCGGCACGCGCCATCGAGATATCGTATTCGGTATCGCCGACCATAATGGCCCGCCCCCCGTCAATGCCTGTCTCTTTTGACGCTTGGTCCAACATTGACGGGTGAGGTTTCGACGGATGATCGTCCGCCACCTGCAGGGTTAAAAAATATCCATGGAGCGCATGTTGATCGATCAGGTGGTCCAGCCCACGACGTGATTTCCCGGTGGCCACGCCCAGCAGCGTTGAAGGCATGGTTTTGAGATGATCCAGCGCCTCTCTTGCCCCTGCAAATAACGGCGACAGGGTCTCCGCCCCTTCGGATCGCAAACTCATGTATCCGGATTTGTAACCTTCAACCAATTCCGCCTGTGTGGCCGCGCTATGTTCCGGGGCCAGTTGCGCGATCGCTTCTGGCAATGAGAGGCCGACAATTTCCAGAACCTGTTCTCGTTTGGGGGTGGTTAGCCCCACCCTTTGGAACCCACGTTCCATCGCGGCATAGATATGTGCCTGACTGTCGACCAATGTCCCGTCGACATCAAAAACCACAAGGTTCAGCTCACTCATCGAAGGTCCTCAAACGGATCCTCTGCGGCCAAATCGTCGGTCCAGCCCAGCGTGTCCCAGCTTTGCGCCATGTGATCGGGCAAAGGGGCGTGAATGGTTACAGGCTTGCGCGTCACCGGGTGTTCAAACGCCATGGTGCGGGCATGCAGGTGGAGTTTCTGGGAAATAATCCCACCCAATTGAGCGCCCCATCCATCCCCAAGATTTTCCTGACCTGATCCCCCGTATTTGCCGTCCCCGGCAATCGGATGCCCGATCTCGGCCATATGCGCGCGCAGCTGGTGGGTTCGCCCGGTAATCGGCTCCATCGCCACCCACGCCGCCCGGCTGGCAACTCGGTAGAGTGTTGCGTATTGGGTGATCGCACGCTTGGCGCCCGGCGTCGCATCAACATCGCGCGGGTGGACGCAGTGCATCTTTTCGCCTTGCCCATGCAGCCCATGGCCTGGTGCTTTTACCAACCCGTATTTGATCTCCCCCAAATACGGGGTCGGAACGCCGGCCACCAAGGCCCAGTAAATCTTGCGGGTTTCCTTGTGCCTCATCGCGGCTGTCAGCGCCTGTGCCATCTGACGTGTGCGCGCCAAAAGCAGTACACCTGACGTGTCCTTGTCTAAACGATGAACCAGGCGCGGTTTCTCTTCAAACCCGAATTTCAGAGCCTCAGCCAGCCCATCCACATGACGAGGCTGGTTGCTGCCACCCTGTGTTGGCAAACCCGGCGGCTTGTTCAACGCGATAATGTGATCGTCGCGATAGATGACGCAAGACTGGATCAGCTTTGTATCCGCGTCCGTGATTTTGGTGGATTGTGGCTTGGGGGGCTGAAAGCCGGGATCAGGCAATGGCGGCACACGCACGCTTTGCCCCTCCGTCAAACGGGTCGCGGGTTTGACCCGCCCACCATCAACGCGGATCTCACCTTTTCGGCACATCTTTTCAATCCGCCCTTGGGTCACATGGGGAAAGTGCCGCCTGAACCAGCGATCCAGTCGCTGATCTGTATCGTCGGGCTGAACTGTTAAAGACTGAACGCCGCTCATGCTGTCACCATGCGTGTCATCAGAACGCCCAATGCGATTGCGGATAACGTCAGCACAATTGACGCCAATACATACCCTGTGGCCAGCCCGGTTTGCCCGCGTTCATACAAGGTCAACGCATCCAATGAAAACGCCGAAAATGTTGTGAACCCTCCCAATAAACCAGTCATCAGAAAGGGGGCAAAACGGGTGCCGAATTTCTGCGCCATCACCACGACCAGAACACCCATTAAGAAGGACCCAACCACATTTACGATCAATGTTCCCCACGGAAACCCGTGCCCCAACAGCCGCACGGCAGCGATCCCGGTCAAATACCGGCCAGAGGCACCGATTGCGCCCCCCATAGCAACTTGTAGCAATGTTCCAAACATGGGCGCTGTCTTTCGTGATTAGGGCTTGGAGTCAACCACTCTGACGCTTGGCGCGCAGTTTGACGAAATAATCCAGCCGCTTCTTCAATTCGCGTTCAAACCCGCGCTCTGGGGGCTGATAGTAAACGCCGCGCTTCATCCCTTCGGGAAAGTAATTCTGCCCCGAAAACCCGTCTTCTGCATCATGGTCATAAGCATATCCGGCGCCATAGCCTTGTTCCTTCATCATTGATGTAGGGGCATTCAGGATGTGTTTTGGCGGGGGTTCCGATCCGGTTTGCCGGGCGGCACGCCGCGCGGCCTTGATCCCCACATAGACGGCGTTGGATTTCGGTGCCAGCGCCAGATACACCGCCGCATTGGCCAGTGCCAGTTCCCCCTCTGGGCTGCCCAGCCGTTCATAGGTCTGCCAGGCATTCAAACACACGGTATTTGCTTGCGGATCAGCCAGACTGATATCCTCTGTCGACATCATGGTCAGACGACGCGCCAGATAGCGCGGGTCCTCGCCCCCTTCCAGCATCCGCGCCAGCCAGTACAAGGCCGCATCCGGGTCTGAGCCGCGAATGGATTTGTGTAGGGCAGAGATCAGGTTGAAATGCTCATCACCCGATTTGTCATATTTCGTGGCACGTCGCATCAGCCGTTTGGCCAATGCCTCGGTGTCAATCTTACCGTCAACTTTCCAGGCGGCGACCTGTTCGATCAGGTTTAACAGCGCGCGCCCATCGCCATCGGACATTTCCAACAACGCCTCGCGGGCCGGCCCATCAAGGGGCAGTGCCTTGTCCAATTCTCGTTCGGCCCTTTGGGCCAGCCGTTCCAAATCCCCCAGATCAAGCCGTTCCAGCACCAGAACCTGCGCGCGTGACAGCAGTGCAGAATTCAGTTCAAAGGATGGGTTTTCCGTCGTGGCCCCCACCAACAGGATGGTGCCATCCTCCATATGCGGCAAAAATCCGTCTTGTTGCGCTTTGTTAAAGCGGTGGATTTCGTCCACGAACAACAGCGTCCCCTGCCCGTTGGCGCGCCGAAACTTTGCGGCTTCAAACACTTTCTTCAGATCTGCCACGCCGGTGAAAATTGCACTGATTTGGACAAAGGCCATGTCGGTTTCGTCCGCCAGCAACCGGGCAATCGTGGTCTTCCCGACACCAGGAGGGCCCCACAATATCAGGGAGGATAGGCTGCCAGATTGCAGCATCACCCCCAATGGGGCCTCGGGGCCCAATACCTGATCCTGACCGATCACATCCGACAATGCGCGCGGGCGCAAACGGTCGGCCAAGGGCCGCGGTGCGGAACCAGATTTATCAGATTTGGAAGTATCAAAGAGATCAGCCATAGCGCAGTTTTACGCCGAGAGCCGGGCAGGGAAAAGCGGAATGCGTCTCAGTGCATTTTATCAGACAGATCGATAGATACACATTGATAATCGCCATCGTCGATAAACAGCTTCGGACCGATCGCTTCGGCGGTTAACCCGCACCGCCCGAACCAGCGCGGCCAGTTCGCAGCCGTCAACGTAACCAGATGCGTCGCGCCCAGCTCTCGTGCGGCCTTCAACATGGCGCCCACCATATAGGCATGTACTCTGCGGCGGATGCGTTGAGGCACGGATTGGGAAACGAAAACGCGGGTCACTTCCCACGTATTCTCATGCACCGGCGCCTCTTCAAAAAGCAAACTTTCAGGAATGGAATCCAACAGCCCTTTTTGCGCATCACGAATCATGTAGCTGTAGACGCCACAACGTGCTGTGGTCGGGGTCAGGCGAATGCCTGCATAGACTTCACCCAGATTATGGATGGCAATCCAGCGGCTGGCAGGGGTGTCATACTGATCATATTCCAGAACATCGGCCTCTGGCAGATCCCAGTTTTTCAGGTCGATGAATGACTGTTTCCGCGCACGGAACAGATTCACGAGCAAATCGCCGTGATTATGCATGTTCTCAAACGACAGTGTCGTTGTTTCCATTGCAGCCCCCAAGCCACGTATTATTCTTCATTACGCTCCGAAGTCAGAGCAGGCGATAATCCTTGGCCCTTTGAATGGCCTCTGCCGTTGTGCGTGCCATCAAATTGTGCCGGGCGGCGGTCAGGCGCGCCTTTAATGCACTCTCAGAGATCCCGAGTTTCGCGGCCGCGGCCGCATGGCGATCTCCATGGGCGATACAACGTAGTGCTTCTACTTGAGCTTTGGTCAAACTCTCCGGCGGTTCTGTGATATCGTGCAGTCGCCGAACAATTACCGTGGCCTGCTCTATCTCCTGGTCGTCAAACTCTCTGTCCTCACGAGCGAAGCTCGCTATCGTCTTGGATTTCACCGGTCCGACAGAAATCGTCAGCCCGAAGCGCAACCCAAATGTCGCTGCCTCTTCCAGAAGTCCGAATGGGTCAGGAATTGTCAGATCACGCCAACGACAAGCCCCTTCGGTACTGAAACCCCAGGCAATTGTGGGGTCTCGCAGGGCGTAGCCCTGCTCTGTGTAGTGGTCCAGCCAGTCCTGACAATACGTCGAGAACTGCATCAACGGCGCCGCATAACGAATATGCACCCCGATGAAGTAGCCCGCTGGCGCGATCATCGAAAGCTTCTTGAGTTCGTAATCGATACCTAGCAAACCGGACATGTCCTTTTAGACAGGTTGTTATATTTTCCGTCAACCGTAAATTGATAAATGTAATTGATTCGACAAGTGTGTGAGTAACAACGTGAAACAGATTGATGCTGAACTGTACGCAAAAGTGATGTCCCTGCCCCTTGGGATTCGTCTTGATTTATTGGAGTTCTTTGGTGCACAGCCTGTTATTATGGAACCCCAAGGCCATAGCTTAAAAGAATTTTACGCGCCGGTCGAGCCGGATAAAAAACGCACCCTGCACTGACTGCGACATCAAAATCACACCTTAGAAAACAAAAAACCCCGCCAAAAGCGGGGTTTCGTTTGATTCTAAGCTGCGGGTTGCCTTATTCGGCGTCGGCTGCAGCCTCTTCTGTGGCCAGACGAGCCTTGTCTGAGGCGCCTTTTGCGTCCAGATCGCGGTCGACAAATTCGATGATTGCCATCGGAGCCATGTCGCCATAGCGGAAACCGGCCTTCAGGACGCGGACGTAACCACCCTGACGCTCAGCGTAGCGGGGGCCCAGTACTTCAAACAGCTTGGCGACGTGCTGGTCCTGCTTCAGGCGGCTTGCGGCCTGACGGCGGGCGTGCAGGTCGCCACGCTTGCCAAGGGTGATCAGCTTTTCAATCACGCGCTTCAGCTCTTTGGCTTTGGGCAGGGTGGTCTTGATTTGTTCATGTTCGATCAGCGACCCGGCCATGTTGGCAAAGAGCGCCTTGCGGTGCTCGTGGGTGCGGTTCAGGCGACGGTAGCCTCTTGCGTGACGCATGTTTCTTACTCCAATTGCCCGTCGAGGGGCGGTTTTGCTTTGTCCGAGAACCGATGCGTGTCAGTTCCTCACCTTGGGGCGGAATTGCCCTGATTTTCCACTGTCTGCGTTACGTCGGTATTACGTCGGTATCGCAACGGTGCATTTTGGGCCGGGCGAACATCTCACCCGGCCGAATTCTTAGAACGCGTCTTCGAATTTCTTGGCCAGATCTTCGATGTTTTCTGGCGGCCATTCCTCGACATCCATGCCCAGGTGCAGCCCCATGCCAGACAGAACCTCTTTGATCTCGTTCAGCGACTTGCGGCCGAAGTTCGGCGTGCGCAGCATCTCTGCCTCGGTTTTCTGGATCAGATCGCCGATGTAGACGATGTTGTCGTTCTTCAGGCAGTTCGCCGAACGGACAGACAGTTCCAACTCGTCCACTTTCTTCAAAAGCAGTGGGTTGAATTCCAGTCCATCGTCCTCTTCCTGACGACCGGCAGCTTCGGGTTCGTCAAAGTTGACGAAGATCGACAGCTGGTCTTGCAGGATGCGGGCGGCATAGGCAACCGCGTCGTCCGGCGTGATGGAACCATCAGTGTCCAGTTTCAGGGTCAGCTTGTCATAGTCCAGAACCTGACCTTCACGGGTCGGCTGAACGTCATAGCTGACTTTGCGTACCGGGGAGTAGATCGCATCGATCGGGATCAGGCCGATCGGGGCATCTTCGGGCTTGTTCTTATCTGCAGAGACATAGCCTTTGCCGGTGTTGACGGTCAGTTCCATGAACACGCTGGCGCCCTCATCCAAGTGGCAGATCACGTGATCCTTGTTCAGGATCTCGATGCCAGCAGATTCAGAGATGTCACCCGCGGTGACAACGGCCGGACCGTTTGCAGAAATGGACAGGCGCTTGGGGCCTTCAACTTCCATGCGGATGGCGACGCCCTTCAGGTTCAGGACGATGTCAGTCACGTCCTCACGGACGCCTGCAACGGACGAAAACTCATGCAGAACGTTATCGATCTGGACGCTGGTGATAGCAGCCCCTTGCAGGGAGCTCATCAGGATGCGGCGCAGCGCATTGCCCAGGGTCAGACCAAAGCCGCGTTCCAGCGGTTCAGCGATGACGGTCGCCTGACGCGCGGGATCATTGCCCGGCTTTACGTCCAGCTGGGTCGGTTTGATCAGTTCTTGCCAATTTTTGTGGATCATGTGTGTCGCCTCCATACCTGTCTTCAGGCCATGTCCGAGCCAGAAGACGCCCGAGGTTCAAAATGACGGACTCGGGCCTTGCGACATCGCAGGGCCCGAGCGGGTAAAACATAATTAGACGCGGCGGCGCTTTGGTGGGCGGCAACCGTTGTGCGGGATCGGGGTCACGTCACGGATCGCCGTGATGTTGAAACCGACAGCAGCCAACGCGCGCAGCGCGCTTTCACGGCCTGAACCCGGACCCTGCACTTCGACTTCCAGCGTTTTCACGCCGTGCTCTTGTGCCTTGCGACCAGCATCTTCAGCAGCCATCTGAGCCGCATAAGGAGTCGATTTACGCGATCCTTTAAAGCCCATTGTGCCGGCTGAGGACCATGCGATTGCATTGCCCTGAACGTCAGAGATCAGTATCTTGGTGTTGTTGAACGAGCTGTTCACATGCGCAACACCAGTGGCGATGTTTTTGCGCTCTTTGCGCTTTGTACGAGTTTTATCGCGTGCCATTGATCAGCTCCCCTTACTTCTTCTTGCCGGCGATTGCTTTCGCCGGGCCTTTGCGCGTGCGCGCATTGGTGTGGGTACGCTGACCGCGGACGGGCAGGTTACGACGATGGCGCAGGCCACGGTAGCAACCAAGGTCCATCAGACGCTTGATGTTCATCTGAACTTCACGACGCAGGTCACCTTCGACAGAGAAGTTGGCGTCGATATGTTCGCGGATGGCCAGAACCTCTGCATCAGACAGTTCGTTCACACGACGAGCTGCGTCGATGTTCACGGATTCGCAGATGGTTTTGGCAGATGCAGGTCCGATACCGGTGATATAAGTCAACGCGATCGGCACCCGTTTATGTGTCGGGATGTTTACGCCGGCGATACGTGCCACGTGTCTTTTCCTTTCGTTGCGGTTCCGTAATTCCGGAACCTTTTTTCACAACGTAAGCCCGAGGCGATATCGCTCCGGGCCGCAGCTGAATTTCAATGTCTGGACCTGCTTGCGCATCGATTCGCGATCAGGTCCGATTCCCGTTTGGGAGGGCTGTCAAGTATGAGGTTTTTCCTGCCCCGTCAAGGGGGTGTCAGGCAACCATGATCGCGTTGATGGCACCGGCGACTTCGTCAATCTCGCCCAGCCCGTCAATGTCGCTGAGTTTACCCTTTGCGTGGTAATAACCGATCAGCGGAGAGGTCTTTTTATAGTACTCCATCAGACGGGTGCGCAGGCTGTCCTCATTGTCGTCGGCGCGACGTTTGAATTCGGTGCCACCACAGTGGCCGCATTTTCCATCCGCTGGGATCGGTTTGGAGATATCATTGTATCCCTCACCGCAATTGCCACAGGTGGAGCGCGCCGTGATCCGGCTGACCAGCGCGTCATCATCGACACGCATTTCAATAACAGCGCCCAGATCCTGACCGACCTCTGCCAGCAGATCAGATAACGCATCTGCCTGGCCCAGCGTGCGCGGGAAGCCATCAAAGATAAAGCCGCCCCTCTGGTCGCCTTCCAGCTTTTCCCGGATCAATCCAATAACGATCTCATCTGTGACCAGTTGGCCGGCATCCATTATGGCGGCAACTTTCTGGCCCATCTCGGTGCCGGAGGTTCGTGCATCGCGCAGCATGTCCCCGGTGGAGAGCTGGATCATGTTCCGATCTTCCACCAATTTACGTGCTTGTGTGCCTTTGCCCGCGCCCGGCGGTCCGAGAAGAATGATATTCATCGTCTGGATGGTCCCTTCCTGTTCCGTTTCTTACCCTTGCCGCGCAATTGGGACTTTTCAATCAGCCCTTCATATTGGTGCGCCAGCAGGTGGCTCTGAACTTGTTGGATCGTGTCCATGGTGACCGACACAACAATCAGAACCGATGTGCCGCCAAAATAGAAAGGAATGGCCAATTGTGAACGCAAAATCTCTGGAAGGAGACAAACTGCCGCAAGGTAGGCAGAGCCCAGCACCAGAATCCGGGTCACGACATAGTCCAGATACTCTGCCGTGCGTTTACCGGGACGAATACCGGGGATAAATCCATTCTGATTCTTCAGATTTTCCGCCACATCGTCGGTCTTGAATGACACGTTGAATGTATAGAAAAAGGTGAAGAACACGATCATAAAGGTAAAGAAGGCCAGATAGGCCGGCTGACCTGGGCCGAAATAGGCCAGGATCGTCGACATGATCGGGCCGGTTTGGCTGCCCGAGAAGGTCGAGATCGTGGTCGGCAGCAACAGCAGCGAGGAGGCAAAAATTGCCGGGATCACGCCGGCCGGGTTGACCTTGACGGGCAAATGACTGGAACCGCCATCATAAACCTTCATCCCCACCTGACGGCGCGGGTACTGTATGTGGATCTTGCGCAGGCTGCGTTCCATGAAGACCACAAAACCAATCGTCACTATGATCATCAACAACACGCCAACAATCACGGCCGGGCTCAGCGCGCCAGAACGACCTTGTGACAGGAACTGTGCAAGTGCTGCCGGAATTTCCGCAACGATGCCGACAAAGATGATCAGCGAGATGCCATTGCCAATACCACGCGCGGTGATCTGCTCACCCAACCACATCAGGAACATGGTGCCACCCACCAGCGTGATCACGCAGGACAGGCGGAAGAAGAGACCGGGATCGGTGACCAACTCGCCTGCCTCCAGGCTGACGGCCAGACCCCAAGCCTGGAACGTGGCCAGTGCCACAGTACCAAAACGGGTGTATTGGTTGATTTTTTTACGGCCCTGTTCGCCCTCTTTCTTCAACTGTTCAAGTTTCGGCACCATGGATGTCAGCAACTGAATGATGATCGAGGCCGAAATATAGGGCATGATGCCAAGCGCAAAAATCCCCATCCGGCTGAGCGCACCACCGGTGAACATCGACAAAACGCCACCAATGCCAGAGGCCGCCTCGTCCATGAACTGGCGCAGGGCCACACCATCAATGCCCGGAACCGGGATATAGGTGCCGATCCGGTAAACGATCAACAGACCGAGTGTGAAAAGGATACGCTGCCTGAGCTCTGTTGCCTGTGTCAGGGCGCGCCAGCTTGTATTTGCTGCCATTTGTTCTACGGCGGATGCCATTCGGTGGCCTCTCTGTCAGTAAAAACGCCGCCAGACCGTTTTCCGGGTCGGCGGCGCTTGGGAAAACTTGGTAATATGTAAGCGGCTCGTCCGCCGCTCACAAGCGCTTATTCAGCAGCTGCCGCCTTTGTGACTGTCAGAGAGCCGCCGGCTTTCTCAACAGCTTCGACAGCAGACTTGGATGCGCCGGTTACCTCGATGGTGGCTTTGGCGGAAAATTCGCCCTTGGCCAGAACCCGAACACCGTCCAGTTTGCGGCGAACGATACCGGTTTCAACCAGCACATCTTCGGTGATTGGGTTGTTCGCGTCCAGTTTTTTGGCGTCGATGAACTTCTGGATCAGGCCCAGGTTCACAACAGCGAATGCCTTGCGGTTCGGCTTGTTAAAGCCACGCTTTGGCAGACGCATATAAAGCGGCATTTGCCCGCCTTCGTAGCCATTCAGGGAAACACCGGAACGGGAATTCTGACCTTTGATACCACGGCCAGCAGTTTTACCTTTGCCAGAGCCGGGGCCACGGCCAACGCGTTTTTTGGTTTTGGTTGCGCCGGGATTATCGCGCAGTTCATGCAGTTTCATGTTCGCTCTCCTATGCCGGAAATGACCCACGAGCGTGACGGGCCAAACGCGGCGTTACTAATGTGAATCGGGCCCACACAGGACCACCGGGCGCGTATAGACGGGTTGGGGTGCAGGATCAAGAGGGAAGAGATCATGCAGACATAGGTTTGGGGGCGCAGCACAACACATGCACAGCGCCGTAAAGTGGACTGCTTCTGCTACGACCCTTCCGGCCAGACAAAACTGGGTTGCAAACCCTCATGCACCGGGCGGCCATCATCGGGGCGCGGCACACCGGTCGCCGGGTCATAAAAGGCGTGATAGGTCGCAGCAGGAAAATCGCCATCGTATCCCATCAAGTTCGGCACGATCACCCGAATGCGGTTTTGCTTGTCATCCAGCATGATCGGCGTGCCGCATTCGGCACAGGTACAAAGCTCCAGCGGGCCATCAGGGTTCTTGGCGTTGAACGGCTGACGGTTCAGCGCGGCCTCATCGCTGACGGCCACATCGCCATGATTGAAAAACGCCACATGGGTCGTGTGCTGGCCGGTCACGGCCTTGCAGACCGAACAATGGCAGGTGTGATTATCAATCGGATCATGAGCGCAATTGGTATGAATGTGGTCGCAGCCACCAGAATGGTTCCAGGACATAACTATCCCCCTATGTAAATTTGATTGCTGTCAAAGCAGATTGGCAGTCAGTTACTGGGAAACCGGACACCGCTTATGGGGGGAATATAGCACAGTTTGAAAATCAAATCGATTGTGCGAAAGTGACTGAATTATTTAGCTAACATGAGGGATATTAGTGAGAATATTTTCAACAGTTTTGGTTACAATGTTTGCTTCCAATGTTGCGTCGGCTGAATGCCCCACGGACACTCCAGACGTGAACAGGGTTCAAACAATCTCTGGAGATCAACGCGTTAACACAAACTGGCTAGAAAACAATTTGTCGGGCCGTCAAGTCAGATACAATGGTGGAACAGAATACTACTATTCGGACGGTAGTTATAAGTATCAAAGTGGAAGTCAATTTTGGGAAGCCCCAAGTTATCGGTTCTACAATAATGGTTTTCGTTGCATAGATTACCCAAGTCCCAGATTTGACTATTACGTAGTAAACGACGGTAAACTCATACTTATTAATGGTGTTGGAGAGAGAAACGTCGGACGTATTTACAAATAAAAACACCCCGGCCAATCGACCGGGGCGTCTAAATTCTTATCGTAGGGTGGGGTTTCACCCCATTACCTGAACGCTTAGTCGCGCTCTTCGACGATTTCCACCATGTGCGAGATCTTGTTGATCATGCCGCGCACGGATGGGGTGTCTTCCAGTTCACGCACGCGGTGCATCTTGTTCAGGCCAAGACCGATCAGGGTCGCGCGTTGTTCGGCGGGACGGCGGATCGGGGAACCGATTTGTTTGACGACGATGGTTTTTGCCATGGGTCCAGTTCCTTATGCTTCTGCGGCTTCTGGGGCAGCAGCCGGGGCGGCATCCTTTTGCAGGATGTCGGCGACTTTCTTGCCACGACGCTGTGCAACAGAGCGCGGGCTGGCTTCTTTGCCCAGACCGTCCAGAGTTGCGCGGATCATGTTGTACGGGTTCGAGCTGCCGATGGATTTGGATACAACATCCTTCACACCCAGCATTTCGAACACGGCACGCATCGGACCACCAGCAATGATACCAGTACCTTCTGGTGCGGTGCGCATGACCACTTTACCGGCGCCATGACGGCCCTCGATATCATGGTGCAGCGTGCGGCCCTCTTTCAAAGGTACACGAACCATTTGACGCTTGGCTTGCTCGGTTGCCTTGCGGATCGCCTCTGGCACCTCTTTGGCTTTACCTTTGCCAAAGCCAACACGGCCTTTTTGGTCGCCAACAACAACCAGAGCGGCGAAGCCAAAGCGCTTACCACCTTTTACGGTTTTAGATACGCGGTTGATTGCAACCAGACGATCTGCAAATTCCGGTGTTTCCTCGCGGTCGCGACGGTTACCCCGGCGGTTATCACGTTCTGCCATTTGGCATTCCTTTTCTTCTGGCGTTTGACGCCGTTATGTCCGATCCAAGTGGGCAAGAACCCCCGGATCATCGGGGTGGCATTACTGCCACCCACAGAGTTTTAGAACTTCAGTCCACCTTCACGCGCGGCGTCGGCCAGAGCCTTCACCTTGCCGTGGAAGAGGAAGCCACCACGATCGAAGTAGCAATCCTCGACGCCTGCCTTTTTGGCACGCTCTGCGATTGCTGCACCAACTTTTGCGGCCGCTTCGACGTTGTTCTTGCCAACCACGCCCAGATCCTTCTCCAGCGAGGAGGCGGAGGCGAGTGTGGTGCCCTGAACGTCGTCGATCAGCTGAACGCTGATGTTCTTGTTCGAGCGGTGAACGGACAGACGAACGCGACCCGCATTCACTTTCCGCAGTTTGTTCCGAACGCGCAGGCGGCGCTTCAGAAACAGGGTTCTTTTGCTGTTTGCCATCTTTTGCGTCCTTACTTCTTCTTACCTTCTTTGATGAAGATATACTCGCCCTTGTAACGGATGCCTTTGCCTTTATAGGGCTCGGGCTTACGCCATTCGCGAATGTTCGCAGCCACCTGGCCAACCACTTGCTCGTCGATACCCTCGACGATAATCTCGGTCGGTTTCGGTGCGGTTACAGTCACGCCTGCAGGGGCGGTGTATTCCACATCGTGGGACAAGCCCAGGTTCAGCTTCAAAACGTTGCCCTGCATCTGAGCGCGGTAACCCACACCCTGAATTTCGAGCTCTTTCTTGAAACCTTGGGTTACACCAGTCACCAGGTTGGAAATCACCGTCCGTGACATACCCCATTGCTGACGTGCCCGTTTGGACATGCCACGAGGTGTGACGGAAACGATGTTGTCTTCCACAGAAATGGTGACATCGTCGGTTGCGGTGAAGTTGCGGGTCCCCTTGGGGCCTTTCACTTCGATGGTCTGGCCGGACACAGAGGCAGTAACGCCGCTGGGCAGCTCGACCGGTTTTTTACCAATACGAGACATCCAGACCTCCTTAGAACACCTGGCAGAGCACTTCGCCGCCAACATTGGCTGCGCGTGCTGCTGCGTCCGACATAACGCCTTTCGGTGTCGAAACGATAGAAACACCCAGGCCCTGACGAACCTGCGGAATCTCGCTTGACGCCGAATAGACGCGACGACCCGGCTTGGAAACCCGCTTCAGTTCGCGGATCACAGGGGCGCCATCGAAATATTTCAGGCTGATTTCAATTGCCGGATGGCCAGAGGCATCCGTTGTTGCTTCGTAACCGCGGATGTAGCCTTCGTCGGCCAGAACATCCAGAACCCAGGCGCGAAGTTTCGACGCAGGGGTGGTTGTGGTTGACTTTCCGCGCATCTGAGCATTGCGGATGCGGGTCAGCATATCACCGAGAGGATCATTCATTTTTCAATCTCCCCTTACCAGCTGGATTTGACCAGGCCCGGGGCCTGACCGCTGGAGCCAAGCTCACGCAGGGCGATCCGCGACACTTTCAGCTTACGATAGTAAGCGTGCGGACGACCGGTCAGCTGGCAACGGTTGTGGATACGAGTGGCAGAGCTGTTGCGCGGCAGTTTCGCCAGTTTCAGGCGGGCCTTGAAACGCTCTTCCATCGGCTTGGATTCGTCATTTGCGATTTCTTTCAACGCGGCACGTTTGGCGGCATATTTTTCCACCAGCTTTGCGCGTTTGATTTCGCGTTCGATCATTGCTTTTTTAGCCATGTCTTACTTCCTTCCCGCTCAAGCTCTGAAGGGCATGTTGAAAGCTTTCAACAGGCTCTTGGCTTCCGCGTCGGTATTCGCGGTGGTGGTGATCACAATGTCCATACCCAGCATGTCATCAACTTTATCAAAGTCGATTTCCGGGAAGACGATGTGCTCTTTCAGACCCATGGCATAGTTGCCACGGCCGTCGAATGCCGTTGCCTTTACGCCGCGGAAGTCGCGGACGCGGGGCAGAGCCACGGTGATCAGACGATCCAGAAACTCATACATCTGGTCGCCGCGCAGGGTCACCTTGGTGCCCAGCGGCATGTCTTCACGAACGCGGAAACCAGCGATGGATTTCTTTGCTTTGGTGATGACAGCGTGCTGGCCAGCAATCAGGGTCAGCGCCTCTTGGGCAGCTTTTACCTTTTTGGTGTCCTTGACAGCTTCACCGATACCCATGTTCAGGACGATTTTGTCCAGACGCGGGATCTGCATGTCATTCTTGTAACCAAACTCTTCTTTCATGGCAGCACGGATGCTGTCCTTGAACAAAGCTTTCAGGCGCGGGGTGTAGGTTGCATCGTCAAGCATCAGACAGCCTCCCCAGTGGTTTTTGCAAAACGAACCTTTTTGCCGTCTTCCTCGCGGAAGCCAACGCGGGTTGCCTTACCATTGCTATCCAGCAGAGCCAGGTTCGACAGATCAATCGGCATTGCGGTCGGAACGCGACCACCTTGCGATGTCTGGGTCTGGCGGGTGTGGCGGATTGAGATGTTCAAACCATCAACAATTGCCTTGCCGGCCTTCGGGTTCACAGAGGAAATCTCGCCCTCTTTGCCCTTGTCCTTACCGGCCAGAACGACGACTTTGTCGCCTTTTTTCAGTTTAGCAGCCATCTTACAGCACCTCCGGGGCGAGCGAGATGATTTTCATGAAGTTCTTGGCACGCAGTTCGCGAACAACCGGCCCGAAGATACGGGTACCGACCGGCTCACCTGCATTGTTCAGGATAACGGCGGCGTTACGGTCAAAGCGGATTGCTGTGCCGTCTTCACGACGGACTTCTTTGGCGGTGCGAACGACGACGGCCTTACGGACGTCACCCTTCTTTACGCGACCGCGCGGGATGGCTTCCTTGACGGAGACGACGATAATGTCACCGACAGATGCGTATTTACGCTTGGAACCACCCAGGACCTTGATGCACTGCACCCGGCGAGCGCCGGAGTTGTCAGCAACATCCAGATTGGTCTGCATCTGGATCATGTGGTTTCTCCCGACCTGTGGGACCGCTTAGCTTGGCATTGGTCCCAGGGTTTCGATTAAACCGGAAAATTCCGAAGGCTCAGGCCTGCAAAACTTCCCAGCGTTTGGTTTTCGACTTTGGCAAACACTCTTGAATGCGAACAGCGTCGCCTTTCTTGAACGTGTTATTCTCATCGTGAGCCCGGTATTTCTTGGACTTACGGATGGTCTTTTTCAGAACCGGGTGTGTGAAACGGCGTTCGACCGAAACAGTGACGGTTTGTGCGTTGGCGTCCGAGGTTACGGTGCCTTGCAGAATACGTTTGGGCATCTTTCTGGCTCCTCTTACTCGGCTGCTTCTGCAGCTTTTTGGTTCAGAACAGTTTTTACACGGGCAACGTCACGGCGGACGGTGCGGATACGTGCGGTGTTTTCAAGTTGACCGGTGGCCTGTTGGAAGCGCAGGTTGAAGGCTTCTTTCTTCAGGTTCACCAATTCCTCGCGGAGCTGGTCCGGAGTCTTGTCATTCAGTTCAGTGGCGTTCATCGCCTATTTCCTTCTCAAAACACCAGCAGGCCCCTGACGTTATACAGGGTCACCCGTGACCTGGTGGATGAATTACAAACACGCGCGAATCCCGGACTTGTCCGGTTTTCACGAGATTGGGGGTCTATAGGGGGTTTGGATATGGGGGGCAAGAGGGAAGTTTTCTCATATAGGAGTTTGTCCGAGAGGCCATACAGGGTTACTTTGGTACTGCCGTTGAAATACCCCTAAACGCAAAACGCGGCCCCTTTTGGGACCGCGCCATAGCAATTCAATCGCTGTAAGGCTTAGGCCAGAACGATATTCGTCGCAGATTCGCGGCCGTCACGGCCTGCTTCTACGTCGAATGTGACTTTCTGGTTGTCTGCCAGGCCAGTCAGGCCGGAACGCTCAACAGCTGAGATGTGTACAAACACGTCTTTGCTGCCGCCGTCGGGCGCGATGAAACCAAAACCTTTAGTTGTGTTGAACCATTTTACGGTGCCAGTGGCCATATCCGTAGTCTCCATAATTAATTTGTTGCCCGCATTATTGCGACAACCCGGCGTGGTCGGTCTGGATCGAAAGACTGAACGCCGATAATCGGGAGACAGTGGTCGAAAAAGAAAAACGTATGCGCGCCCCGTATCGCGGAGTTTGGCACAATAAGCAAGGTCTTTCGATACGACGCCGGATCCGGCCCGAATGTGGCGCGCCTTACACTAATCCTAAATCCCGCGCGATGGTGGCGCTGTCATAGTAATCGCGTCCCTCAACAACCATCCCGCCCTTGACCCGCATGACTGAACAGTATCGCACATGATAGCGTTTGCCGGTCGGTTCAAAATCACCAAGGCTGGAATGCAGAACGCCCGTATGCGTGCCGGTGTTGTGAAACTCTACAATGGCCCACTCTTCGCAATCGCTGACGATCACCCGGTCGACGATACATTCGCCATCCGGGAAGGCTTTGCGCCAGCGGTGGTAGTCTTCTTTATAAGCCTCTTTGCCGGTCTGAGATTCGCGCCGCGCGACATCTTCGAACCGGCAGTCCTCGGAAATCACCGCCGCCCCGCGATCTGGATCCCGCATGCCCCAGCTTTCATGGAACTGGCGCACAACTCTTTCGGCTTCTTTCATGTCTGATTCTCCCCTGTTCACAGGACCATACACAACTAGTACTCACTCCCACCGATAATTAAAGCTCACCGAAATCCGGTCCTCTTCGGACATATTCATCGGCACTTCGTGGCGCAGCCAGCTTTCCCACAACAGCACATCACCGACGGTTGGTTTGGCATAGACAAAGGTCTGGAGTTCCCGCCGCACGCCCTTCTTGCGCACGGGGGCGGCCATCATCCGGGCGGATCGTGGATCCTCCAGCTTCAGCGCGCTGGCGCCATCGGGCATCGACACATAGGTGGTGCCGCTGATCACTGAATGCGGGTGGATGTGGCTGGCATGCATCCCGCCCTCTGGCAGGATATTGATCCAGATATCCTCTAGCTTCAGTGCCCGCCCATCCAGATCAAATTCCAGATCCTCGGCAAAGGCAGCAACGTGTTGATCCAACACCGCCACCAGATCGGCAAAGATCGGAAAACGCCACGGCAGATCGGTCAGCGACGCATAGGACGTGTAGCCGGGATAGGCATTGTCTTCGCACCACGCCTGCCCGGCCTCGTCATCTTCTGCAATAGAAAAGCAGGATGCGGCAAGTTCATCATAATCCACGCCTTGGCTTTTCAGAGAGGCGCGATAGAGGCGGGTCACAAAGAGGGATTCGATCTGGGTCATAGGCCGGGTTTAGCGCATGGCCACAGATTGGGCGAGAGGGCAATCCAAACAGACGCTCGCGACGACGGACGGACGGGGGAAGATAGCACAAAGGAATACTGGCTTCCTTTCGCCCCAAATACCTCAGGGTGAATGCGGCCCTTGCCGCAGAGGGGCCGCGTGCCTGTTTGTGCTATCGCCCTTCCGGGCCGTCATAGTGGCGTTCCACTTTGGCAACCCGCAAGGTGTAATACTCATACCAACGTTCTTTGCCCAATTTCTGGGCCAGCGCATGTTTTGCGACCTCTTTCCACGCCGAAAGGGAAGCCTCATCTTCCCAATAACTGACTGTGATGCCCAGACCTTCGGCATCACGTGTGGTCTCCACGCCGATATAACCGGGTTGACCAGCCGCCATTTCCACCATCAGGTCGGCCATCGCGCCATAGCCCTCATCAACCGCTGTTCGCTGGGCCGTGAAAATCACGGCATAATAGGGCGGATCGGGAAGTGGGGCGAAACGGGTCATGGTGAATATTTATGACACAGCATCGTTAATTGCGAGGCAGGAAATTCCACTTGGTGGGTTTTTTACGCTCTCCGGCCCACAAGTCGCGCCGCATTTCCAGATCATTGTAGAGAAATGACATCAGGGACGCACTTTGGCAGAGTTTCGCAGATCTGGGTGGGTCAGAACCCACAATTCCATGTCCAAGCTCGGGATCGTGTCTGAAACCCGGATCAGGCGATCGTCCTGATCCCCGGCATAACAAGGCATCATCGTACCCCCCATCCCGGTCGCCGTTGCATTGACCACGGCATTAGCCCGCAGGCATTGAAACACCGCCCGCTTCATGCCCTCTTCGCGGGTTGCCCTGACCGTTGGCACCAACCATCCCACCGCCTGATCAATCATATAGAAATCATGCTTTCCCAAGGGGATATCGGGATGTTGGTTCATATAGTCTTCGGTTGAATAGAGCGCAAAACGAAACGGGCTGACATTTCTGCCAAAGGCACTATCTGGTGCCTTCTTGGTGGCGCGGATGGCGATTTCAGCCTCGCGAAGCCCCAAATTGGCATGATCATAGCTTGAACTAACGTCCACCTGTATTTGCGGGTGTAGTTTGCGAAAGTTGGAAATGATGACCGAGGCGCTGGAGGGCGTCGCCAATACAGACGTCGTGGTCAGCCACTGCGTGTTCCCCCCTAACTTCACCCTGCCCCGGCATTGGCGTCCCGGAGAAGAGTTCATCTATGTGATAAGTGGCACAACAACGCTTTGGCTGGAGGGCCATGATGCCAAAACAGTGACGGCGGGCGAAGCTGTCAAAGTGCCCTATAAAGTGGTACATACAGCCTCTACCGGCGACGAACCTGTCACTTTGATCGCGTTTCGCGTCCATGAAGAAGGTCTACCAGAACGCGTTCTGGTCGAAGATGAAATCAAAGGAGCCGCCTGATGTTTACGCTAAAGAAAACAACCGCCACCATTTTCACCCTATGTCTGGCATCGGCCAGCTGGGCACATGATGAAACGACAGCAGCCGACCTCACCAAACCCGAAATCGAAGCACTGTCAAAAACCACGCTGGCAGGTGTCGAGGGAACCGAGGTCATCGTGAGCCGTGTCTCACTGCCGCCCAACATGACCCTGCCCCTGCATTGGCACCCGGGCGAAGAGTTCATCTATGTGATCGAGGGTTCGGGCATCTTGCATCTGGACGGACAGCCCGATCAACCTTTCAGCGCAGGTCAGACCGTGCATGTCCCGCTTGGGCACGTCCACACGGCCACATCGGGGCCGGATGGGGGCGTTGTGATCGTCTTTCGGGTTCACGAAGTTGGGAAACCGGGGCGCGTGCTGGTCGAATAGGTCACTGCACCACCAAAAAACAAAACCCCCGCCGATTGCTCGGCGGGGGGTGTCTTTAGGGTGGCAGCCTGCCCATCGCTTATCGATCTTCACGGGCGATGTCGTCCGCCCGCTATCGATTTCAAATATCACACGGCCCAGTTTAATCTTGGATTGGCCGTGAACCCAGATCTTGAAAGAACCGAAGCAGATAGCCGTCGGGATCTGCAACGACAAACTGCCTGTTACCCAATTCTTCGGTGCCGACGCGATACCATTTATCTTCGACAGGTAGGAACAGAGCATGCTCAACTCTGGCAAGTGCCTCGACGAGAGGTGCTATGGACGGGACTTCAATCTGAACATTCAGCCCCTTTCCAAAGGGATAGTTGGTGGGCAGATGCCCGTCGTCGAAGGTGCGACCTTCTCCTATCTGGTCGATCATCAGTTCCGCACCTCCCAGACGTAGATAACAAAACCCTTCTTCCGGGCGCTCATAAGCACACTCAAATCCAAGGACATCGCAATAAAACGATTTCGACTTACGCCAGTCAGAAACGGCAAACTCTGGGACCAATACGTTGCTCAACTTGCACCCTTTCGAATAAACCAGCGATATAGTTGACCTACAATTGCAATGTCAGCAATGGCTTCCAGGTTGATTTGACGCAAAAACCCCCGCCGATTTCTCGACGGGGGTTTTTGATCTCTCAGCTGGGGTTGCCCCCTACCCTTACCAGTCTTCGCGCTCGACGATACGGGTTTTGACCGGCAGTTTCATCGCTGCCAGGCGCAGGGCCTCGCGGGCGATGGAATCTGCAACGCCATCAATTTCAAACATCACACGGCCTGGTTTGACCTTGCATGCCCAAAAATCGACAGAGCCTTTACCCTTACCCATCCGCACTTCGGTCGGCTTGGAGGTCACTGGAGTGTCCGGGAAAATCCGGATCCAGACACGACCTTGCCGTTTCATGTGACGGGTCATTGCACGACGCGCAGCCTCGATCTGACGTGCGGTTACACGCTCTGGCTCGGTTGCTTTCAGACCGTAAGAGCCGAAGTTCAGATCAGAGCCGCCTTTGGCCTCGCCCTTGATCCGTCCTTTGAACATCTTGCGGAATTTTGTACGCTTTGGTTGAAGCATGTCTATTCCCCCTTAGCGACGACCGCCAGCACCGCGAGGTGCAGGGCCATCCTGGAGTTCCTGTGCCTTACGGTCACGCGCAGCCGGGTCATGCTCCATGATCTCACCTTTGAAGATCCAGACCTTGATCCCGATAATACCGTAGGCTGTCAGGCCTTCAGCATGTGCGTAATCGATGTCAGCACGCAGAGTGTGCAGCGGAACGCGTCCTTCGCGGTACCATTCGGTACGTGCGATTTCAGCACCACCCAGACGACCGGCAACATTCACACGAATGCCTTCGGCGCCCATGCGCATTGCGTTCTGCACGGCCCGTTTCATGGCACGACGGAAAGAAACCCGGCGTTCCAGCTGTTGGGCGATGCTTTCAGCAACCAGTGCGGCGTCCAGCTCCGGCTTACGAACCTCAACAATGTTCAGGTGCAGTTCGCTGTCGGTGATGTTGGCGATTTTCTTGCGCAGACCTTCAATGTCAGCGCCTTTCTTGCCAATGATCACGCCCGGACGTGCAGTGTGGATCGTGACGCGGCACTTTTTGTGCGGACGTTCGATGATCACACGGCTGATGCCGGCTTGTTTGCACTCATCCTTGATGAAGTCGCGGATTTTGATGTCTTCCAACAGAAGATTACCATAATCCTTGGTATCGGCGTACCAGCGGCTGTCCCAGGTGCGGTTGACCTGAAGGCGCATGCCGATTGGATTGACTTTGTTACCCATTAGGCTTGCTCCTCTACCTGACGAACCGTGATTGTCAGCTCTGAGAATGGTTTCTTCAGAGCCCCAAACCGACCACGTGCACGTGGGCGACCACGCTTCATGACCAGGTTCTTGCCGACATAAGCTTCTGCAACGATCAGCTCATCGACATCCAGGTTGTGGTTGTTTTCGGCGTTTGCAATCGCGGACTGAAGGCATTTCTTCACGTCCTGAGCGATCCGGCGTTTGGAGAAAGTCAGATCGGACAGAGCCTTTTCAACTTTCTTACCACGGATCATTGCAGCAACCAGGTTCAGCTTTTGCGGCGAGGTGCGAAGCATACGGGTTTTGGCCATTGCTTCGTTGTCAGCCACGCGGCGAGCGTTTTTCTCTTTACCCATGACCGTTATCTCCGCTTCGCTTTTTTATCCGCGGCGTGACCGTAATAGGTCCGTGTCGGGGAATATTCGCCAAACTTCTGGCCAATCATGTCCTCGGATACGTTTACCGGGATATGTTTGCGGCCGTTATAAACACCAAAGGTCAAACCCACGAACTGGGGCAAAATGGTGGAACGGCGCGACCAGATCTTGATCACATCATTACGGCCGGAGTCCCGTGCTGCCTCTGCCTTTTTAAGGACATAGGAATCAACAAAGGGGCCTTTCCATACAGAGCGAGACATATCTTAGCGCCCTTTCTTCTTGGCGTGACGCGAGCGGATGATCAGCTTCTGCGACGCCTTGTTCTTGTTGCGGGTACGTGCACCTTTGGTCGGTTTGCCCCATGGGGTTACCGGGTGACGACCACCAGAGGTCCGGCCCTCACCACCACCATGGGGGTGATCGATCGGGTTCATAACAACACCACGCACGGATGGGCGGATGCCCTTGTGACGGTTACGACCTGCTTTACCGAAGTTCTGGTTCGAGTTGTCGGGGTTGGACACGGCACCAACGGTGGCCATGCATTCCTGACGCACCATGCGCAGTTCGCCCGAAGACAGGCGGATCTGTGCATAACCACCATCACGACCAACAAACTGAGCGTAAGTGCCGGCTGCACGAGCGATCTGGCCGCCTTTGCCTGCTTTCAGTTCGATGTTGTGAATGATGGTCCCGATCGGCAGACCGGTAAAGGGCATCGCGTTGCCCGGCTTGATGTCGGCCTTTTGGCTGGCCACAATCTGATCACCAACACCCAGACGCTGCGGGGCCAGGATATAGGCCTGCTCGCCGTCTTCGTATTTGATCAGAGCAATGAACGCAGTCCGGTTGGGATCGTATTCGATCCGCTCTACGGTTGCGGTCACGTCGAATTTGTTGCGTTTGAAATCAACAATCCGGTAGAGACGTTTCGCCCCACCACCACGGCGGCGCTGTGTAATCCGTCCGGTATTGTTCCGACCGCCCTTTTTCGTCAAACCCTCTGTCAAGGATTTGACTGGACGTCCTTTCCAAAGCTCCGAACGGTCAATCAGCACCAGCCCGCGCTGGCCCGGCGTCGTCGGTTTGTACGACTTGAGTGCCATGCTTTCTGTCTTCCGTTTACTAGCTGACGGGCGCCCGATTGGCTGTCCCGCCTATGTTGTAGCCCCCCGAAGGTGGCCTGTTTGTAGGGCCCCGAAGGTCCCCAAATTCCAAATATCATAAGCCCCGGAACGAATCCGAGGCCTGCGACTGGCTTCGTTTAAGTGAGCGCGCCCCTCTGGTCAAGGGAAATCCAATAAAATAAAGGCGTGGCGCACCACCGCCTGACCCGCAAAATCTAACCTAAAAACAGACGTCGGTATTGCGTCGGTATCGCGACTGCAACACGTCGGTGGGTTTTGAGATAGGATGGCAGATGTGAACAATTGTGCTCTGACAGAGTGGGCGGGGCGGGGCCGGCCTTCAGCCTTGAATTCGCGCCGGGCTTGGCCAAAGATTGGAGCTGTTCGGGCGCCGAGAGGATAGAATGACAGTCAACCAACACATACTCGATGACATTCACGCCCAGATCATGGCCGAAGATGACTGGGGCACGCCCGCGCAGTACATCCCTGATCTGGCGCGTGTCGCGCCGGCGCAATTCGCCATGTCCGTCTGTCTGGCCGATGGGCGAAACTTTAGCGCGGGCGCTGCGGATGTGCCCTTTTCGATCCAGAGCATTTCCAAGGTCTTCGTTCTGGCCGCGGCCTTGGGCCGGTTGGGCGATCAGATCTGGACGCGTGTGGGGCGCGAACCATCAGGCACATCGTTTGATTCCGTCGTGCTGCTGGAACGCGAACAGGGCCGTCCGCGCAATCCCTTTGTCAACGCAGGTGCAATTGTCACCACTGATGCGCTGCTGTCGGGGCGCGAACCCAAACAGGCGCTGGCCGAAATAGTGGGGCTGGTTCGCGACATGGCCGGCACGGATGAGATTTACATCAATCAACAGGTCGCCGCCAACGAACAGGTAACCGGCGCCCGCAACAAGGCGCTGGCGCATTATCTGGCCTCCCATGGCAATCTGCGAAACGCGCCTGATCTGACCTTGGGCACCTATTTCCACCAATGCGCCATCGAAATGACAACCGATCAGCTGGCGCGGCTGGGCCGATCCTTTGCCCGGCTCGGTGACGCAACCATGCCCCTGCCCCTAAACCATTCCAAACGCATCAATTCGCTGATGATGATGTGCGGTCATTACGATGGATCTGGAGAATTCGCCTATCAGGTTGGTTTGCCCGGCAAAAGTGGTGTGGGCGGCGGCATTCTGGTGATCGCGCCGGGTGTGGCATCAATCGCTATCTGGTCACCGGGGTTGAACCGATACGGAAATTCGCACGCCGGAACACGGGCGGCGGCGATGCTGGCACGGGCAACGGGCTGGTCGGTGTTTTGACACCCACTAACGTTTTGACAAGAACCGCGCCTGTGTCAGGCCAACGCCCGACAGGATAATAGCCGCACCAATATAGGTGCTGGGTTGCAGGGTTTCGCCCAGCAAAGCGACCCCCAAAAGTACCGCCCAGAGCGGGACTATATAGGCCACGAGGCTCATGAAAATGGGGCCTGCGGATCGGATCAACACAACGCGCAGCAAGAAGGCCAACCCTGTGGGCAGAAGCCCAGCGTAAAGAATGGCCCATGTCGCCCGGGCGCCGGTGATCTGTGGCATCCCCTCCAACATCAGGGCGATCGGCATCAGAACCAGCGTTCCCGCGGTCAGCATCCCGGTGGTGAACACCATTGGCGGGATCGGTGGCGCGCGGCGGATCAAGATCGCCCCGATCGAATAGCACAGCGATGCCCCGACGCAGGCCATTCTGGCAAGCAGCGACCCGCCCGCGCTGTCCGCCGCCATGGCACCGGGCAGGATCAGGACCAAAAGACCGACAAAGCCAATAACAACACCCGCAATCCGGCGTGGACCGATTTGTTCTTCCGGAACAAAGAGATATGCCAAAGCAAGAACAAAGAGCGGCGAAGAGCCCATTGCAACACCGGCAAAGGCCGACGGAACCTGCTGAATCCCCCAGGTTAACAGGCTGAAAGGCATCGCAAAATTCAAGATACCCAAGGCCAGTATGAAGCCCAAAGTCCTTGGATCACGGATCGCCAGATCGCCGGGGCGGGTGACGATAACAACCGCCAACAACGCCAGTGCACCAATGCCAATACGGCCCGCCGCAACGGTGAAGGGCCCGTAATTTTCCAACGCCACAGCCATCGACATGAACGCCCCGCCCCAGACAAAGCTGAGGAAGAACAAAAGCGCCCAACCGCTGAGGCCCGGGGCGTTTGGTGTGGTGGTGGTCATAATGCCGTTATGGGGGGTTTGGGGGGCAACCACCAGCACAGAAACGTTACCGCCAAAATCAACGTCGGTATTGCGTCGGTATTTTAACGGTATTGCGACGGTGCAGTTGGCGAGGGGATCGCGGACGTTAACGATTACGGTTTTTTGGGGGGAGTTGTGGGGGGAAATCCCACCCGACGCGGAATGGAGTGCCGAGGTCAGTTGGGATGCAGGTGCCGGGGTGAACCCCGGCCTACGGGATGTCGCGGGGCGAAGCGCCCCCCGCCCCATCGCCGGCCCGTCGCACCAGAGGCGCGCCACCATGACATCGCACGCCGTTGGCGTGACGAGCGGTCCGGTGGTCACGCGGTAGCCCTTGGGCCGCTATTCACGCGGTGTTGTCATTCAGATGTAGGGTGGGCATTCTGCCCACCAGTGTTGTGGTGGTTTTTGGTGGGGTGAAACCCCACCCTACGCAATTGGGAGGTTTTGTGCATGGGAATCGAATTTTACTTTCAAAGCTATTGGGCGAACCAAACTTCGGATGTAACGGTGGGAAATGTATTAAATATTTTTGGGAACCCACAAACAGGCACAAGTGGCATTTCATTTATTCCCTTGAAGTATGATGAACAGAACTCCTGCCATCTCTCGATTGACGAAGAAAACGGGTTTGTCAGCGGAATATATATTTTCAAACCCTGTTCACACCCAGCACTCATGGATAGCATCTACCATTTCTTGCTCACCGGGCCATTCGTGCTGTTTGCCCCAGGTTGCTCAGCTCCTGTAATAGGACGTACGGATGTTGCTGAACGTTTACCGGACGATATGATCGGCTCTCTTGGCAAACCAGTCTTCGTCAGCAAACCAAGCGAAATTATCTCTTCACTATTTGCCGAATAGAAACCGACAAAACCAAAAAACCCCGCCTCTCAGCGGGGTTTCTTAATCTCTCGAAAACCTAGATCTTACAGTCCGGTCGACACGTCGATTGTGTTGCCTTCTTCGAGCGTCACATAGGCTTTTTTCACGTCTTTGCGCTTGCCCAGCTGGCCGCGGAAGCGTTTGACTTTGCCTTTGGTGATCGTGGTGTTGACCGCTTTCACCTTGACGCCAAAGAGGCTTTCAACAGCTTCTTTGATCTGTGGCTTGTTCGCGTCGATGGCGACCTCGAAAACAACCGCACCATTTTCAGATGCCATGGTCGATTTCTCGGTGATCACCGGTTTGCGAACGACGTCGTAATGTTCTGCTTTAGCGCTCATTTCAGACGAGCCTCCAGTGCTTCGACACCTGCTTTGGTGATCACCAGAGTGTCACGCTTCAGGATGTCATAGACGTTTGCACCCATCGTCGGCAGGATATCCAGACCTTCGATATTGCGGGCAGCTTTGGCAAAGCCTTCGTTGACGGCAGCGCCATCAATGATCAGCGCGCGTTTCCAGCCCAGGTTTGCAACCTGTTTGGCCAGAGCGGCGGTCTTGCCTTCAGCTTCTGCGGCCTCGATCACAACCAGTTCGCCGGCTTTCGCTTTGGCGGACAGGGCGTGTTTCAGACCCAGAGCGCGGAATTTCTTCGGCAGATCGTGGGCGTGGCTGCGCGGGGTCGGGCCCTTATACACACCACCTTTGCGGAAGATCGGCGCATTGCGGGAACCGTGACGAGCGCCACCGGTGCCTTTTTGGCGATAGATCTTCTTGGTGGAATAGCTGGTTTCCGACCGTGTTTTCACCTTGTGGGTGCCAGCCTGCGCCTTGTTGCGCTGCCAACGGACCACACGGTGCAGAATGTCCGCACGTGGTTCCAGGCCGAAGATTTCTTCGCCCAGATCAACGGAACCGGCATTGCCGCCGTCAAGATTGATCACGTCAAGTTTCATTCTTCCGCACCTCCTTCAGAGGTTTCTTCTACTGCTGCTTCAGCCGCTGCAGATTTCAGCGCAGCCGGGAAAGCAACACCTTCTGGCAGAGCCTTTTTCACAGCGTCTTTGACAGTGACCCAGCCGCCTTTGGAACCTGGAACAGCGCCTTTGACCATGATCAGACCACGATCTGCGTCGGTTTTAACAACCTGCAGGTTCTGTGTGGTGACCTTGGCAGCACCCATGTGGCCGGCCATTTTCTTGCCTTTGAACACCTTGCCCGGATCCTGACACTGACCGGTGGAGCCGTGCGAACGGTGGCTGATCGACACACCGTGCGTGGCGCGCAGACCACCAAAGTTGTGGCGTTTCATGGCACCAGCAAAACCTTTACCGATCGATGTGCCGGAAACGTCAACAAATTGACCTTCGACATAATGCTCGGCAGAGATTTCTTCGCCAACGGCGATCAGGTTTTCCTCGGACACACGGAATTCTGTGACCTTCCGCTTGGGTGCTACATTGGCCGCAGCAAAGTGGCCGCGCATCGCTTGCGATGTGCGTTTTGCTTTGGCAGTGCCTGCCCCCAGCTGAACAGCTGTGTATCCATCTTTATCCGCAGTACGTTGTGCAACGACCTGCAGGGCGTCAAGCTGAAGTACGGTCACAGGAATCTGCTTCCCGTCCTCCATGAAAAGCCGGGTCATGCCGACTTTTTTCGCGATTACACCAGAGCGCATCGTCGATACCCTCCTTAAACCTTGATCTCGACGTCAACACCGGCAGCCAGGTCGAGCTTCATCAGCGCGTCCACGGTTTGTGGTGTTGGGTCGACGATGTCCAGCAGGCGCTTATGCGTGCGGATCTCGAACTGGTCCCGAGATTTCTTGTTCACGTGAGGACCACGCAGAACGGTGAATTTCTCGATCTTGTTGGGCAGCGGGATAGGACCGCGAACCTGAGCACCAGTGCGTTTGGCGGTGGAAACGATTTCCTGAGTGCTGGCGTCCAGTACACGGTAATCGAAGGCCTTCAGCCGGATGCGAATGTTTTGGCTTTGAACTGCCATTTTATTTGCCTTTCGCGTTGAGAGGTAGACCGGGAGGTATTTCCCGGCCTACTTCGAACAGGGTGGCCACGAGTAGAATTACTCGTGGATTTTGGAGACGACGCCGGAACCGACGGTGCGTCCGCCTTCGCGGATGGCGAAGCGCAGTTTTTCTTCCATGGCGATCGGGGCGATCAGTTCGACGTCGAACTTCAGGTTG